>NZ_SMZO01000069.1 GCF_004358675.1 Meridianimarinicoccus aquatilis | reverse complement strand
ACAGAGGTGCCGAGCTTGCGGTAGACCTGCCCCGGCATCGTCAGCGCCAATCGTGGCGTCAGGAGACCGCAGGCGCGGGACCAATGCGCGGCATCGCGTTCGGGCGTGAACCCCGGCGGCATGATCGCCACCAGGCGCCCACCTGGTGCCAGGCGCTTTGCAGCCGCAATGAGATGTTTGGCAGCGATGTGCTTGTCGCGGGATCGGTCGACCGAGGAGGCGAAGGGCGGATTCATCACCACGACGTCGGGTAGAACCGGCGTCTGCAGCAGATCATCGATATGCTCGCCGTCATGGCCTGTGACTTCTCCGCCGAAAACCGCACGCAGGAGGCGCTGGCGAAAAGGGTCGATCTCGTTGAGAATAAGCGCGGCACCGGCCCGGGCGGCGAAAGCAGCCAGGGCACCGGTGCCAGCCGAGGGCTCCAGCACGGTCTCGCCCTTGCGGATCGCTGCGGCCCGCACCGCCATGGTCGCGAATGCCAACGGTGTGGAAAACTGCTGCAGCCGGATCTGCTGCTCGGAGCGGCAGGTTTCCGTCAGGAGCCGCGAGGCAAGCAGCCTTGCAGCGGCGATGTCACCTGCCGCGCCGTTCCCACGCAGCAGCACTTGGACAGCCGCGGCCTGCATCAGGTCATAGGCTATGCGCCAGTCCCAGGCGCCCCCGGCATCGCTGCCACGAAACGTCTCGCGCATGATGCGCGCCAGCGCTGAACTGCGCAGGGGTTGGTGGTCGACCTCCGCACCGATCTGCACGAGGGCAGAGGCGAGGTCAGTGTCGGAGATTGAGAGAGCCGGATTTGCCGGTTTGGGCTTGGACATGGGGGTTTCCTTTGGATCAGGGTCTGAGTTCCAAAGGACAAAAAGCCCGCTCTACACTTTGAAGGCGTAGAGCGGGCAATTTCTTAGCGGAGGGCCTGCACGCCGATCATGGCCACTGCTGCGCAGCATGAAGTACGCGCAAAATGGTCACCATCTCAGGGCTTTCAGCATAAACCACAATGTAGTTTGGCCGAACAACCATCTCCCTAGTCCCGTCCACACGGCCCGCGCGGTACATCTGAGGGCGTTCTGGAAGGAGGGACGTCTTGTGTTCAATCTCGTCTTTGAGAACTTGGGCGGCATCCGGGTTGTCGTCAGAGATGTAGTCAATGATTGCCAGCAAGTCGGCTATGGCCGTGGCTTTCCATTCAAGATTTGGCAAGGCGCTTCCCGTCAATCAATGCCTGGGCGTCTTGCATCGCCTTGGCATGGGGCGTTGTGGGCCTTGGATCGTCCAGCGCTTCCTGTACCTTCGCCCTGAACCAGGCGTCATAGGCATCCGGATCAGCGGTCAATCCGGCAGGCAAGCCGCCTTCTGCGGCCACGCGGGTCAGAAGAATACGCACCGCGTCGGAGAGCGTCAGACCGACGCCCGCAAGTGCGTCCGAAGCCTGTGCTTTCAGCTGATCGTCAACACGGACATGAAGCATGGATGTTTGGGCAGGCATGGATGGTCCTCCAGTTGATGGGAGTGATGTATCTCATTTGAGATACGATTTCAAGTCGGCAGTATGCGCGCGCGTGGTTCCGTGGTGTTGTCTCAGCGAGAAACTCAACCACCCTGCCCCGCCAGGAACTCCGCCAGCACCGGGCTAGCCGCACCTTTCGCGGAGCTGAGCAGCTCCGAGCCCGCAAGCGAGGCCTTCGACAGGCGTACGAGCCCACCAGTTTCCTCGATGCGGTAGCAGCGGCGCTTTTGCCGCCCGCGCCTGTAGTGGGTCGCGGTGACAATCTGGCAGGTACTGCCATCGGTGAGCGTCACAGGTGCTGCGAGCTTGATCCTGTCGCCCTCCTCGTAGTCCGGGATCGCAGCCCAGTCCCGGCAACGCTGACGCCAGTCCTGGGCGTAGCTGTCTGGGTCTTTCAGCTCGGACAGCAGGGCCAACAGGCTCAGTGGTGCGCGAGATTCGACTGGTCCTGCGCTTTCCTCCATGTCTTTGTATCCCCAACAGCCGTCGTCATATCGGGTGAGGAAGACAGCTCCGAAGGTGATCGAGCCATCAGCATCTGTGACATAGGTCGTGTCTTCAACAGGGGTGCCGTCAAGATTAGTGACCTTTGCCGCCGCATACCAAGTGGAGCCGACCTTGCAGGCTTTTACCAGTTCGGTTTTGCGCCTGTCGCCCTCGAAAGTGCAAAGCCGGGCAATCTCCGCTTTCTCATCCGCGTAGGTCTGGACGCGGCCGTCGGTGTAGAAGAGCCAACCCATCACGCCGCCCTCCGGTCATCGATTTCCATCAGCGCATCCAGCGGCACGCGATAGGGCTGCATGGCGTCGAAATCCTCGCAATTGCCGCAGTTCTGCACGATCGCGAAGGTGTCGCAGGCATCCTTGAGGATGACCCGGAAGGTGCCGCCGAGGCCCGAGGGCACTTCGTAGGTCCCGCCGATGAGATAATCCGAGGCCCGGCGCACGAAGACGCGGATGCTGTGGCCATCGGTGGCGAGCCGGATCGCACCCCGCCCCCGGTCGATGAGCACCTGCACGTCATCCAGGATGTCGGTGTAGAACTGGCCGGTCAAATCGCGAAACGCCATGCGGCGCTGCGCCATCCAGTCGGTATCCCGAAACGGGTTCATGCCGTCGGCGAAGGCGAAGGAGGGATCGGCCTGCTCAGTGGTAACGATACGGGTGGTCGTGCCATCGATGCCGTTCGAGCGCAGATGCACACCATTGCCGACGATGAGGATCAGGGCGGGCCTGTCCACGGGCCCGTTCCAGTTGGGCAGGAAGGTCTTGCAGGCGCGCGCATGCGCGATTTGCGCCGCAACAGCGGAGGCAGAGAACTTGAGAATAGCCATGGGGATGTCTTTCCGTTGGGTGTGGGAGGGGTCGACCCGCGCGGGGAATGCCTCGCGCGGGTCGCGTGAGGACTCAGGCCGCTTGCGCGACCTCGCTGTCAGGCTCCGGAGATTCCTCGATGGGCTCCGCCTCATCACAGGCGACACCGGCCGTCTGCATCATCGGCGGGCACCAGGCGACCACGGCAGCGCGCTGCGCGTCCGTGAGCGTGGCGAAGGGCTCGGCGAAGAGCTTGTCGCAGAAGGCGACGATCTCTTTCTTGCTCGACGAGGCCAGCGTCACCGCCTCCTGGGCGAGACCCAGATCCTCACCGAGGATCTTCAGGAGCCAGGCCTTTTTGAAGCGGTTGAAGAGCGCGGCATTCGGCGTCCAGTGGACGCGGATGTCGGGCATGATCTCGATCTCGAACGCATGCATCAGGCTGTCGCGCTGGCGGTCCCGCGCGAAGCAGGACTGCGTGGTGCTGGCCGTGGCATAGGCCACGAGCTTGGCCTTCTCGCCGGCCTCCAGCGCGCGAAACGCCGCGAACTGATCGGCGGGCGCGCGGGTGTCATCGAGCCACGAGAGGTCAAGCGCATCATGCGCCGCCGCTACCTGCTCGAGCGAGGTCTCGTCGATCTCGTCCATCTTGGCATGGCTGCGGTATTCCTTGCGGGCATCGATCTTGATCGCCTGCGTGACACTCATGCCGCTGGCCAGAACGTCGCTCACCAGCTTGAAGAGCGTCAGATCGAGCGTGGCTTCCGGATGCAGCGCCATCGCGGCCCCAAGCGCCATGGCTCGCTCGGTCTTGAGGTCCTCAGCCAGTGAGGCTGGATAGGTGACTTCGCCGGCGTCTGGGGCCTCCTCCCCGGTCGGGCTAGCCGAGGAGCCGCGCGCGCCCTCCTTTTTGACGGTGTCTTCCGGGCGGACGAGGCCAACATGGAGGGTCACCTGCCCGCCCGACCAGGACGCGATTACCCCAGACCGCGCGAGGTCCTCGGCGCTGTAGGCCTCCTGCAGGTCGCGGGCTTCCTCTTCCAAGGCGTCCACGCGCTCGTAAAGCGCGTTGTAGGCACCGTCCTCGAGCCCCTCATCCTCCATCTCGAGCTGCAGTTTCTCGAGTTCGGCGGTGATCTCATCGATGCGCTTTTGCGCAGCCTCATCAGGCTCGATCGGGCCGGGATATACGCGGCCGTAGTCGGCCATGGTCGCGTAATCATAGCGGACCATCGCATCGGCCCAGGCAAAGCCCAGCTTTATGCGGGCCTCTTCGGCGGTGGCACCGAGCTTCTCGAGCAGGATGGTTTCGACCAGCGCTGCATCCTCCAGCACGGAATGCTCTTCCAGAAGGTCAGCCGCGACGGCGCCGCCGCGGGCCTCGTAGTCTTCGCGCACGAAAGCCCCAATATCATCTTTGACTTGCACCCCGCGGGATTTGAGCGCCTGACGCACGGTATAGGCCTGAAGATAGCCTCCGTCCTTCGTGAGCGCCTCGAAGACTTCGTGCTGCGCCTCCTGGCTCGGGTGCTCGGCGAAGGCCTTCATCGTATCGAGCGTGATCACCTTGCCCCGAGCCGCGGCGCGGATGTCGGGGTGGATAAGGCCATAGCGCAACCGGCCTTTCACGGCCGCCACCGTGGTGCCGAAGGTCTTTGCGATCGTCTCGGGCGTTTGGCCGTCGACCTCCATCATCCGGGCGAAAGCCTCGAACTCGTCGATGGCATTCATCGGTGCCTGGGTGATGTTCTCGGCGAGCGACAGCGCCGTGGTGACGTCGCACTCCTCAGGGACAAGGCGGCAGTCCACCTTGGTTTTCGCCGTGAACCCCTTGCTGGCCTTGTCAGCGATCAGCTCCTTCAGGGCTGCATGGCGTCGGCCACCGGCGAGGACAGCATATTTGCCGTCAAGCTTCTGAACCAGAAGCGGCTGGAGCAGGCCCAGCACAGCGATACTGGCCTTCAGATGGGCGATGTTTTCGGGGTCATAGGTTTCCGGCGCGTTGCTGCGCACATTGGCGGGATGCGGGACGAGATCGCCGATAGCGACGGTGAGGGGAGCAAAGCTTGTGGTCATGGGATATCCTTCCAGGAGGGTGAGGTGTGGCCCGCGCGCTCACGCGCGTGACCAATCCCCGGCTTCAGGGATCACCACGACAATAGGCCCACTTTCCTTTTGAGGGGTCAGTGGGCCTTCATCGTCTCAGATGTCAGGGGGGGATTCCCCTGCCCTTCTACCAGTCGCGCGCCAGCATGATTGTCAGCACGCGCATGGTGGTGGCGGGATTGTCCGGGGTCTCAGCCCCATAGCGGAAATCCGAATCTGCCTCATAGAGATCAATCTTCCAGAACACGGTTTCGCCCCGGATCTCGACCGCCCCGAAATCGTGCCATCCCTCGGGATCATTCTCAGGCTCGAATGTATCGAACGCACCGGTGGCCTTCACCGCCTCGGCCATGAAGCCGTCACCGGCCTCCATAAGCGAGCGGGTGACATGCATCCGGCCCTGGATGGGCTGCGCGGGCGGCACTCCAAGGCACGCGAGCTTGCGAAACGCGTCGTTTTGCGCCGCGATCACGGTCGGATCTGGACGGTCTGGCTGGGGTTGAACGGTCATGGACATGGGGATCTCCTTTGAGAAGTTGAAACACCCTTCCCAAAGCCCGCTTTCACTTTTCTGCTTGGCGGAAGGACCGAAGCAGAAGGCGCCTTACCCGAACAGCCCTCTGGCTCTGTAGTTCGGGTTGGGGATGGTTTCGATCCAGCCGCCTTGTTCTTTGATGCTCTCGAGCGCTGCCGAGAACGGATAAGCGCCCTCGGACGGGCTCCACCAATAGGCACCGCGCTTGAAAGTGATGATCTTGCGGCGGCCGTCTTCGAAGCAGGCCACCCGCAGCGTCTTGGGTTCCTTGCGTGACATGGGAGTCTCCGTTCTCCGTGTGGTCAGGCCGCCTTGGCGCTGCGCCCTGCCCTGCCCGCCTCCGATCTGGCGATCAAGTAGTCGCAGGCGCGCTGCGCATCTGCGGCGTGCTTGAAGATCGCACCCTTGTCCGACCGAAGAACGCGCAACCAGTTGTGGAGGTAGGCGGCATTCATCTCGAGCGTATGTGCCGTGAAGCCGAGCGTCTGACCCATGAACACCGAGGTCAATTCCGCGACGATCTCTTCGCGCGCATAGGACGTGTTGCCGAACTTCGAGAACCCGAAATCACGGTTCAGTCGATGGGGGGCCTTCGTGGCATGGGCCAGCTCATGGGCCCAGACCCCGTAGAAATTGCGCGGGTCCTGGAACCGCGTGATGGACGGCATGTAGACCTTGTCCACGGGCGGCAAATAGTACGCCTCCGTGCCCGTGAAGACGGTTGTGATATCGATCGCATCGAAAAACGCCTGCATGTGCGGGATGGGCTCGGACGGCGGATGCTGGGGTAAGGGCTCAGGGTCCGGATAGAAGCTGTCCGGCAAGCCCTCGATCTGGCAGGCATTGAACACGCGGTAGGATTTCTGGAAGCGGAAGATGCGGGCTTCCTCGGAGCGATCATCGCCGTCGCTGCAGTCGTCCTCGCCGCCCGCGTCTTTCCGGCTTTGACCGTAATAGACGACGACAGAAGACTTCTCGCCCTTGCGCACCTTTGCGTCCAACGCATTGGCTTGCGGCAACGTCATCCAGAAGGGAGAGCTGTGGCCCGCCATCACGGTCCGCATCGTCAGCAGGAAGTTGTTCACTCCCTGGTAGGGTTCTCCACCCACGCGCAGGGGGCGAGAGCTGCCGCCTGCGGTCCAGGACTTTCGCCACGGCAACACGCCGCGCTCGATGATGCGGATGATTTCGTTTGTGATGACCTCTGAGGCATCGAATTTGGGCGTACGGGATCGGGCCATGGCTGGCCTCCTTTCGAGTGTTGGTGAGAGGGAATGGTGATCAGGTTGACTGGCGGGGGCGCGGATCGTTGGCGATCCTGGCACCGAGGGCTTCGACCATGTCGATGTAGGTGGTCAGCGAGACGGACCTGCCAGGACCGCAAGAGTCAGGGTCGGCCGATCCGTCCCGCGTCACCCGCGGCAGGTTCGCGAAGGCGATGACATCGGTGACGGGACGAATATCGATCAACAGGGTCCCTCGTGCGACCGCAAGAGTGGCCAAAGGAAATCGTTCGATCGGCGCGAAGGTTGAAACGGTGGTCCAACCGAGATGGATGAACGTTCCGCCCTCTCCGCAGATCACATGCGCGTTAGGCAATAGCGCCGCCTGCTTCAGATAACCGAGATCACGCAGGACGGTCTCGCGCTCGAGCCGTTGTGCCTGCCCCGTCTGGCCGGTTCGGCGTAGTTCCTTGTGTCGCCACCACGAGGCAGCGGTCGCGCGCAACACGCGCAAGACACCTGTTTGCATGGGAATGCCCTTCATCAGGAACGGCAGACCGGAACCCGGCCCGGACCCATCTGAGGGACCCCAAAGGCCCTCATCCGTCAGTCACAAAACCCGAAGGACACTTTCACTCTTTAGGGATCTGATGCCGGAGAATGTTAAACGCGAAGCTCATGAGAACCGATGATCCTGCACTTTCCGGCATCAGACCCCGATGAGGAACAGGATCAGGCCGGTTCAACACTCTTTCGAGCACCCTCTCTCCGACACCCTCAGGCCTGACCCTCCCCAGCCCTCCTCTTCCTCTTAAACCCCATGATTTCTGCAGGCGGCTTGTATTTGTTCCTGTTATGTTCTATACTGAAAGCTCAGCTTAGAAGGGAGATCCCCGATGGCAAGCACCACTTACGCCCTGCCCGCGACGCCAAAGCAGATCGCCTATGCACGCGCGCTGGCCCTGCGCAACCAGACGCTTCTGCCGTGGGAGGTTCAGCAAGATCGGCGGTCGCTGAGCGCCTGGATCGACGCACAAGCCAAGCTCACACCCGCGACAGCGCTGGACAGCCTGCCCTCGTCCAAACAGGTCGCCTTCGCCGAGCGCCTCGCCCGGATCAAACGCCGCGCCGTCCCGGATGAATGTTTCCGCGACAAGGGGCTGATGTCGAAGTGGATCGACGGGAACAAGTGAAGCTGGGCAAACCCTGCGGCGATCGAGACTACTTCAGCCGATCGACAACGGATGCCCCGCCCGACCTGGCAAGCGCGATCAGGCTGGACTGGATTTTGGATGTGAAGACGGAACTGAACGTGCCGATGGGCGTGCGGTCCTCCCAGACATAGGACCGCTCCAGAATATCGGTGTTGATCTCGTCCAGCATGACCCATTTGCGAACATGGGTCTCCAACCCTACGCGCTGCGACTCGATTTGTGGCACCTCGATAAACTTGCGCGAGGCCAAGGGCGGCTGCGTCGTGATCGGCAGGATGAACACCACGGTCTCGCTATCGGACTTGGCGACAGTGACGGCGATGCAGACAGGCCTCGTCTTTCGACCCTCGGTCTCGCCCGCCATCTGTTCTCGTTTCCATAGGAACGGGTAGCGGAAAACCTCTCCAGCGGCAGGCTTAGTCATCCGCCCGCGTCAAGTCCCGCTCGAGCCCTTCAATCATCAGCGCCTTGAGATCCTCGGGCATCTCGTCAACCATATGAGCCTGCTGCGTAGCCCCCCGGGTAAGTTGCTGATACTGATCCATGCTCATCAGCACGAATTTAGGCTTGCGGTGCTTGGTGATCGCAATCGGCGACCGAATGGCCGCGTCGAACAGGTCACTGGTGTGCCGCGTCAGGTCGGCCGCCTTGAACTCGGGAAGCTCTTGCATGATCTGGGTCTCCATTTATGCAGAATATACATACATTCTGGATATTCTGCAAGAGATGGGTTGTGCCCTCCCATGTGTCATCCGAACTGCTGCACGGTCTCAGCGTAGATGTACACATTGGCGGTGATGCCGTTCTCGATGGACTCGTCCGAGGTCAGATGGTCGTAGCCGCGATAGACTGCCAGCGCGCCGTAGCGATCGAGCGTGACGAACGCCCCTGCCCGCCCGATGTCTGTCGGATTGAAGACTAACGGCAGGGCCTCGATCTTTTCGATCTCCGCTTCCGACACGCGAAGCCGCTTATCAATCTCGGCGGGGGTCTCATCCTGTCCCGCGTGTTCTTCTTCCAGCGCCTGATACTCGGAGAGCCGTTTGGTATGAACCGCTTCTTCTTCATCCGTCATAGGTGCCGGATCGCAGGACAAGGACCGCAGGCCGTGGCTGTAGCCGTGAGGCAGGTCGAGTGCGACCTCGATCCACTTCCAGCCCTCAACCGCAACCGTCTCAGCCTCGGCCTGGAGTTTCTCCGTCACCAGCCGATCGAGCAAGGCAGGGTTCTCGAGCGAACTGTCGCCATCGCCCTGGAAGAGGTCATGCAGCATCGGTCTGACCCTTGTCAGGCAGGGACACAAACGCGCGGAACTGGTAGAACGGGTGCAGAGCGACGCGCTGCATGTTTCCCGCAAGGGAATCGTCCTCGGCCAGGATGTCGGACGCTGCATCCCGCACAATGCAGGGAATTGGCGTGGTCTTTGCCAAACGCTTCTCCTTCACCAGCAGGGACAATGCTAGGAACCGGCGGCCCCCGGTTGGGATCTCGAACTTGCCAGTCTCGGTACCATCGTCAGCCAACACGGGCCGCTCGCTCAGGCTCTGTATGAGGCCGCGGTGAGCGATGTCTTCGGCCAGGTCCTCGACGGACACGCCGGCCTTGATGCGCCGCGCGTTGGAGTGCCTCAACATCAGTTTGTCGAAAGGGATATCTAGGGACCGGGACAGGGTGATTATCTGGACAGCTTTGGTCGTCAGATATTCTCCACGACGGGCGTCGGAAGCCACTCTTCCAATCTCACTTTCGGTCACCATTAAACCTACACTCCTTTCCCTCTCCCGGGGTTCTTGACCGCGGTCAAGAAGTTCATGTGGGAGCAAGTTGTGTGCGTAGGATCCTTTCGAAATAGGCGTCAGGGTGTTTGATCGTTTCTGCTCTTGCTATCAGGTAGTCAAAGATGAGAAGCAGTTTTCCTGCGCCTGCTTTCTGGATGCCATGCCGCAGTTCGTCTTTGCTTATTCTAAGCAATCGACCCAGGTCGTATAGAATGCGGGTAAGTGCTTCTCCTGTGCGCGGTGGTTCTGGGAAAAATCCCGCAACGTGGGTGAAGTCTTCCCATGCCATGCGTGCTGGGTCTCGGTTCATCGTGGGTTTGGTTTGTGCGGTTTGTTCACCGCGATTGACCGTAGTGGGAACATTCTTTTTAATATCTTTTTTTATAGACTCTATGTGCCGGACATTTTGACCGTTTGTGGCGGGCAGATCGTTGGAATCTGGTGTATGAGGTCGGTGTTCGATAGTTAGTAAATTATCTGCGGTACCAGTTTTTGCTGCGGCATGGTGTTCACCGTAGCTTGCGTCGGTATCGGCTCCGAGGGCTCTAAGTTCTGAGATAACGCTCAGGACTGCATCAACGGTTAATGTTGCTCGACGCAGGACATTTCTGATCATGTTGAGGGTAGAGAGCTTTGCGTCATCGAAGCGTGACTGTTGGAGTAGCGAAGCACGTAGGGCCAACGCCTCAGCCTTTAGTGAGCGCAAGCGCTCGCGTTCTTCGGTGAGCTGCAAGGCTTGTGTCGCGAGCGAGCCGTACCTCTCGATCAAGAGCTTCAGGTCGATACCGAAGGCATCTCTGATAACGCCTCCATACCGCAGCGGAAAGCGTTTGCCATTTGCTGAATTCTTGCGTTCGATCAGTTCAGCAGCTGAGAGGCGTCCCAGGCTGCGTCGAATTGTTCTCTCATCGAGTCCATTGGCGCGCTCTGACAGAGAAGCGTTCGATGGGAACACGACAGTGAGCGTAAGTCGCTGGCTGTCCTGAATCTCACGTTCTTTGCGGGGTAGGAAGCTAATGAGCGCGGTCAGAACGGCTAGGTCATTGGTTGTGAGACCGAGCTCCTTCCTCAGTACGCGAACTGGGCCCAGAAGCTCATAGGGGTTAGGGCAGGGCAGAGATATCCGTTCCGCCAGGGCGGTTGTTGTTTCATTTGCATGTCTCATGGTGTTTCGGAAGAAAAAGCTTCCCCGTTCACCGCGAGCGGTGTTGAAATTGATTCGTTTTGGGGGTATCAATCAGGTGTCGAGACTGATTGAGGCCCTTCGGAAGCATCGCTTTCGGGGGGTCTTTCTTTTTCTAGCCGGTCCTCCTTTCGTTTTCTGCTCGTTGCTTTTGATGTCTTGACCGCGGTCAAGACACGGGGATCGTCACTCTGGCCCGTCTTGACCGCGGTCAAGAAGCTCCGTGACCAGCTTCCGGACTGCCTCTTCAACACGAGGGACAAGATCAGCGTCCACATCGATGGTGATGCGGTTGCCCTTTCGGCCGATCTTCACGCGCTCACTGGGGTGTGTCTTCTGCGTCGATGGTTTGGTGGCTGTCAGCAAGGTAACCGCCGCTTCGAGACGGTCGGGGCCCGGTATGTTGCGAGGGATTTTGCCGGCAACTTCTCGGGCTCTCGCGACGTCTTTCTCGCACAGCCTGAAAAGCTTTTCCCAAACCCGTCGACCAACGCCGTGTGCAGGTCCGATAGCCTGGATCAGTTCTATCGGGATGCCCGTAGCGATACGGTTCATCCGCGAGACGAGCGATTCATCGATCTGAAGTGCACGATACGCGATCGTTTGAGCGTTCTTGCGCGTTTCGTCGGTTTTCCCAAGTTCTCGAATGATCCCGGCGACAAACAGAGCCCTTTCGATGAACGATGGATCTTGGCGCGCATTATTCTCTACGCCTTGGGCAATGAGAGCTTCCTCGTCGGTCATCTCCATGACCGTGGCGCGCACTTTCTGACCAAGTTGGCGACAAGCGAGAAGCCGACGGCGTCCATAGACGATTTCAAGCGCACCGTCCTCGGTTCGGCGAACCAGCACTGGAACCTTTTGACCGTGCTCGCGGATCGACGAGACAAGCTCATCCAGACCATCGCTTGGATCTATGCGGTCCATGACCGCGGACATCCGTATGGCGGTCGGGTCGATCAGCCGCGTGGCGTGTTTATCCTCTTCGAGCACAGATGCTTGAGCGCGAGCTACAGTCGGGCTCGTCCGTTTCACATCCAGATCGTCGTCTGAAGGCGGCGTTTTGCCCATCGCGTTCTTGAGTGAGTCCCCGAAGACCTTACGCGCCATGGCTACGCCCCCATGCTTTCAGGATTTCGCGTTCGACTTCGTCGGTCACGCGCGAGACGGACTCGATCGCGCGCTCGTAAGTTCTGCGGTTCACGTCGCGAGGTTCGACCTCGAAGATGCTCTGCTGGGTGTTCGCAGCATCACCCACGGCTGTTGATTTCAGGAACTCGGCAGACAGCACGGCATCCCCGAGGACTGTCCGAAGCAGAGACGAAATCTGCACCTGCGGACCATCCGTATTTTCGTAGCGGGTGATCAGAACTCGCACGAAGTTCAGTCCATGTTCCGGGGCGTGTGCCTCGACGACGCCCATCAGGTTACTCGCCATGCCCAGAAAGCTCGCCAGCGACATGACATCGAGCATCGACGCATTGAGCGGGATCAGGACCCCGGTCGATGCAAAGAGGGCAGAGATCACTGAGAAGTTCAGCTGCGGTGGGGTGTCAAATATCACCACATCATATCGGTTGAGGACAGGCTCAAGCGCTTCCCGGATGCGGCTATGGAACGTGGTGGCGCCGTGCCTGAAGCTCAAGGCGACCTCGAACTCGTACTCCATGATGTCCATGGATGCTGGAATCAGATCCACAGTCGGGAAGTTCGTTTTGCGAATGATATCTGCTGCGGGCAATGGATCGTCGGATCGGATAAGATCGTATGAAGTCGGCATATCCGGATCGAGCTCGGGAGTAACCCCGAACAGGTTTGTCAGACTTGCCTGGCTGTCGAGGTCGATCAGCAAGACCCGGTAGCCGCGCAGACCCAGTAGTTGTCCTACATGGGCAACAGATGACGTCTTTGCCGAACCACCCTTAAGGTTGAAGATCGTCAAGACCTGACAAGCCTCTCCCGGTCTTCTGTGCGGGTGTTCTTCTGGCTTGATCCTTCCAGTCTCGAGAAGTACGCGTTGTGCCTCGACCATCTCCTCTGCAGAGAAGCTACGGCGGTTGCCGCCCTCCAGAACACCTTCGGGGAAGCCTTCGAGGTTTGACACATGATGGCGGAAGGTGTTCTGATTAATGCGAAGAAGTTCAGCCGCTTCCCGCATGGCGAAGCGGCGGAGGCCCTTCTGAGCGTCCGGTGGGAAGGTATCCTGCGCATGTTCACGCAACCGACTACCAAGCCGCTTGGACATGACTTCAAATCTCTGGGAGGCCCTTATCCCGTTCATCGCTGCCCTCAAGTCTTTATTGTTTTGCAAAGCTTAACAGATATTGTGGATAAATCCAGACCAAACCGTTGAGCGGCCTAGGGGCGTTGAAGGCATCGATTTCTGTCGACGGTAAACTGTTAAAAATCAGTGTCTTGGGCGACTGCGCTCTCACTCTACTTCAACACCTCGTTGCCAGCTGCGAAGTGACCACAAGATGTATTGTGAGTGCGTACAGAAATCAGTCGGCAGAATCGGATGGACGATTCTCCGGGATCTCAGTCGAGCAACCCCAGCCTCTCAGCCCGCTCCAGTAGCATCTTGACCGAAGAAGGCTGCCAGCTTGTCCGCCCGCGTGGTGTGCGTTCGCGCATCGCTTCCAGCCGGGTGCAGATCGCCTGGAGCGTAATGCCGGGATCCGCGCCCTTGATGGCGGCGACAATGGCGGGCAGGCGGTCGTCGGTTTCGCGGCGGCCGGCGCGGGCCAAAACTGACTCGGGCAGGAAGCCGTCGCGGACATAGGCCTTCACAGCGCGCAGCAGGCGGCTTTGGGTCCAGCGACGCGCCTCGGGCAAGGGGCCGTTGATGATGCGCAGCACGTCCTCCCAAGCCAAGTCGGGTCGCAACCGGCGCACGTGGGGCACCCAGTCTTGTGCCGTTTCGTTCAGACGCTCAATGTAGCCGTCCTGTCGCGCCAGCCGCACCTTGCGAAGAGCAGCAGGGTCTTTGGCCCGCAGCCCAGGGTTCCCGCCCACGCGGCCCTTTGTGCGCGCGCTGGCGAGGCCGGCCTTGGTGCGTTCCCGGATCAGGGCGCGCTCGAACTCGGCTGCAGCGCCCAAAACCTGCAGCGTGAACTTGCCTTGCGGGGATCCGGTGTCGATCGGGTCCTGAATGGAACGAAAGAACGCACCCTTGGCCTCCAACCGCTCGATCACCTCCAGCAGATGCGACAGGGATCGCGCGAGGCGGTCAATCCGCACGACCACCAGCGTGTCGCCCTTGCCGATGCGCTCCAACACCCGCGCAAGCACCGGCCGCGCACGATTGCCGCCCGAGGCCTGTTCCTCGTGGATCTCGGCGCAGCCTGCGGATTTCAGGGCCTGCGACTGGGGCAGGGGGGTCTGATCCTCTGTGGATACGCGCGCATAGCCTATCAGGGGCATGAAAATCGGCCGTTTGCAATTTCATATACCGTTACTAAACGACCGAATGACCGCGCGATCAGAGCCCGGCTGCTTTGGTCAAGTTCACCCGGAACCGGTCCCGGCGGCGTTGATAGCGACGGGTCATTTCAGCTGAGGAGTGGCCGAGTTGCTTTTGGACGTAGCGCTCGTCGACTTCGGCGGAGCTGGCGAGACCGGCGCGCAGGCTGTGGCCGGAGAAGAGGGCGAGGCGGTCTTTCTCGGGCAGGTCGGATCGGATGCCAGCATCCAGGACCGTGCGCTTGATCAGGCGCGCCACATGTTTGTCGTTCAGCCGCGTTTCCGAAGCGCGTTTGCCATCGCGCGAGGTGCCGACGAAGATTGGACCGAAGTCGATCTTGGCGAAGTGCAGCCATTGTTCGAGCGCATGCACGGGGCAGGTCTGCTCCTTCGAGCCGCGTCCGATCTCGACCTCACGCCAGCCGGTCTTGGCATTGAGGGTGAGCAGGGCGCCCTTGTCGAAGATCTCGATCCAGCCGCCCGAGTCCGGCGTGTCATCCTTGTGCACGTCGAGGCTGACAATTTCTGAGCGTCGGAGGCCCCCAGCATAGCCGAGGAGCAGGATGGCCCGGTCTCGCAGACCGCGCAGGTCGAAGGGCAGGGTGGCCACCATCGCGAGTATGTCTTCGGCCAAGATTGCCTCCTTCTGAACTGGCGGGCGGGCATGTTTGCGTTTGATCCCGGCCAGGACCGCGGCGATGTGGCGGTTCTTGCGATCGAGAGTGAACCCCCGCTGCGCGTAGTTCCAACCGAGGCCGGAAAGGCGGCGTTCGATTGTCGATACCGAAAGGGCAGGGGAGAGGCCCGAACCGGACGCCAGGTCCGCAAGGTAGAGCCCGATCATTTCGGGCGACGGGGGCAGAGGCTCCGCGCCCTTCATCCGGCACCAGCGCGCGAAATGCGCCCAGTCTTTCGCATAGGCCTTCAGCGTATTGTCCGAGGCCGCGGCGCGCGCATAGTCGCGCGCGGTATCCACCAGCCGATTGAGCGTGCCTGAACCAGCCACAAAGGAAGGCAGTCTCAAAGCCTCGCTGCTGGGATGATCTCTCTCGTTGTCCTCGCTGACCGAAGGCCCATTTGGCGGCTTTGAGATCGATTTCTCGTTGTTTTCTGACATGTCGCTGCGCATACTTCTTTACGTCCGATAATGCAAACTTATTGGACATATAACGGTTCAGCAAAGAGGGGCGGTTTCTACACTATATGGTAGCCAAAAGCGCCGCCGCAAGATAGTGTTGTGGCATGACATATGCCCGCTCAACCTTCGACAGCGACCCTGATAGCTTACCCCGGATGCCGTCCTGGGTCACCTCGGCACGCGCCGAAACCCTTGAAGATGTGGCGTTTTTGTCGGGCGCAGCACTGAGCCACCTGCATCTTGTGTTAGGATACCAGCCTGTCCACCAGCCTTTGCTGCGGGACAGGCTCGCGCTGCGCGCGGCGGAGGCTTGTGTTGCGTTTTCGGGT
>NZ_SMZO01000068.1 GCF_004358675.1 Meridianimarinicoccus aquatilis | reverse complement strand
GACCCGGGTGCAGCATTGGGGCAGTTGCAAGCGCGGTTGGAACAAGAAGCCGTGGACAAGGCCAAAACTGCCGAGGCCGCCGCGATCCTCGAACGCGAAGCGCCGGATCTAGAAGCCGCGCAAACGCGTGTATCGCGCCTGAGAAAGGCCGAGGAGCAGGCCGCAACCCGGACCGCGACATTGCGTGAAGACCTTGCTGGGCTTGAGGGTCAAATCGGCAGCGCGGCGGATACGGGAACAGATGAAGAACTGGCCGACACCGTGCAGCAAAGGATCGCCGCAGAGGCGCGCCGCGATGCAATCTTGTTTGAAGTTGCTGTTCTCAACCGCCTGCGCGCTGCGCTTGAAGAGGCTCGGGCGCAGGCGCGGGATACCTATGTTGCTCCTGTTACGGCCGAGCTTCGCCCATTGTTGGCCCAGTTCTTGCCGGGGGCGGAACTGGCGCTTGATGCCGATGCGGTTCTGCCCTCAGAGCTTCACCGGGGCGGTTTGGAAGAGCCCTTTGCAGGTTTGTCAGGCGGTATGCGCGAGCAGATTGCGCTGCTGGTCCGGTTGGCTTTTGCGCGAATGCTGGCCCGCGCCGGGCGGGCCGCGCCCGTCATTCTGGACGATGCGATTGTGTTTACCGACGATGCGCGGATCGAGCGGCTGTTCGATGCCCTGACCCACCAGGCACAGGATCTCCAGATCATCGTGTTCAGTTGTCGACAGAACGCATTTCGCAGCTTGCCTGCCAATATCCTGTCGGTCGTACCTGCCGCGTCGGACGGGAGCGCAGCAGGGGACTGACCCGGCTTAACGAGGGGTGCAGCGGGTCTCGGTGCCCTGCGGCATTTCCAGGACGGCGGACCCGTCTTCAAGCGTCAACGTCACGCCGAAATCGCCGTAGAACACCGATGAGTCCGGGGATTGTACTGCATAGGCGACGGTGTCGCCGCGTTCCAATCGCAGGGTTGGAATTTCGGCAGTAAAGCGCATGGTCACGAGTTCATCCGCTGGACTGTTGCCGCATTGCCAGAACACCGTTTCGACGGGGTCTTCCAGCATCCAAAGGGCGGTCAGCTGGCCGGCGCGCATCTCGTATGAGGCGCGCACGCAGTCGGCAAGATCGGCGGCTTTCCAACACTCGTCGCGCCCTTTGATCCAGCCGCGCTGCATCGCACGCAAATTTGCGGCGGCATCTTCGGCCCCGGCATCCAGCCCTGATGCGGCGGCCTGCGCGGCGGCATAGGTGGTTGCCAACCGGCGGTCCAGCGCAGCAAGCGCGGGATCGTCGCAGAGCAGTTCTTCGACGCTGCTTTCGGCCTTTGCGCAATCAAAGGAAGGGCCGTCCTGCGCCGCGGCAGACGTCGCCAAAAACGCCAGCGCCGCCGTGTAAATCCACGCGGCGGCGCTTTTTGTCGTGTTCGAAAAGCTGATCATGTTGGCCCCAGTGTCACGAATCGTGTGACGCCGAGGTTACTCCAATTCGATCAGCAAGTCCTTCGCGTCGATTTGGGCGCCGGGCTGCACATACACAGCTTTGACCGTGCCATCGCGATCTGCATTCAGGGCCGTTTCCATCTTCATGGCTTCAATGGTCATCAACAGATCCCCCTTCTTGATGGGCTTGCCGACCTGCGCCGAAACGCTTGCCACAACGCCGGGCATCGGCGCACCGATATGCGCCGGATTGGTGATGTCCGCTTTCGGTGTTGCGGCTTTGCTTGCACTTGCAGACCGATCGGGCACGCGGATCACACGCGGTTGGCCATTCAGTTCAAAGAACACCCGAACCTCGCCATCCTCGTGGGTCTCGCCAATGGCTTGCAGCCGCACTTCCAGCGTCTTGCCGGGATCAATCTCGACCGAGATTTCGTCGCCGGGTTCCATGCCGTAGAAAAATACGCGCGTGGGCAGGGTTCGGACCGGGCCATAGATCGCGTGGCGCGCCATGTAATCGGCGAACACCTTGGGATACATCAGCGCCCCGTTCAGGTCTTCGTTGTCGATCTCTTCTTCGAAAGTTGCGGCAAGCTCCGCGCGCACAGCTTCCAGATCGGTGGGGGCAAGCGCCGCGCCTGCGCGTTCTGTCAGCGGGGCCTCACCGCGAAGTACCTTTTGCTGGATGCCGGCGGGGAAGCCGCCCGGCGGGATGCCAAGGTTGCCCTTCATCATGTCCACCACACTATCGGGGAAGGACACTTCGACATCGGGGTCTTCAACCTTGGCGCGGGTCAGCCCCTGTGAAACCATCATCAAGGCCATGTCGCCAACCACCTTCGAGGACGGCGTGACCTTAACGATATCGCCGAACATCTGGTTCACATCGGCATAGGTGCGGGCCACTTCGGGCCAGCGATCTTCAAGTCCCAAACTACGCGCCTGCGCCTTGAGATTGGTGAACTGCCCGCCGGGCATCTCGTGCAGGTACACCTCGGAAGACGGGGCCTGCTGGCCGGTTTCAAAGGCAACATACTGGGCACGCACCTCTTCCCAGTAATCCGAGATAGCGCGGACGGCGTCCATCGACAGGCCAGTATCCCGGTCGGTGTGCCGCAATGCTTCGACGACAGAGCCAAGCGTGGGCTGACTGGTGTTGCCTGACAATGCATCCATAGCCGCGTCGACCGCGTCCACGCCCGCTTCGGCGGCGGCAAGGATCGTGGCCCCGCCCAAGCCGCCCGTGTCATGGGTGTGGAAATGGATCGGCAGACCGACCTCTTCTTTCAGGGCCTTGATCAGTACACGGGCTGCGGCGGGTTTTAGAAGTCCGGCCATGTCTTTCAGACCCAGCACATGTGCGCCTGCGTCCTTCATGGCCTTACCCATATCGACATAATAGGCGAGGTTATATTTCGCCCGGTCGGGGTTCAGGATGTCGCCTGTATAACAGATTGTGCCTTCGCACACCTTGTTGGCCTCGATAACGGCATCCATGGCGACGCGCATGTTTTCGACCCAATTCAGGCTGTCGAACACGCGGAATACGTCGACGCCACTGGTCGCGGCTTGCTTGACAAAGGATTGCACGACGTTGTCCGGATAGTTGGTATAGCCCACCCCGTTCGACGCGCGCAGCAACATCTGCGTCATCAAGTTTGGCATGGCCTTGCGCAGATCGCGCAGGCGCTGCCACGGACATTCCTGCAAAAAGCGATAGGCGACATCAAAGGTCGCACCGCCCCAGCATTCGACTGAAAACAGCTCTGGCAGGTTGGCCGCATAGCTCGGTGCGACGCGGATCATATCGATGGACCGCATGCGCGTGGCCAACAAGCTTTGGTGCCCGTCGCGCATGGTCGTATCGGTGATCAGCAGCTTCTTCTGATCCGCCATCCAGTCGGCAACGGCTTGAGGGCCCTTTGCTTCAAGGAGTGTACGGGTGCCGGGAGCCGGGTCAGCAATGGCAGCAGGTGGGCGCGGCGGTGCGATATTGGCAGGGGCAACGCGGCCCTTTGTTTCCGGGTGACCGTTTACAGTGATGTCCGCGACATAGGTCAGGATCTTGGTCGCCCGGTCGCGCCGTGCGGCGAAGTCGAACAGAGCAGGCGTCGTGTCGATGAATTTTGTTGTGTATTCATAGTTCAGGAACGTTGGATGCTTGAGCAGGTTTTCCACGAACGCGATGTTGGTGCTGACCCCGCGAATGCGGAATTCGCGCAGCGCGCGATCCATCCGGGCTATGGCGGCTTCAGGTGTCGGCGCCCAAGCGGTCACCTTTTCAAGCAGACTGTCGTAATACCGGGTGATGACCGCGCCGGAATAGGCGGTGCCGCCATCAAGGCGAATGCCCATGCCCGTGGCCCCGCGATAGGCCGTGATGCGACCGTAATCGGGGATGAAATTGTTCTGCGGATCTTCGGTGGTGATCCGGCATTGCAACGCATGACCGGACAGGGTGATGTCCTTTTGGCTTTCCATGCCGGTCGCCTCGGCAAGGGTCTTGCCTTCGGTGATCAAAATCTGCGCGCGAACAATATCGATACCGGTGACTTCTTCAGTGACCGTGTGTTCGACCTGTACGCGCGGGTTCACTTCGATGAAGTAAAACTCGCCGCTGTCCATATCCATCAGGAATTCGACAGTGCCGGCGCATTGGTAATCCACATGGGCACAGATCTTGCGGCCAAGCTCGCAAATTTCGGCGCGCTGTTCTTCGGTCAGATAGGGGGCAGGGGCGCGTTCGACGACTTTCTGGTTGCGGCGCTGAACAGAACAATCGCGCTCAAACAGGTGATAGATCGTTCCGTGAAGGTCACCAAGGATCTGCACTTCCACGTGACGGGCGCGCAGGATCATCTTTTCCAGATATCCCTCGCCATTGCCGAACGCGGCTTCCGCCTCGCGGCGACCGGCTTTGACTTTTTCTTCCAACTCTTCGGGGTTTTCCACGGGGCGCATCCCGCGCCCGCCGCCGCCCCAGCTTGCCTTCAGCATCAGCGGATAGCCGATCTTTGCGGCTTCGGCGCGGATCACATCAAAATCATCGGCCAGGACATTTGTTGCCGGGATGACCGGGACCCCCGCCTCGATCGCGACACGGCGCGCACTGGCCTTGTCGCCAAGGGCGCGCATCGTTTCCGCTTTGGGACCGATAAAGGCGATGCCATTGGCTTTGCAGGCGTCCACAAATTCCGGGTTTTCAGATAGCAGGCCGTAACCGGGATGGATCGCGTCGGCGCCGCTGGCTTTTGCGACGCGGATGATTTCGTCGATCGACAGGTAGGCGGCGACAGGCCCCATGCCTTCCCCAATCTTATAGGCTTCGTCTGCCTTGAAGCGATGGAGGCACAACTTATCCTCTTCGGCATAAACCGCGACCGTTCGCTTGCCGAGTTCGTTCGCGGCACGCATCACTCGAATGGCGATCTCGCCGCGGTTGGCAATAAGGAGTTTTTTGAACTCTGGCATGTTTGGTTTCCCGTCTGACCTGTATCCGCCAAGAGTTACCGATATTCTTTGCCCATCACAACGGGCCACTGGTAGCGCTGCCGCGCCGCGGCGCAGAAACTGCGCCATGCTGCAAAAAGTGCCTTAATTCCGATCAATCCACAGGAACATTTAGTGAACAATACTTTGCAAGACCCGTGGCTTGGCCTATGGTTGCCCAATGAACACCGATGATGATGAAAATGCTTTCATGGACGGCTATGTCCCCCTGTCACGTCGCGCCATGGGCGCGCGCCCGACGCCCTATCTTGAGGGGCTGAATCCTGAGCAGCGCCGCGCGGTAGAAACGCTGGATGGGCCAGTTTTGATGCTTGCGGGGGCGGGGACCGGAAAAACACGGGCGCTGACGGCGCGGATCGCACATTTGCTGAACAGCGGGCATGCGCGGCCGAACGAAGTGCTGGCTGTGACCTTTACCAACAAGGCCGCGCGCGAGATGAAGGAGCGTGTCGCGCATCTGATGGGGACCGGCGCGGACGGCATGCCGTGGCTTGGCACATTCCACGCGATCAATGTCAAACTGCTTCGCCGTCATGCTGAGTTGGCCGGGCTGAAGTCGAATTTCACCATCCTTGATACCGATGATCAGGTGCGCCTTCTCAAGCAGGTTATCGCGGCACGCGGCATTGATGAAAAGCGGTGGCCCGCGCGTCAACTGGCGTCGTTGATAGATGGCTGGAAGAACCGTGCGCTGACGCCTGCGCAGGTGCCCGTGGCGGACGCCAGCGCGTTCAATAACAAGGGGATTGAACTGTATTCAGATTATCAGTCCCGGTTGCGGGATTTGAATGCGGCGGATTTCGGTGACCTGTTGCTGCACATGGTGACGGTCTTTCAGGCGCATCCAGACCTGCTTGAGCAATACCAGCGCTGGTTCCGGTACATCCTTGTGGACGAATATCAGGATACAAACGTCGCCCAATACCTGTGGCTGCGGCTGCTGGCGGGCGGGCACCGCAACATCTGCTGCGTGGGGGATGACGATCAGTCGATCTATGGCTGGCGCGGGGCCGAGGTTGGCAACATCCTGCGGTTTGAAAAGGATTTCCCGGGCGCCGCTGTAATCCGGCTGGAACAGAACTACAGGTCCACCGGTCACATTCTTGGCGCGGCGTCGGGGGTCATCAAGGGCAATCGCGACCGGCTGGGCAAAACGCTTTGGACTGACCGCGATGGCGGCGACAAGGTCCGCCTGATCGGCCATTGGGACGGTGAAGAAGAGGCGCGCTGGGTCGGTGAAGAGCTTGAGGCGCTACAAGGCGGCACCCGCGGCGGGCGGCCTTACAGCCTTGATGATTGCGCGATCCTTGTGCGCGCCTCGCACCAGATGCGCGCCTTTGAGGATCGGTTCCTGACTATCGGGCTTCCGTACCGCGTTATCGGCGGGCCGCGCTTTTACGAACGTTTGGAAATTCGCGACGCGATGGCCTATTTCCGGCTTGTGATCAGCCCGGCCGATGATCTTGCATTCGAGAGGATCGTGAACACGCCCAAGCGGGGCCTCGGCGACAAAGCCGTGCAAAAGATCCAGCGTGCGGCGCGGGCCAATGGGGTGTCTCTGGTGCAGGCCGCGCAGATCGTGCTGGCGGCAGGCGAGATGTCGGGCAAAGGCAAAACAGAATTGACCCGGTTCCTGTCCCTTTTGGGACTGTGGCACGCTGAGGTGCTTGAAGAAACCCACAACCACATCGAGTTGGCAGAAAAGATTCTGGATGAGTCTGGCTATAAGGAAATGTGGCAGAACAACAAAACGCCAGAGGCACCTGGCCGTCTTGAGAACCTCAAGGAACTTGTTAAGGCGCTTGAACAATTCGAGAATCTGCAAGGGTTCCTAGAGCATGTCGCGCTGATCATGGACAACGAAACCGAAGAGGGCGGCGCAAAGGTCAGCATCATGACCCTGCATGCCGCCAAGGGGCTGGAATTTCCCGCCGTGTTTCTTCCCGGGTGGGAAGACGGGCTGTTCCCCTCGCAGCGGTCCATGGATGAAAGTGGTCAAAGCGGGCTGGAGGAAGAACGCCGCCTTGCCTATGTCGGGATCACGCGGGCGGA
Organism: Meridianimarinicoccus aquatilis; assembly: GCF_004358675.1. GTDB lineage: Bacteria > Pseudomonadota > Alphaproteobacteria > Rhodobacterales > Rhodobacteraceae > Meridianimarinicoccus > Meridianimarinicoccus aquatilis. The sequence goes on along the minus strand of NZ_SMZO01000068.1, from coordinate 8,886 downwards.
AGAATTGTGCACGATATCTTTTGCCGCGAACCGCAGGGTTTACGGCCAGTGGCAATCGGCCATGCCGTCGCGCTTCATTGATGAAATGCCCGAGGCCCATGTGGATGTGCTGACACCGCCAGGGCTTTATGGCGGGGGATACGGCGCTGCTGCCGGGTCAAAGATCGAATCGGCGGCCATGTCGGCCAATGTTTACAACTCGCCGGGATGGCGCCGTCTGCAAAACCGCAGCGGTGCGCGCGGAACAAGCCAGCCACAGGAAAGCCGCGCGCCAGTTATTGATATGCAAGCCGTGTCCGCCTTTGCTGAAGGGGACCGGGTTTTTCATCAGAAGTTCGGGTATGGGGCCGTTTTGGGCACCGAAGGCGACAAATTGCGGATTGCTTTTGACAAAGCTGGCGAGAAGCACGTGGTGTCACGATTTATTACCAGCGCAGACATGGCTGATAACACACCTTTCTAATGTGCCTTTTAATTGCGACATTTTGGACCAAGAAGGGCTAGAAACGCATCGTGAATGTATATATGGATTAGTGCGTCGCGCAATAAACGACCGTATTGGAGGGTAAAATTGAAGTATCTGATCGTAGAGGATGATCCGAACTTACGACTCCTATGGCGGTCTGTACTTGGCGAAATGGGCTGCGACGTCTCCGAGGCAGCTACTCTTGACGAGGCAACATCCGCCCTCGCGTCCCAATCTTTCGATGCAATGATCCTCGATCTGTACCTCGGCCGCGACAGTGGGCTGTCGCTTGCCATGACCGTCGAGACGGAAAATCCGGGCTGCAAAGTTATAATCGTTACCGGTGCAGCAGATGTGAGCGAAGCAAATCTTCGTGCGCAGGCAGCTTCCATCGTGTCCGTCCACAGAAAGCCCGTCGATATCGAAGATCTGATGGGGGTGTGTTCGCGCCTCGCGGCGGCGCCTATCGAAACGGACCGGGCGGCAAACGCCTAAGCTTTTCGTCACATAGCTGAAGAAATACCTAGCCCTGATCACTCTGATCGGGAAACTTTCTGTGCTGCGCTCGTTGGAAAAAAAGCGGCGACACCAGGGAGGAGGAGGGTGCCGCCGCTAAAAACAGAAAGCCCAGGGAGGAGGAGGGGCCTTCTGAACTGTTGGCTATCTGAAACCCGCTAAATTGAGCGTCTTTCTTTCGGCCGTTGAAATATATCTAGCACGATGCTGCAGGTGCACAATGCCTTTGAACGCAATGCAGTTATGCAATTTATGCATGGGTTGCTTTTTCACAGTCTGAACCACCATGTAAGGCTCAATCGGGAACATAAAAGAGAGTGCACAGATGTCGGCCACGAAAGAGCAGATTATTGCCCTTCTGCAGGACATAGCTTTACCCCAGGGCGGCACGCTTGGATCGGCTGATCTATTGCGTGCTGTAATGGTGAAAGACGGAGCGGTTCAATTCGTGATCGAAGCGCCGAGTCCCGAAGCCGCTCGCGCACTTGAGGCGGTCAGCAAAGAGGCCGAGGCACGCGTCGCCGCGCTTGCAGGGGTCTCAAAAGTGTCGGTTGCTCTCACCGCACATGGTCCGGCGCCAACGCGGGCTGCCCCGAAAGGCGATGCGCCCAGTTTGAAGATTGGCCGCCATGCCACGGAAACCAAAGGCCCGCAAAGCGTTCCGGGCGTGGACCGCATTCTTGCGATCGGATCGGGCAAGGGCGGGGTGGGTAAGTCGACCGTTTCGGCGAACTTGGCTGTTGCCTTGGCGCGGCAAGGGCGACGGGTTGGTTTGCTGGATGCCGATTTCTATGGTCCCAGTCAGACCCGCATGATGGGCGTCAGCAAGAAGCCGGCCTCGCCAGATGGCAAGACGATCATACCGCTGACCGCTCATGGGGTCACTGTCATGTCCATTGGCCTCATGGTTGACCCGGATCAAGCCGTCGTCTGGCGTGGGCCAATGCTGATGGGCGCGCTTCAGCAGATGCTGGGTCAGGTCGAATGGGGCGAGCTTGACGTGTTGCTGATCGACATGCCGCCGGGCACGGGCGATGTGCAACTGACCTTGTGCCAGAAGTACAACCTTACCGGCGCCGTTATCGTCTCGACCCCGCAGGATGTGGCGCTGATGGATGCGCGCCGCGCCCTGGAGATGTTTCAGAGATTGAAATGCCCTGTACTTGGGCTGATCGAGAACATGAGCACCCATATTTGCCCGCAATGTGGATACGAGGATCACATCTTTGGTCATGGCGGCGTCGCGGCTGAGGCGGAAAAACACGGCCTTCCCTATCTCGGTGCGCTTCCCCTGAACGTTGATGTGCGCTTGGCCGCAGACAGCGGCACGCCCATTGCCGCCTCGGATGGCCCGCTTTCAGAGCCGTATCAAGCCGTGGCACGGGGGCTGATCGACAATGGGTTTGCCTGACCTCTCAGAGTTGTGATTCGTGGTTTGCCCATGGAAATCCATGGACTTCCCAGCCCGTGCCCCGATCTGGTTCGTCCAGGTCGGGGTTTCGCGTTTCTGCATGATGTGGCCTGACACTAGGGCATAACAAGATATGGTGGTCGAGGGCGTGTCCCCCCTCTTTTCCCATAGATTTCCATAAAAAACCCTTGAGTGGTATCTCGTGCCATGGCATCAAAGTGCCACGGAAGAACGGTTGGGTTCCGCGAGGGGCCAAAATAAAAAATCGGCAGGTTCATACAGGCAAATCGCTTCATCCGGAAAAAAGGATCATCTTGCGCACGAGCAGTCCCCAAGACGCGTAAAAGATGGCCACCCCGTAAAGGGATAGAGGCAATGGCGGGTAAAGCGGTGGCAGCGGCTTTTCCCGCCGTTTCCATGTTCGGGGACGGCACAAAAGGCCGGGGCAGTGACGGAGAAGTTCAGGAACAGTTTCAGGCAGAAAGTTGACGGGAAGGGCCGCGTGTCCATCCCAGCCAAGTTTTGCCGTGTGCTGGAAGCGAACGATCCCAAATATGTCGATGGTCTGACAGCAAAGCTGGTTCTTCTTTTTGGTGATACACGTTCTGCGGTGGTGACTGGTTATTCCGCCGATGGCATCGCCAAGATGGAACAGGTCATCGAGCGCATGCCGCCGGGCAGCCGTCAACGCGCCGCGATGGAATACCTTCTTTATAATGCTGCGGAAGAAGTGGATGTTGATGGCAGCGGTCGCATCGTCCTGCCGCGCAAGGTTCGTGAGAAGCTGGGTTTTACCGCTGATGGCGAGGCGGTGTTCGACGGACGCGGCGACCGCTTTCAGATCCGCAATGCAACCGAACATCAAGACGGCACACCTGCCTGGGTTCAGGATGCCTTGAACGAGCTTGAGCCAGACCAGGATTTCACCGCCTTCCTGCAAGATGCGTGGTCCGAGCCATGACCGATCCCGCCCCGCATCTTTCCGTCCTTCTTGGGCCAATCCTGCACTATGCCGCGCCTGTGACCGGCACTTGGATCGATGGCACCTTTGGGGCTGGCGGGTATGCGCGCGGCTTGCTGGATGCCGGCGCCGACGCCGTTATCGGGGTTGATCGTGACCCCCTTGCGGTGGAAATGGCTGCGCCTCTTATCGCGCATTATGGCGACAGGTTGCGACTGGTCGAAGGCACGTTTTCCGCTCTCGACACGTATACGGCTGTGCCGGTTGATGGCGTTGTTCTGGATCTCGGCGTGTCGTCCATGCAGCTTGACCGCGCCGAACGGGGCTTTTCGTTCATGCGTGACGGGCCGCTCGACATGCGCATGTCACAAGACGGCCCATCGGCTGCGGATATCGTCAACGACGCGCCTGAAGAACTGATTGCCGACATTCTCTATCAATATGGCGAAGAACGCGCATCGCGCCGCATTGCCCGCAAGATTGGCATTGCAAGACGCGAGGCCCCGATCACCACCACTGCCGCCTTGGCCCGGATCGTGGAGTCATGCCTGCCGCGCCCCAAGCCGGGCCAAAGCCATCCTGCAACCCGCAGCTTTCAGGCCCTGCGCATCGCTGTGAACGATGAATTCGGGGAACTCGCCTCTGGTCTTGAGGCGGCAGAACGGGCGCTTGCGCCGGGCGGATTGCTGGCCGTTGTGACCTTTCATTCGTCCGAAGACCGCGTTGCAAAGCGTTTCTTTCAGGAACGGTCAGGCCGGGCAGGGCGCGCGAACCGCTTTGCGCCTGATGCGGGCCAAACCACGGCGCGGTTTGAAATGGTAAAGAATGGGGCCATCGCGCCCGATGCCGATGAATTGGCGGTAAACCCGCGCGCGCGCTCTGCCAAGTTGCGGCTAGCCCGGCGCACGGGTGCCCCGGCAGGGAATGTCGACAGAACAACGCTGGGCTTGCCCCGGCTGGTGTTGGAGGGATGAAATCATGCGCGTGATGATCGGCATGGTACTCGGAGCAATGGTGCTCGGTCTTGCTTTCTGGGCCTATCAAGAAAACTACAGAACCCGTCAGGCACAGTCTGATGTGCGTCAAATCCAACGCGAAATCGGGTTTTTGCAAGAACAGATGACAGTCCTGCGGGCTGAATGGGCCTATCTCAACCGCCCTGAAAGACTGCGGGCCTTGTCAGCTTTGAACTTTGAAAAGCTGGGCCTGTTGCCTATGACGCCTGAGCATTTCGGCCGCCTTGATCAGGTTGCCTATCCGCCGCAGAAACCGATCCTGTCCGCTGCTGTTCCCTCCGATGCTGACTTCCCCGCTGCGACCCCCGAGGTGCAGCCATGACCGAAACACCCCGCCGCCCCCTGCGCCCGCTTGCCCGGATATTGCGCGCCCGCGACAAGGGCGAAAACCCTGACCTGATCGAACGCGAGAACCTCGCGGAGCGTCACAACGCCATGCGCGACCGGTCGCGCCGCCGGGCCGAGGGCCGCATCCTCGTGGTTGGATTGTTCTTCGTGGCGGCCTTCTGCACGGTCGGCGTGCGAATGAGCGCGCTGTCCACTTCTGATCCGGTGGAGCCGCGCTATTCGCAAGGTGGCGCTGGCATTACAAGCGCGCGCGCCGACATCGTTGATCGCAATGGGCGGCTCTTGGCCACCAATGTTGTCACTCAGGCGCTTTATGCCCATCCGAACGAAATGGTGGATATTCCCTATGCGGCGGCTGAACTGGGCAAGATATTTCCCGATATAGATGCAGACGCCTTGGCAACACGGCTGGCCAGTGGGCGCAAATTTGTCTGGATCCGGCGCACACTGTCGCCCGAGCAAATTCAAGCGGTGCATGACATCGGCGATCCCGGTTTGTTGTTCGCAGACCGTGATTTGCGGCTTTATCCCAACGGAACTCTGGCCGCGCATATCCTGGGCGGCGCGCGCTATGGCCGCGAGGGCGTGGGTGCGGCGGAATTGCTGGGCGTCGCTGGGATCGAAAAAGCGTTTGACGATCGCCTCCTTGACCCGGCGCAGCACCACGAGCCGCTTCAACTGTCCATCGACCTGACCGTACAATCCACCATGCGCGAAGTGCTTGATGGCGGTATGCGCCTGCTTGGTGCAAAGGGCGCGAGCGGCGTTCTGATGGATGTGAACACCGGTGAGATCATCTCGATGGTGTCGCTGCCTGACTTTGACCCGAACCATCGCCCGCAACCGCTGGTCAAGGGGGATCAGGCCGACAGCCCGCTGTTCAACCGGGCCGTGCAGGGCGTGTATGAACTTGGGTCCGTGTTCAAGATTTTTGCAGTCGCGCAAGCTATGGAAGAAGGGATCGTCACCCCCACCACCATGGTCGACACCCAGGGCCCTATGGTCAAAGGTCGCCACAAGATCCGCGATTTCCGCAACTACGGCCCCCGACTGTCGGCCACGGACGTGATCGTCAAATCCAGCAATATCGGCACTGCGCATCTGGCGTTGAAGATCGGCGGCCAGGCCCAACGCGAATTTCTGGGGAGTCTTGGGTTTCTTGACCCAACGCCGGTTGAGTTGATCGAAGCCCCGAACGCGAAACCGCTTCTGCCTAGGAACTGGGGCGAGATCCAGTCGATGACCATCTCTTACGGTCACGGCCTGTCCACAAGCCCGGTGCACCTTGCGGCCGGATACGCGTCGCTTTTGAATGGCGGTACCAAGGTTGAACCGACCTTGTTGCGCCAATCCGGGCGCACCCTCGGCCCGCGTGTTGTGTCAGAGCAAACCTCCAAGGCGTCGCGCGACATGCTGCGGGCCGTCGTCACGCGCGGCACGGCCAGCTTCGGGGAAGTGGCGGGATATGCCGTGGGCGGCAAAACGGGCACAGCAGATAAACCCAAACCCACGGGCGGCTATTACAAAGACCGGGTTCTGGCCACATTTGCCGGGGTTTTTCCGGCCCACGATCCGCGCTATGTCTTTGTAATTACAATGGATGAGGGGCACGAGATCGTGAACGGCAAGGAGATGCGCACCGCCGGCTGGACAGCGGTTCCCGTTACTGCAGAACTGATCCGTCGCGTGGCCCCGTTGCTTGGCATGCGTCCCGACGTTGAATCCGACCTTCAATCTGGGCTACGGGAAGCGCGCAACGGCCATTAACGCGCCGTACGTTCACCAGCAGGAGGCACCAGCATGCAAGCCGATCACGCGACGACCAGCCTCCGCGCCCTTGGTTTGCACGCTCAGTCCGGGGAAGACGTCGCGATCAGCGACCTGTGTGTGGACAGCAGGCAGGCCAGCCCCGGCTGCTTGTTTGCCGCTCTCCCCGGTGCCAGCGTCCATGGCGCGACTTTCGCAAAAACTGCCATCGACCAAGGCGCAGTGGCCATTCTGACAGACCGAGACGGCGCGGCGATGCTGCAAGGCGCATTAAGGGGCACGACGACCGCACTGGTCGTGGCCGAAGACCCGCGTCAGGCATTGTCCTATGCTTGTGCTTTATGGTTTGGCGGCCAGCCTGAAACCGTTGTCGCTGTTACCGGCACAAACGGCAAGACCAGCGTCGCCAGCTTCGCGCGGCAAATCTGGGCGGCCTTGGGGCGCGAGGCGGCGAACCTTGGCACCACCGGAGTCGAAGGCGCTTATGCCGCGCCGCTTGGTCATACCACACCTGACCCGATCACACTGCACCGGCACCTTGCTGCGATGGCCGAGGCTGGCATCACGCATTTGGCAATGGAAGCGTCCTCGCACGGGCTGGACCAGCGGCGTCTGGACGGGGTGCGCCTTGCGGCGGCGGGGTTCACCAATCTCAGCCAGGACCATCTTGACTACCACGCCACGATGGAGGCGTATTTCGACGCCAAGCGTGGCCTCTTTGACAGGCTGCTGACCCAGGACGGCATCGTCGTGACGAACCTTGACGATCCGCGCGGGGCGCAACTGGCCGAAGCTTCAACTGCGCGCGGGCAAGAAGTGATCGGCATTGGTACCGACGAAACAGCGCGCCTGCGGATCGAAGGGATGCGCTTTGACGCGACCGGGCAGGACCTGCGCTTTGGTTGGCAAGGCATGTCGAGGCAGGTGCGTCTGAACCTGATCGGCGGGTTTCAGGCGGCAAATGTTCTTGTTGCGGCCGGTCTGGTCATCGCTGGCGGCGAGGACCCTGACGATGTTTTTGCAGTCCTGCCGCGCCTGACCACGGTGCGCGGGCGAATGCAACTGGCGGCAACACGCAGCAATGGGGCGGCAGTGTTCGTGGATTATGCGCACACGCCAGATGCGGTTGCCACGGCGTTGCAAGCGCTTCGTCCCCATGTGATGGGCCGGATCGTTGTTGTGTTCGGCGCTGGCGGCAATCGCGACACCGGCAAGCGCGTGCTCATGGGGCAGGCGGCCGCGGCGCATGCCGATACGGTGATCCTGACCGATGACAACCCGCGCAACGAAGACCCCGAAACGATCCGCGCCATGGTGCGCGAAGGCTGCCCAAGCGCGCTTGAGGTTGGCGACCGCGCCGAAGCGATCTTGCGCGGCGTTGATGCCGTGGGGCCGGGGGACGCGCTGCTTATCGCGGGCAAGGGGCACGAGACCGGCCAGATTATCGGCGATGACGTGTTTCCCTTTGATGACGTGGAACATGCGTCGGTTGCGGTGGCTGCCCTTGACGGGAAACCGGTATGATCCCGCTTTGGACAGCGGCAGAGGCCGCAGCAGCCACAGGCGGAACTGCAACAGGCGACTGGGCCGCTACCGGCCTGTCCATCGACACACGGTCCATTGCGACAGGCGACATGTTTATCGCCCTCAAGGACGTGCGTGATGGCCATGACTTTGTGGCACAGGCGCTTGAAAAAGGCGCGGCTGCGGCTTTGGTGTCGCGCAGGCCCGATGGCGTTGCAGACGACGCGCCGCTGTTGATCGTCGACGATGTGCAAACAGGGCTGGAGGCGTTGGCCCGCGCGGCTCGCGCCCGCACCCGCGCCATGGTTGTCGGCGTTACCGGATCGGTGGGCAAAACATCGACAAAGGAAATGCTGCGCGCAGCGTTGTCCCCATTGGGTCAGGTGCATGCCGCCGAAAAAAGCTTCAACAACCACTGGGGGGTTCCCCTGACGCTGGCCCGCTGCCCTGAAGACGCCGACTTCGCCGTGATCGAAATCGGGATGAACCATCCGGGCGAAATCGCGCCCCTCTCTGCGCTGGCGCGGCCCGATGTGGCAATGGTGACCATCGTTGCCGCCGCGCATCTCGAAGCGTTCCCCGATGGGCTGGTCGGCATCGCCCGCGAAAAGGCGTCGATCTTTACTGGGTTGGCCGAGGGCGGCATTGCGGTTGTGAACGGTGATCTAGATACCACGCAGATCCTTGTTGAGGGCGCAGGCGCATCGCCGATCTTGCGCTTTGGTATGGATAGCGCGTGCGATGCGCGTCTGGCCGAGCTGAAGGTAGACGCCGGACGCACCTTTTTCAGCGGCTGGATCGAAGGGCAGGCGGTCCCAGTGTTTCTGAACACCGCCGGTCGTCACTTTGCGCTGAACGCGCTGGGGGCGTTGACCGT
>NZ_SMZO01000067.1 GCF_004358675.1 Meridianimarinicoccus aquatilis | reverse complement strand
TAGTCGTGGATTTGTATTTGAAGGTCCGCCTCGCGCGTCGGGGCGGTATGAGCGAACGGCAGGCCGCCAGCCATTTCGGGATTTGCGCGCAAGCTTGAAGAAGATGATGATGTTTTCGGTGCCGCCCGGTTATCAGCGAACGGCGCAGATCAAGCAGCCCAAGCTGGACGGGTTCACCGGCTTCATCGACCAATGGATGCAAGACGATCTGAACCGTCCCCGTAAACAGCGCCACACCGCCAAGCGCATTTTTGAACGGCTGTGCGACGAGCACCAGTTTCAAGGCGGCTATACGACGGTCAAGAACTATGTCCGGGAATACGGGCAGCGCAGCCGAGAGATGTTTGTCCCACTGGCACATATCCCGGCCATGCCCAAGCGGATTTCGGCGAAGCCATGGTTTTGATCGGCGGGGTTGAGCAGAAGGCGCATTTCTTCGCGCCGGATTTGCCTTACAGCGATGCATGCTTTGTTCGGGCTTATCCTGCGGCGGTCTCCGAGGCCTGGGTTGATGGCCATGTGCATGCTTTTGCATTCTTCGGCCGTGTTCCGCAGTCTGTTCTTTATGACAACAATCGATGCCTGGTCGCGAAGATCCTGCCGGATGGCTCCCGTAAGCGGACCAAGCTGTTCAGCGGGTTCCTGTCGCATTACTTCATCCACGATCGTTACGGTCGACCGGGTAAGGGCAACGATAAAGGCGCTGTTGAGGGTCTGGTCGGATATGCCCGGCGCAACTTCATGGTGCCGATCCCACATTTTGCCACGTGGGAGGCGTTCAATCTTTGGCTGGAAGCGCAATGCCGCAAGCGTCAAGCGGATGTCTTGCGCGGTCACAGCGAGAGCATTGGGCAACGTTTGGCCCGTGACCTTGATGCCATGATGGATCTGCCAGCGTCTCCATTTGATGCCTGTGATCAGGCCACCGGCCAAGTGAACTCGCAATCCCTGGTGCGCTACAAAACCAACGATTATTCGGTTCCTGTCGCCTACGGGCACCGCGATGTCTGGCTTCGTGGTTATGTCGATCAGGTGGTCATTGGCTGTGGCGGTGATGTCATCGCCCGCCACCCTCGATATTGGGATCGCGAAGACATGGTCTTTGACCCGGTGCATTATCTGCCCCTTTTTGGAGCAGAAGGTGGGTGCCCTCGATCAGGCGGCCCCGTTGGTGGAATGGGAACTGCCAGAGGAATTTGCGACCCTGCGCCGCCTGATGGAGGCACGGATGATCAAGGCAGGCCGGCGTGAGTATGTGCAGGTCTTGCGGCTCTTGGAGACATTCGAGATGGCAGACCTACAGGTTGCCGTCAAAAACGCACTTCGCATGGGGGCCATTGGGTTTGACGCCGTCAAACACCTCGTGCTGTGTCAGATCGAGAAGCGGCCACCCAAGCTGGATATGGATATCTATCCGTATCTGCCAAAGGCCAATGTCGGCACGACGTCGGCGGCCAGTTATATGTCCCAGATGAAGCGGGGGCAGGCAGCATGAGCGACGCTTCCCAAATCCTTCTGGACGCATGAGGGTTTTGTCGCAGCGCTTCGGCAGAAACATGACCGCAAATACGGGTTCTGGTCCCGGCTGGACGGCTAAGCGCGCTCCGTCGGTTTCATGGCGAGACGACAACTCAAAGTGCCGGGCGTCACGAACCGGTCCTGCGCACACTGCGCAGCGAGGCGGCCACGCCAGTTCAAACTCGACAATGACACCCGGCCAGTGGCAAATCCGGGCATCGACCTAGACGGTGGAAAGCAGAAGTTCTCTGCGAGAGCGAAGGTAGCTCTGGCTATCTCCAGAAGTGGACTTTCGGCTAGGCATCCGAGCTGGGATCCATGTGAAAGACACGATGAGTGAGAAGCAGAGTTTCGCGGCATTGCTGCGCGGCTGTGAGCGCCAGTCGCTTGCAAAGTATTGAGAATTGATGTCTCTTTGCACTTAGGGGTGGAGTTTGAAACTAATTTTTCGTTGTCAGGTCGAGCATTGGGTGCAGCAGACGCTATTCAAACATTCTGTCCCGGTTTGCCGAAGGTTTCCAGCTCGGTGGAAGGCCTGAAGCATGTCACTGGTTTTGAAGACGGTTCGGGCTTTTCCGCGAGGTCGGACTACAGAAGAATTGCTTGTTCTCGTCGGTGCGGCTTTCTCACACGACAAGCGGCTTGCGGCTCTCAGCGAACTGGAAACGCTATTTCGCGATGGTTTGATAGTGAAAGGCAAGGACGGTCGCTGGCGTGTAAAGGCCGATGGTTTCAAACCCAGACCTGAAAGCGTGTCGGCTTCGAGACCAGGAGGGCCTGATGGCTTCGTTGATGTCATTCACGCTGCCAATGCATTTTTCTCCTCGGAACCGACGGCGGCCGAACTACCTGATCAAGAAGACGAAAGTTCAGATGCTCCCGATCCGCAAGCGCTACTGAGATATTGGCGCTCGGCCTTGCGTGCCGATCCACGAGGAGCCACGACCCAGGTTCTCGACAAACATGGAATCGAGTGGGCCTTGATCTCTGGGCGTGGCCCTATCAGTCCCGAAGAAGGGCAAACGCTCACTGTTTTAATCGAACTCGACGCGATTGATCCTGCCTTTCGAGAGGCTCTGGTACGAAGGGAAGGTCACGAGAACGCGCTCGCATTGGGCTGGCCGATGTCGGTCGGACGACGTGGCGGAGTTCCTGTCTTTCAACCTGTTGGCATGTTCGCAGCAGCTTGGAATCGTAAGGATGACCGTCTAATCCTGACGATTGATGCCGATGACGTTTTGGTTAACCCTGATTGGGTCAAAAGTGCCGCTCGCGCCAGCGGCTGGAAGCGCGACGACCTCGCTGAGCTTTTTTTCGCGACCGATGGGCTGGGGCTGCGGGCTCAGGATTTTGTGGAGAAGGTAAGGATTGCCGTTGCCAGCCAGATACGTGGTCGCGTTGTCGGCGAGGACCTCGCCACACAGCTCGATGCCTCGGCTCTAGGGATTTTTGACAGCGCCGCCATCTTCCTTCCGACTGACTCTTCTTTCACAGCGGGAGCTGCTCGTGACCTAGATGCCATTGCAACATGGCCGAAGGACCGCCTTGAGAGAACTGCGCTTGGCGCGGTATTCGGGTTGGACCTTCAAGACGGCACAGACAAAGCTGCTGCTATCGACGCAGTTCCGCTGAACAAGGAGCAGCTGCGCGCGGTTCGATCCGCATGCCAAGTGCATTTGACCGTCGTGACCGGTCCGCCCGGGACTGGCAAAAGCCAAGCGATCGTATCTATGGCCGCGTCAGTGCTCGCAGATGGTGGCAGTGTTCTCGTCGCCTCCAAGAATCATCAGGCGCTTGATGCTGTGGAGGACCGTCTTGGCTCTCTTGCTCCGGACGTTCCATTCGCCATCCGGACACTGAACCCGAATGACGAGGCGGATACGGGCTTCAAGGACGCCCTCAAAAAGCTCATCGACAGCGAAAATGTGACGCGCAACGCATCTGTCGATGACTTCGCATTGGGCGAGCTCAAAAGCAACGCGATCGCGAGAAGCGAAGTGGTTAGCGTGATCGACAAGATCACGGAATTGGAATGCGAAATTTCCGATATTCTGGACCGGATTCAAGTACGAGAGGATCGCGGGCGCCCCGACAACCAAGACTCTGAAGACGTGGAGCCGAGACAAAGTCTCTTACTCCGCTTTGTCTCTTGGTTTGAATCGCTTTTCGCCAAGCGTCCCCCCAAAGTAGCGCCAGTGACAGATCACTCTTCCTCCCGCCGCGGAATGAACCTCAAAGAGCTTCATGGCGCACTGGCAGAAAAAAGATCTGAACGAGATGCGCTCGGGACACCTGACGATCCGATCGCCTTAGGCGAGAAGATCCGGGAAGCGACCGAGAAACTTCTGCCTCGCATTCTGTCTGCCCGGACACATCTCCCAGAGGATGAGAGGCGCGAAATCGCAGAACTCTACGATGACTGGGCATTCGACGGGGGACGGGGACATCCCCCTTCAGACCTTTCGCGCGTCCTCATTTCGCATCGGCCTTTGTGGCTTGCGTCGATCTTGGGCACGCCTCGACGCATACCTCTTGATGACGGGCTGTTTGACCTCGTGATTTTCGACGAGGCGAGCCAATGCGACATCGCGACGGCCGTTCCGTTACTGGCGCGTGCGAAGCGGGCCGTCGTTGTTGGAGACGATCGACAACTGTCATTCATCCCTCAACTGGGTCAGGCGCAGGATCGCAATCTCATGCAGGCTCAAGGCCTACCGGTCGCCAGAATGGGCCGTTTCGCCCAAAGTCGCCGTTCACTATTTGATTTCGCATCGCGCGTGTCTGTTGCCGACAACAGGATTACTCTGAAGCACCAGTATCGTTCAGCTGGCCCCATCGTCGATTACATCAGCGAGAACTTCTACGGAAACCAGTTGCAGACCTCGTATGACCCGAGGCGACTGAACGCGCCAGATGGGGTGCGCCCTGGCCTCGCATGGGAACATGTTCCTGCTCCCGCGGTCCCGCAAATGGGCAACGTCAATCCGTCGGAAGTAAGCGCGATTGTTCGGCATCTGAAAAAGCTGATCGTTGAAGACAAATACACTGGCAGCATCGGTGTCATAACGCCGTTTCGCGCTCAAGTGGCCGCTATTGAGAACGCGGTCGATTCCGTCCTGGATGAACCGAAGCGCATTGCCTGCGAGCTCAAGGTTGGCACGGTTGACGGATTTCAGGGACAGGAGCGGGATCTCATCATGTTCTCGCCTTGCGTCGGTCCACGCAGCCCGCAGTCTGGCTTGACCTTCTTTCAGCGAGATACGCGCCGTTTGAACGTTGCGATTTCGCGGGCTCGGGCGGTCGCGATGATCTTCGGTGATCTTGATTTTGCACGTTCAGGGCAATCAAAAGCACTGGCCAAGCTCGCTTCGAGGGCGACGGAAGCGCGGACGAAACGGGGTGAAGGTGTGTTCGACAGCGATTGGGAACGCAAAGTCTATCACGCTCTGAAGGCCCGAGGTCTGGATCCGCAGCCGCAGCACGAAATAGCTGGGCGGAGGCTGGACTTCGCGTTGTTTGGAGCGAATGGTGTAAAGCTCGATCTCGAGGTCGACGGACGCAGATGGCACGAAAGCCCAGACGGTCGTCGAAAGACTTCAGACCTCTGGCGCGATCATCAACTGAAGTCCATGGGTTGGCGGGTGCGCCGGTTTTGGGTGGACGAACTTTCAAGAGATATGGAGGGGTGTCTTGACCGAGTCGAACAAGACCTATCGTAAGTCGAGCAGAAACACCGCGGTCGCGTTGAGTCTGGGTGGGGCGGCCATCCTTGCCTCGGGTTTTCTCGTCCTGCAAGTCAACTCGCTCGATCACAAATATGGTCGTATCGAGGAAAATCTCGGCTACTACACTGAGGAACTCCAATCCGCGCAGCAGCAACTGGCTTTTGCTCGTGAGCAGTTTCGCGAACTTTCTGACGAAAAGCAAAGCTTGTCTCAGGAAGTCGCGAGCGCCGAAAGCAGCCGTCAAAGCGCGGCTCAGCGAGCAGCGAACGCACAAGCTCGTCTCAAAGCAAGTCAGGCCGAATTGACTGCAGTGCAAGGCCAGTTGGCCGAAGCACAAAAAACGATTGTGGATGCGCAGCGAATTGAGCGCGAAACTGCTCAAGCGTTGCAGCGAAGAACTAGCCTCGAAAGAGAGCTGGTCGACCTGGAAGGTAAAGTGCAGACCCTCGAAGAGCGCCAGCAAGAAGTGTCAACCGATGTCAATAAAACGCAATTGGCTGTCGATCGCCTCGAAGAGAGAAGAGCTGAACTTCAGCTTGACGTGGATAGACTTTCGCCCGCTGTGGAAGATCTTCGTGCGCAAGAGCGTCGTGTCGAACAGCTGCGAGATGAGCAGGATCGTCTCGAACAGAGCCGCGACGATTTGGATGCGAAGATAGCAAGTGCACGGATTGAATTGGCGACGAGCGAAGAAAAGGCCGACGCGGCCGAGGAGAAGCTGCATGCACGGCAGGAACAAGTGGCAACCACAGAAGCTCAACTTGAAACACTGAATTCCCAAGTCGATGACCTCGAGGCGAAGCAGGGCGAACTGGAGGGACGTATATCAGGTCTGGAGGGAAGTATATCAGGGGCAGAGACGCGTCTTTCTTCATTGCAGACTGAACTGGATAACGCACAAAACGCGGCGACGCGAGCTGATGCCCGGCGCGCCGAAACCATAGAAGCACTCAACAACGCCCAGGAACAGTTTGCGACGCGAATTGCTCAGCTCTCCACCCTCCGGTCGCAGATTGCATCGGCCGAGGGTGAGCTTGCCGAACTCGACGAGAGACGAGCCGAGTTCAACAGGTTACAGGCTGAAGTAGACCAGCTGCAAGTACGTCGAACGACACTCGAGGAGGGTCTCCCCGAACTCGAGAGGCGGGTTCAGGAAGAGCGGGCTAACTTGGGCTCGATCACGACAGAAGCAGAAACAGAGCTTGGGCGTGTTGCTGAACTTAAAGGCCAGACTTCCATTCTGGAAGCCGACATCGAGCGCCTCCAAAAGCGTCGCGACGAACTTGGGGTTGAAGCCCAGTCCGCCACTGCTGCGGCTGAGGCTGCGCGCGCATCCCTTCAAGCTGAGCTTGGTCAACTTGCTGAAACCGAAGCCCTTTCAAATGCGCGGAAATATGACCTGAGGCGATTGAAAAAGGCTCTTTCTGATGCCGAAAAGGAGCTTTCCGAGACACGAGCGGAACTGATGAACCGACAGTCTGCGGAACAGGAACCAGTATCAACCATCAGTGAAGGCGCTGGCACTGGGGAAAACGCTCAGTCAGACAACTCCGCGCCATCGAGCAGCGATTAGTGAGGTAACCACGAATGTTAACGGACAATACAATACTTGTGCTGGCGATTGCGGGTGTCCTGATACTGCTCGCCGTGGTTCAACTTTTTCTGGCTGCCCGTCACGACCGGGCGGTAACGGCAGCAGGCCCGATCGAAGAGCTTGCCGTCTACGAGAAGCGGCTGGAAGATAAACAGCGGCTCATGGACGATCTTGAAGCAGAAGTCGAAAAACGTCGGGAGGCAATGGCCGTCGTTGCTGACCTCCAGGCTGAGGTCGACGGTCTTCGGCGTCAGAAGGAGGAGCTCCTGACAGAATGGGAGAGCCTCCGTGAACGTCGCGACGAAGTTGCGGCAGTTCGTAAGGAGACTGAGGACGCCGTTGTCGAACGCCAGCAACTCGAAACGG
Source organism: Meridianimarinicoccus aquatilis (assembly GCF_004358675.1). GTDB lineage: Bacteria > Pseudomonadota > Alphaproteobacteria > Rhodobacterales > Rhodobacteraceae > Meridianimarinicoccus > Meridianimarinicoccus aquatilis. The sequence continues at coordinate 8,807 of NZ_SMZO01000067.1, read as the reverse complement.
AGATCGCCCCGCTGCGGGCGGAGTATCTGGAGATCAAGGAAAGGCTGGAAAAAGTGGAGGAGCTTATTGAGCGCACGGACGCCTTGAGAAGAGAGCACGACGAAATCTTCTCGCAGGTCGAAGATCTTCGGGACAAGAAGCGACAACTTGAAGAGGCAGAGGAGCGGGTTTCTCGCCTGGAAGAGCGTTCCTTCGAACTTGAGACATCGAATGCTCGGCTTGAGGGACAGAAGTCTTCGCATGAAAGCGATTTGTCCGCCTTGGAAGCGCGGATCGCCTCGGAACACGATGGGTTGGCATCTGCCCAAACCGAACATGCTCGCCTCGATGCAGAGGTTGCGGCTCTAAACCAGGAAACCCGCCGCTCCAAGAGCGAAATCGAGACGCTCCAGGACACTCGAAGCACGCTTGACGCTCGATTGGCGCACCTCGAGGCCGAGATAGCTCGCCGAGAAGGTCGAACTGTCGACGGGAAAACCGGCAAAACGGATCCGCTCCGCGAGCTCAAAGAAACGCCACCGGTCATTGCGGCGATGAGGACCTGGGACAACGCGCCCCGAGAGAACGAGGCGGATGCCATCAAACGCGTCGAACGCCGTCTACGCGCAAAGGGTCTCGACTATCCGGCTCGCACGATTCGCGCTTTTCACACCGCCATGAAAGTAAATGAAACAACGCAGATGGCGGTCCTTGCCGGTATTTCCGGAACAGGCAAGAGCCAGCTCCCGCGTCAATACGCGGCCGGTATGGGCATCGGTTTCTTGCAAGTTCCGGTGCAGCCACGTTGGGATAGTCCTCAGGATCTGATGGGATTTTACAACTACATCGAAGGCAAGTTCCGACCCACAGACATGGCGCGTGCGCTTTGGGCGCTTGACGAGCTTAACAACGACGATGCGAAACAGGATCGCATGATGATGATCTTGCTGGACGAGATGAACCTCGCAAGGGTTGAATACTATTTTTCGGACTTCCTCAGCAGGCTGGAAAGCCGTCCGCGTCCTGGTGACGTCGGCGATGCAAACGAACGCAAGGACGCTGAGATCGAGCTGGAAATCCCGAACATGGAACGCCCCCCCAGGATTTTCCCGGGCTACAACCTCTTGTTTGCGGGCACGATGAACGAGGACGAAAGCACGCAGTCGCTATCCGATAAAGTTGTCGACCGTGCCAATATCCTTCGTTTTTCCGCCCCGAAGAAAATTAAGGATGGACAGGCAGAAGGAACGGTCGAGCCAACTTTGGCCCTTTCGCAACAGACATGGGAGAGCTGGGTGCGGTCCAGTGCGTCTGTCGATGGCGGTCGGCGTGTCACCAACCGGATCGAACAAATGGTTGATCTGATGCGCGACTTCAAACGGCCTTTCGGTCATCGGCTCGGACGCGCGATCATGGCTTACGCGGCGAACTATCCTGAGGTTGAAGGCGGCCGCGGTGTCGACGATGCTCTAGCTGATCAAATAGAGATGCGCCTTCTACCTAAACTCAGGGGCGTGGAAACCGACATGGCTGGCCCTCAGTTCTCGAAGTTGATGACCTTTGTGGAACGCGAGCTGGGGGATGACGCCTTGGCGCAAGCGATCGGTGAGTCAATGTCCCTCGCCGAGGCAACCGGACAGTTCGTTTGGAGCGGAGTCACGCGTTGATGCGGTTTCTGGCCCGTCCTTGGGCGGCGAAAGCCCTTGGAGAGCACGAAGCCTTTGGGCCCGAAGACTGTCTGATCGGTAGCTACCAGGGGGCGAACCCAGGCGGCTACGAATACGTGACGCTCTTGAGGGGAAACGTCCGAGGTAACGATACCGGAACTGTTCTGTTTCCCTATCCAAAGCGTGAGGAAGCTGCCGGGCCCGCGCGTAAGGGCTTCCCGGTGCGGCCAAGGTCGGGGCACGATCCTGCCACTCCGGACGAAGAAGAAGGCGCAGAGGCCCTTCGGCACATGAACGAAGTTCTTGCGCGTATCCAAGAACTGGAAGGTGCGATTGAAGACCCGAGCGATACATGGGGGCGGCTGAGGGATGCTTGGAAGCGCGCCGAAGATGTAGCCGAACCCAAAATGGCTGAAATCGTCCGGCAGGCGCGGGGCATGCTTCCGGTGCTTCGCGATCTGGAAAAACGCATCCGCCGGGTTCTACGTAGGCACCGGGAGCTAACTCCCCTTGATCGGGTGCAGGAGATGGATCGGACCTCCATGGTGTGGCTCAGCCGACAGCCAGGGCGAAGCACTGCGGAACGTGCAGGTTCTTCGCAACGAATTCTTGCGACGGTTCGCCGTGAGAATTTCGATACGCTCGAAAACCGTGTCCTGCATGCCTACACGCGTCTTGCCGCAGATGTTGCACGCGAATGGACCCGTGAGCACCCTCGTGCAAAAGACAGTGCTCGCTACAAACAGGTTGAGGCTTTTAGGAAGGCCTGTCGAATGCTGTCGCGAACACTCAGTGACCTTGGTGTCATGGTCGCTTCGGCCGGCGTCCAGCCAAACTATGTGCTCATGCAAGATCGCAGCTATCGAGAGGTTCATGAGGGATGGCTTAGGCTTCTTTTACGCCGAAAAATTGAAGATGATCTTTGGGCTTGGCAGGCCGAAACTTGGACGGATTTTTCCGTTCTTTCGATCATCCTCGCCATTGACGAATTGGAAGAGGCGGAACTTGTCGCTCAGTCGCCGATTTTGTGGAGCGGTGAAGCAACAGGCGGACGCTGGTTCAATCAGGATCGGCCAATCGCCGTCTTTTGGCTGCGCAAGACCAACCGCATCGTTGAAGTCCAGGCACGCCCAGAGCGACCTGGCGCCATGTTGGGTGCGGCACAAGCCCACGTCGCGCTCAGAATTTCCGATCCCATACGGGCTGACCTTCCGCGCAGGGTCGCGGTCTGGACGCCACATGCCATGCGTAGAATTGACCTTGAGGATGCTGTGCAGGGGGCAGCTCAGCTGCTTGACCAAATCCAGCCTCTCGCTCAGACGGAAGTTTTGCGGAATGGGCTGATCATGACCCCAGCGCGTGGAGCCGCAGCTGAAGAGAGCGCCGCTCATGGAAGAGCGAGCGCTACGGCAATCGCCATAGGCCCTGCCGGTGAAGACCTCTCGAAGGGATTCCAAGCGGTGCGCGACTTTATTCGCAGTGAACTGAACGAGGTCGCGACATGACCAACCGAAAACTATGCGGTTTCGACCTCAATGGATGGAGGGATTTCGTTGCGAAGAACTGGCGCTCCGTGCCAGGTGAAGACGAGGTCATTGGTCCGACCGATATCGTCGCAAGTGGCCCTCTTTCGTCGATCGTGCGGATCGGGGAAGGCCGCCTCGCAGCTTGGATCGGAGGACCGCAGGCTGACATTGCTCCGCACGGTCGCGGTGGTGGTTGGGGTGATGTCGGGTCAGAACAAAGACGCATTCCCGTTCGGTCACTGCTGGAAATGCGTGATGAAGGGGTCGAAAAACTCGCTCAGGCACTTGTGGGGTCTGCGAGCGGTTCGGCAAATACAGTCGTTGCGATTAATGAGGGCCCGGATGGCGATGAAGCCGTCCAAGAGCACCTTCTCGAAGCACTTGCCCGAGGGAAGTTCCGAAATGGCTCATTGGTTTGGCGACCGGTTCTTGCCGCCTTGTTCGCCATTCATCGCAATCAGGTTTCGGAGGGGCAGCTTGTAGGCGTCGTCTCCCATCAGCGCCAAGGCCTGTCTGTTCAAAAGCTGCGTATTCGCAGGGCCAGGAATGTGCTCGCCCCGGAGCGACGCGAGGCCGCTGCCCATATACCGTGCGACGCGGGTTACGAGACCCTATTCCGAAGTGCCCGCAACGCCGCTGTCGGGGCAGAGGGTTTTTCGGCGCGTACAGCTCATCGTGCGATCGCAAGCTCGGTCGGAAAAGCTGGTTTAGGGATGGATTGCTATCCTGAGATGCTCCGCATGCCCAACGGCGATTGGGAGCTCTTGGACCTTAATAAATTTGATGCGTCGGAAGTGGTGAGTGTCCCGAGTTCCGAGCTGGATCTGGCCGATTGCGACGTCGTTCTTTTCGAGACCCTTTGTGAAGGTCGGCTCAAAGAATGCTTGAGTGATGGTATGCAAAGAGCAGCTCCAGTCGAGCTGCTCTCTCTTCCCGCAACGGCTGTTGCGGAAGGTGCCTTGGAAGCAGCACGCCGAGCCGGGGACGGAGAACCGATCTTCTTTGACTTTCTACCGCGATTGTCCACCATCGTGTTCGGATCGGACGGCGCAAAGAATTTCGATCTCATACGGAAAGAAGAAACGCTCGAAGCAGGTCGGATCTACAGAAGCCCTGAAGCAGCGTCCCTCGCGATACCGGCAGGGCAAGAGAGCGTCTCTGTCTACCTGAGGAAAGAGGAAGCTCCCTGGCCTCGAAAGGCAAGCGTGTCGCTTGGAGCTCCTCTCAAGCATCAAGCAGCCGTATCGCTTTGGGTCGAACAGAAACCGGCCGCCGGGCGAGCGCGGATCCTCATGGAATCGCCGGACTTGGGGCGGAATTTCGCGGTGGATTGGGATGAAGCACTGGAAGAGGAACGGCCTTGGTCTGAGCTCATCGAGAGCTTGGATACGCAAGTATCAATTCCCAAACGTCTGGTTCTTCCCTGCGGCATGGAGGCATGGCATGACAGCGACCGATCCGAGGGTATGCTAACTTTGCTCGAATCCGAGCCTACTCGCAGCCGCACGGATTGGGCGACTCTTCGGCAAAAACTTTCACAGCGTACCTTTGGCAAATACTGCATCTCGAGTGACGGAGACGTGCCTCCGGAGATCGCGGCAGAAACCCTCGAGCGGTTTGAAATTCTAACCAGCAAGGCCCTTGAGGTTACTGAAAAGCGCCTGAGGGGCGAAAGCGGCTACGGAACGGAAGACAACGAGGCTCTCAAGTTCTTGAGTTGGCAGTTCCGTCGATGCCCGCGCGATGTCGCGACGTGGCTGATGGACTGTATTGAAGCGTCCGGGCGCAACCATCCGTTCGTCAAGCATCAAGCAAGTTGGGTACTCATATATCAGGGCCTTGGCCGCATCGTCGGAAGCGAAGAGGACGAAGCGAGAGCAATGCGGTTGCTTCTGACTTCGTCCATTGAGGACTGGGTCTGGAACCGACAAAGCGCGACCATGGCGTTCATGCTGTCTCGTTCTGACAGCGCTCCATCTTACCTGAAACGAGAAGACGTAGAGAAACTGACCAAGAGGACTATTGCGGACTTTCAACGTAATATCGGCGGCCAATATACAATGTTTAACTACGCGCCTTTCTTACTTGCAGGCCTGATAAGATGGCGTCTCGTTGACCCTACGGCATTGGTGATCGGGACCGACCCGCTGGCGGATGACCTCTCGGCTATCATTGAGAAAACAGAGCACGACCTAAAGGCCCGTCGCAGGTCCAATATGAAATTTCAAACGCGGCGGTCGAAGTTCCTGCCTATCCTCCAAGACCTGAAGTCAGAGCTAGCGGGAGAAGGTTCGAATCCTGACCTGTTGTTGGATGTCTATGGAGCAAGTGGAACGTGAACATGAGCGCGCAGGTAGTCTGAGAATTGGTGTGACAGTGCCAAACAGTATCCCTTACGAGCCTATGAATTGTGAATCGGCATGCAAAAGTGACCCACTTGGGTGGGTTATGATCACCTAAAACTGTAAGCGGTGCGCGGCCCCCACACTTTCGAGCTGACGTCTGATCGTGGGCGTCCGACCTACCTGCACTGACGGTTCATAGAGTGTGTTGATAAGTGTCCACTATTGATAGTGGACATTTTGAGGATGGATATGGCGGGCAAGAAGGGTCAGAAGAAGCGGTTCTGGTCGGATAAGGAGAAGGTGACTACGATGCTCGCCAGCGTGCCGTTATCCGTGCGGCGGTTGGCCGAACACCCAGAAGCATCTCAAGTTGTCGGAGGCGCCGACATCCACAAGGACCTGCACGTTGCAGCGGTCGTAGATCACCGGGATCGGGTTCTCGGTGTCGAGAGCTTTCCCACGACAGGACATGGGTATCGCTTGATGCTCGCCTTGATGCGGTCTTTTGGCGATCTCCAGCGCATCGGCATCGGATGCTCGGGGATCTATGGCGCGGGATTGCTGCGCTAACCCCGAGCGCCTTAGGTCGGAGGCCAGCTTTGCGGCACTGTGTGGCGTCAGTTCTGTTCCGACGTCATCAGGCAAGACTGTCAGGCACAGATGGAATCGAGGCGGCGATCTTGCTGCCAACCGCGCGATCCACATCATTGCGATCGGACGACTACGTCTCGATCCGCGCAACCAGGCCTATGTCGCTAAACGCATCGCAGTTGGAAACTCAAAAATGGAAGCAATTCGTAACCGCACCATTGGCACCGCCTGCCTGACGCTGGGGCGATGATCTAAGATACGTGTTTAACGACGTCGTTAACGACGTGTCTTATGCGGGGTCATCGATGCGTGGTGAAATTCTTGGGGTCGAGCGACGGCGTTTCTGGCGTGACGAGGACAAGCTCGAGATTGTCATGTCGGTTGGGATAGACGGGGCGACGGTGACGCAGGTGGCGCAACGCCATGAGGTTACGCGGCAACAGATTTACGCCTGGCGGCATGATCTCAAGAAGAAGGGCCTGTGGACGCCCAATGCCGGGGCGCTTTTCTACCCTTTGGATATGCCAGTGTCGGCGGGGCAGCCTACGGCAGCTGATACGTCGCCACCAGTTGCAGTCGAATTGCGCTTACGGTGCGGCCATCGCCTTCATTTTGATAGCACGATAGACCCGGCCGCGCTGACGTCCTTGATCCGTGCCGTGGAAGCCGCATGATCGGCCCTGGCACCGGCGTTCGCGTGTATCTGGCCTGCGGTGTGACGGATATGCGAAAGGGGATCGCCGGGCTGGCGGCACTTGCCCAAGATGTGCTGCGTCAGAAACCCGCCAGTGGGGCGGTGTTTGCGTTCCGGGGACGGCGTGGTGACCGGCTGAAGCTGCTCTACTGGGACGGTCAGGGGTTTTGCCTCTATTACAAGGTGCTTGAGCGGGGGCGTTTCCCTTGGCCGAGCGCCAAGGATGGGGCGGTGCGGCTGACCTCTGCACAGCTCGCGATGCTCTGGGAAGGCATCGACTGGCGGCGTCCCGATTGGGGCGCTCCGCCTGCGCGGGTCGGGTGATTTTGCGACCTGATTTGCTTTATTTATATGGTGCTATAGCCTGATTTTTGGTAGTCAGGCGCATGTCGAAACCTGATGAAAATTTGCCTGATGATCCCGCTGAATTGAGGGCGATGATCGCGGCTTTGCAGGTAGAAAATGCTCGGATCGAGGCAGAGAACGCCAAGATGTCGGCGACATTGCGTGTCCATGATCAACTGGTTCAAGCGTTGCGCCTGCGGATCGCCAAGTTGCAGAAACTGGCCTTTGGCAAGTCCTCGGAAAAGGTCGAGCGCGAAATCGAGCAGCTGGAACTGGCGCTCGAAGACCTGTTGGTCGCCGTAGCGGAAAACGATGACGCGCCCATCGACGAAGGGCAGGATGAACCGTCACCGGAAGCTGCCGATGCACCCGCTTTGCGCCGCCGACCACGGGTCTCGGATACGACCCCACGCGAGCGGCGTGAACTGGACCCCGGCACCTGCTGCCCTGACTGTGGCGGCGATCTTCGCGTGGTGGGCGAGGATGTCAGCGAACTCCTCGACATGATCGCCGCGCAGATGAAGGTGATCCAGATCGCCCGGATCAAGAAGTCCTGCCGCCGCTGCGAGCGGATCGTGCAGGAACCCGCGCCAAGCCGTCCGATCCCGGGCAGTATGGCAGGCCCGAACCTGCTGGCGCATGTGCTGGTCTCGAAGTTCGACGACCACCTTCCGTTATATCGCCAGCACGAGATCTTCGCCCGCATGGGGGCGGACATCCCCGAAAGCACGCTGGTCGGCTGGTGTGGCCGCGCCATGAAGGCCCTGTCGCCGCTGATCGAGCGCATTGAGGCTGACATCATGGGCAGCGATTTGCTGCACGCAGATGATACGCCGATCCGGGTGTTGGACCGCTCCAAGAAAGACAAAGGGCTTGGCAAAGGTGTGAAGCAAGGCCGGATCTGGGCCTATGTGCGCGATCAGCGCCCATGGGCGGGTGCCGCGCCACCCGGTGCGGTCTATCGGTTCGCACCGAACTGGAAGGAAGAGCACATCCTCAGCCATCTGGCCAATGCCCGCGGCATCCTGCAGGCGGACGGCTACAAGGGCTATGCCAAGCTTTACGAGCCTGAACCCAATAGTGGGCGGCGTTTGCGAGAGGCAGCCTGTTGGGCCCATCTGCGGCGTGACTTCCATGATTTTTGGACCTCGACAAAATCCGAGATTGCCCGCGAGGCGCTCGACCGGATCGGCAAGCTTTACGACATCGAGCGCGACATTAACGGTCAACCCGCTGGTGTCCGCCATGCCGCACGTCAACAGTTGAGCCAACCAAAGGTCACGGCCTTCTTTGCTTGGTCAGAGCAACAACTCCTGCGCATTCCGGGCAAAAGCGATCTGGCCAAGGCATTCCGCTATGGCCTCAGTCGACAGGAGGCCTTCAGCCTGTTCCTGACCGATGGCCGCGTCGCTATCGACAACAATCCCGCCGAGCGCGCCTTGCGTCCAATTGGCATTGGAAGGAAAAATTGGCTATTTGCAGGGGCCGATACCGGTGCGGAAACCCTCGCTCGCGCTATGACCATCATCGAAACCGCCAAGCTCAACGGTCTCGACCCGCAGGCCTATCTCGCCGACATCCTCGACCGCATCCACGATCACAAAATCAACAGGCTCGATGAATTATTACCGTGGAATTGGGCGCCGCTGGCATCCACAAC
>NZ_SMZO01000066.1 GCF_004358675.1 Meridianimarinicoccus aquatilis | reverse complement strand
GATGTAGACGAACCGGCGCGTGCTGAGATCGCGGCGTTGCCAGCGGTCGTAGTCGTCCCACCAGTCAGCTTTAAGCCGAGAAATTGTCGTTGATGACAGCCCCGCTGCATTGGGGCCCAAAAGTGCGGCAAGTGCTTCGTGAAAGTCGCCAGTGGAAATGCCTTTGAGATAAAGCCAGGGCAGCAGTTCTTCGATGGATTTGGCTTTGCGCAAATAGGGCGGCAGGATTGTCGAGGTGAACCGGACTTTCTCAGCGGTGTCGCCCCGGTCTCGCACGCGCGGCACCTTGACCGGCACAGTACCGATCCCAGTCATCACCTGGCGTTCCGGCAAATGCCCGTGGCGGACAAGCCGAGCGCGACCATCCTCGATCCGGTCGCCGGAATAGGCCTCCAACAACACCGAAAGCTCTGCTTCAACTGCTTGCTGGATCAGGCTGCGCGCACCTGAACGCAGAAGGTCAGTCAACGGGTCAGCTGAAAATCCATGTGGATCGGGCAAGGTCGTGATGATAGTCTTCGTCATGTGGCATATCCTTTTCTCTGCAGAGAATTGCGGCGCGTGAACAACGCCATGATATGCCGCCCCTCAGGGGCCATCACCAACTTTCAGCTATATCTCGGATTTCTCGGCGCTTCGGTTCAGCATTACCACTTCCGCGCCCTTGCCCAAAAGAATGCGCGCCGCCTGGAAGCCCGCGCCGGCGTTGGCGCCGGTGATCACATAGCTCTTGCCTTCAAGGTTGCCGAGGCGCTCGGGCGTCCAGCCTTTCGGTCCGAATTGGTTGTGTTTCATCGTGGTGTCCTCTGGCGCCGCAGCGCTTGCGTTTGTAAACTCTGGTGTTTACATAGGCGAGAGCGGTGCAAAATGTAAACCCGGCTGTTTACAAAATTGCGGTTCGAAGAGGCGGTATCGATGAAACTGACTGATAAGAAAAGAAAAGATATTCTCGATGCAGCAATCCAGGAGTTCCGCGAGCAGGGCTTCCCTGCCGCGCGGGTGAACCGGATTGCGGATCTGGCCGAGGTGTCGAAGCGCACGCTCTACAAGCACTTCGAGAGCAAGGAACTGCTCTTTGCCGCGATCACCGACATCCTGCTTGAGGAAATCGCCGCTGTGCCGAAGCTGCACTTTCGGCCTGATCTGCCGCTACGCGAGCAGCTGATCGCTGCGGTACGGGACTACGTCGACCATCTGACAGGCGAGCAATACATGGGCCTTAACCGGCTGGTCATGTCAGAGCTTCTGCGCGATCAGGAACTGGCGCAGGCCTTCTTTGCCAAGGCGGCGGTGCAGGATGGCCCGATCTCGGGGCTGATCGGTGAAGCGATGCAGGCGGGCACCTTACGTGAGGTTGAGCCGAGCTTCGCAGCGGGCCAACTGCTTTCGATGGTGAAGCACTTCCTGGTCTGGCCGCAGTTCCTGATGAGGGCGAATGCCGAGATCGACCCGGATACCGTCACCGCTGACTGCGTGGACATGTTCCTGGCTCATTACATGCCAGAGAGGTGACCTCTCCCTCCTCGCACTAGACGGAAATATGGGAGTGTCGCGGAATGTCAGCGACCTTCGCCCAAGGCGCTGCTTCGTCCCGCTGAGCCGACCAACACATTTTTGCGGACACCCCCCAATCAAAAAGCGTGCACAGAGGCGTGTTTGGCGTGCCTTACATCAGCGGCGCGCGAGGAAGGTCAGCCGCATAAGCGCACGTTCCATCATCGCGTGTTGTGGGGCTGTTGCACCGCCTGAGCGCAGCGCCAGATCAGCATCCACAAGTGTCGCCAGCGCATCTTCCAGCCGGGGACGGCCCCATTGCCCGGCTTGCCGTTGCATTCGATCCCGGCGTGGGCCGAAAATCGGGGGACGCAAGGCGCCAATGCCTTGGGACGGGCCACCGGGGTGGGCAGCGATGGCGTGCAATGTTCGGAAATGGCGTGTCGCGCCGATGGCCATTGTGACGGGGGCAATGCCCTGCGCGTGCAAGCGTTGCAACGTTGGGCCAATGCGGTCCGTGCGGCCTTCGGCGACCGCGTTCAACATTTCGTCCAGTTCCGCTTCGACCGATAGGGGTGCAACAGCGGCGATGTCTTCGGCGCAGACAGGTTCTGGATCGTCCAGTTTGTAGAGCGAAAGCTTTTCAAGGGTCTGCGCGAAGTCGCCGGGATCGAGTGTCTGAGCCAGAGCCACCAAATCGGCCATCGCTGTGGCGGGCAAGTCGCGTAGTCCGGCACGGGCGACGCTCGCCTCGACGTCAGCTCTGCTGGGCGGGTCGGCATAAACAGCGGCCGCAACCGCGTTTCGGTGACCTTCGAACAGCTTGCGCAAGGCGTTGCCTTTGCTCAGGTTTCCCGCGGTCACGACGAGTTGAGCATCACCTTGTTGCCAATCTTCCAGCACGCTGGCGGCGGCCTTTGCCACGGTTTCAGTCGCGTCCTCGATAAAAACCACGCGCGGGCCGGGAAAGAACCCTTGCGCCCGGACAGCGTCGGACAGAGCCGCCGGATCACCGCGTAGTTCTTGAGGCGTCATGCGGGTCAGGCGCATTTCATTTGCGCCATCCAGGCCAATCAGTTTTGCAATGACCTGTTCGCGGCGCAGGGCGCAGCGCATAGCGTCTGGGCCATAAATGAGTATGCCTGCGCGCGCCGGGTCCGGGCGATCAAAGAACACGGCGGCATCGCGGGCGGACAGTTTCACTGAGCCAAACCTTGCTTTACCAGAAGATCGGCGACGACCTTGTCGGCCAGAATGATCATCAGCCGGTCATAAGCGTCAGCTTCGGCGGTGGCCGTTGCGACGGATGAGCCGATGGCGGAGTAACTGTTGAACCCGTCAATCCTGCCGGAGGCGCGTTGTTCCCCGCTGGCAAGTTCGGTGAGGGTATAGGAAACCGTGCCGATCAGGTTGTAGCGGTTCGTTGATTGCGCCGTCGTGATGGCAACGCGTTCACTTGAGACGCCGAGAGAGGGTGTTAGACGAAACCTTGGCGAGCTTCCCGGCGCACCCAGACGGTCCTGTAGTGCCTCGGTCAGCGTGAAGCCACTGCTTCCGCCGGCTAGCGCGACCTCGACCGTCCCGTCGAGTGCGGCGCCGGTACTTCCCGGAGCATAAACAGGAGTGAAGCCGCAAGCGGCAAGCGCCGTGCCGAAGAATGCGGCTAGAATTGCGCGCCTTCCGGGGGATGCCGGGATCGCGTCAGACCACGACATTGACAATGCGTCCGGGTACAACAATCAGCTTTTTCGGGGTGCCGCCTGCCAAGGCTTTTTGAACGGCGGGATCGGCCAGAACAAGTTTTTCAATCTCGTCCTTCGGCATGTCCTTTGCGACGCTGAGTTGCGAACGCCGCTTTCCGTTCACCTGAATTGGCAGGGTGACTGTTTGATCAACCAAGAGTGCCTGATCGGCTTTTGGCCAAGGCTGATTTGCAAGAAGACCCGTGCCGCCAAGTTTGGCCCAGACATCTTCTGCCAAATGCGGCGTCATCGGCGCCATCAATTGAGCGAGCACTGACAAAGCGGCGGCGCGGTCCGTGTCTGGCGCCTTTGATTTCGCGATTGCGGCTGTGAAGGCATAGAGCTTGGCCACGGACGTGTTGAAGGCGAATCCGTCAATGCCGTCTGTAACATCACGAATGGCGCGCGCGGTGATCCGGGCCAGCGCCGCATCGGAGACGGCCTTCGGCGCCGCCTCTGCGCCGCTTTCGCCAGCCTTCGGCAGGCTCTCGCTCAGTTCATTGGCCATGCGCCAGACCCGTGCGAGGTGCTTGTGGGCGGCTTCGGCCCCTGCGTCGGTCCATTCAACGTCGCGTTCGGGGGGGCTGTCGGACAGCATGAACCAGCGTGCGGTGTCGGCGCCGAAACGGTCCACGATGCCGACCGGATCGACGACGTTCTTCTTGGACTTGGACATCTTGGCAGACGGGATCACCTCAACCGAGTCGCCATTTTCAAGCTTGCCGTCCGTGACTTCGGCGGGAAGGTGATACACCGGGCGGCCCTGCCCATCGCGGGTTTGATAGATTTCATGCGTCACCATCCCTTGCGTGAACAGCGCATTAAACGGTTCGGCAGCGGTATCTGGCAAATGTCCGCAAATTGCCATCGCCCGCGAAAAGAAGCGCGAGTAGAGCAGGTGCAGGATCGCGTGTTCGACGCCCCCGATATACTGGTCCACGTTCATCCAGTAATCTGCTTCGGATCGGTCTGTCGGTGTCGCGGCCCCCGGCGATGTGAAGCGCGCAAAATACCAAGACGAATCGACGAAGGTGTCCATCGTGTCGGTTTCGCGTTTGGCCGGCGCGCCGCAGGAAGGGCAAGGCACGTTGCGCCACGCGTCATGCCGGTCAAGTGGATTGCCCGGTTTGTCGAAGCTCACGTCATCGGGAAGGCGAACCGGCAGGTTCTCTTTCTTTTCGGGAACTACACCGCACGCGTCGCAATGAACGACGGGAATCGGGCAGCCCCAGTACCGTTGCCGCGACAAGCCCCAGTCGCGCAGCCTGAATTGTGTCACCCCGGTGCCCCAACCGTCTTTTTCAGCCAGCGCAATCGTCGCTTCGATCGCAGCATCCCCGGTGGCGATATCAAGTCCCGCAAAGTGATTGATCCAACGTACCTTTTCGGATTTTGGTGGAATCAGGGCCTTGTCGGTGACGGGCTGCGGGTCTGACAGAGACTCAAAGGTCTCTGTGACCGGAAGATCGTATTTCCGAGCAAAATCGAGGTCGCGTTGATCATGGGCAGGGCAGGCGAAAACCGCGCCGGTTCCATAATCCATGAGAATGAAGTTTGCGACCCAAACAGGCAATTCCCAATCAGGCTTCAATGGATGACGCACACGCAGCCCGGTGTCCATGCCACGCTTTTCTGCTTTCTCAAGCGCTTCTTCTGACGTGCCGACGCTTCGACATTCTGCGCAGAACGCGGCCAGATCCGGATTCTCGGCTTCAAGAGCTTTGGTCAGAGGGTGGTCGGGAGAGAGGCCAACAAAGGACGCGCCCATGAGCGTATCTGGCCGGGTCGTGAACACATCAACCTTGTCGATCCCATGTGACGGCGTTGTCAGATCGAACCCGAAACGCAACCCGCGAGATCGGCCGATCCAGTTGGCCTGCATGGTGCGGACTTTGTCGGGCCAGTTCTCAAGGCCATCCAAGGCCGTCAGCAGGTCGTCAGAGAAGTCAGAGATTCGGAAGAACCACTGCGTCAGCTCTCGCCGTTCAACGAGCGCACCAGACCGCCAGCCGCGTCCGTCTTCAACCTGTTCGTTTGCAAGGACCGTCATATCCACCGGATCCCAATTGACGACAGCGGCCTTGCGATAGACCAAACCTTTTTCCAAGAAATCAAGGAACAAGGCTTGCTGTTGACCGTAGTATTCGGGATCGCATGTCGCGAATTCGCGGGACCAGTCCAAGGACAAACCAAGGGACCGGAACTGTGATTTCATATTGGCGATGTTGTCATAGGTCCACGCGCCGGGATGAATCTTGCGTTCCATCGCGGCGTTTTCTGCCGGCAAGCCAAACGCGTCCCAGCCCATGGGGTGCAAGACGTTAAACCCGCAGGCCGCCTTATAGCGGGCCACGACGTCGCCCATGGCATAGTTCCGGACATGCCCCATATGCAGATTTCCCGATGGATAGGGGAACATTTCCAACACGTAATATTTGGGGCGCTTCGGGTCTGATGTCGCCTGAAAGACTTCTGCGGCGTCCCATTCCTGTTGCCACTTGGATTCGATGGTGGCGGGGTCGTAACGGGACATGGCGGTGTTCATCCTGTGTCTTTGGGCGTTAGGGTTGGCTTGTTGGCTGAGTAACTAAGGGCGTGGGCGCGGTTCAGAGTTGTTCTTCGGCGACACGCAGTTGGCGCGCCCGGGTCAGAATCGCATCTTCGATCGCGCGAGTCGTCTCTGGCGCAGCTGGCCCGCCGCGCGTCGCAAGCGCAACATTCAGAGATCGCGCATCAAGCGACGGGTCCCGAATATAGACGGTGGCGCGATACGCGCGTCCGCCACCGGGCGGGGTGCCAAAGCCATAAACCAGCAGACCTGTAAAAGGATCAGCGCGTTCCAGAGGAAGAAACCCAAGCACATCTTGTGCCGCTGACCAGATATATCGGTTAACTTCCAGCGTTACGTTCGGGTCATCGCGATTCTCGAACAGATCGAACAAGGTGGACCCTGTTCCTGTGTCGGCTGGAATGGTGCTGTCACTCTTGGGAACGCTGCCGCATGCCGACAGCGCCACTGCGGCTGCGGTCAGAACGGCAAGTTTCGCAGTCCTGGGTCGTATCATATGCTCTGTATCCCTGACGCTTTGGCGCAATCCCTATCGCGCGCGTGCGGCGCGGACAAGCGCAACGCGTGCCAAGAGAGCAGTCGGCGGCCTGAGATCGGGCCGAACCGGGCCGGATTTCGGACTGTGGCAAACCTGCACCAATTTTAATCTGCAAACACGGCGAGTTTTCCCGATGCTTGTTTTGTGGGGCGGAACCGTAGAATTAGGCTGCAACTCAAACGGGGTGGCCCGCTTGAGGATCACCTTAAATCCTACGAGGGAAACCACATGAAAAAGATTCTTCTTGCCTCGACCGCTCTGATCGCGTCGGCAGGCTTTGCATCCGCAGAAGTCGTCATCGGCGGCGACGGCTACATGGGTGTTGCATACGGCGACAACGGCAACCCAATCTTCGCAACAACCGATACGTCGGCTGATCAAGTACCAGCGGGTTCGGGCAACAACTTCTCGAACTACAGCTTCGTATATGACCTGGACGTCGACTTCAAAGTGTCCGGCACATCCGACAGCGGCCTGACCTTCGGCGCATCCGGCGATTTCGACGATCTGGGTGCATCCCAGGGCGCACGTGGCTGGGACAACTCGATCTTCATCTCGGGTGACTTCGGCACGCTGACCATGGGCGACATCGACGGTGGCGCAGAGAACGTAATCGGCGACTTGGCTGGTGTTGGTCTTTCCGGTCTCGGCGACTTCAACGAGAACCTCTTCCTGCTCGGCGCCGGCGCACAGCCTGCTGGCCCAGTTGCTCGTTACGACTACGCCATCTCTGGCCTGACACTGTCGCTGGGTCTGTCCGATGACGCAGGCTACAATATCGGTGCCGGTTACGCGACTGACCTGTTCTCGGTTGGTGCAGCTTACGAAGCCGTTGCTGATGGCGCGACCATCACAATCTTCGATATCGACGCTCTGGGTTCGACCGGCAGCACCGCAATCACCGCGACTGCACCAGATGGCGCGTCCCAGGTGATTGGTGCCGCATCGGTAACCTTCGCCAACGTGACCCTGAAGGGTATTTACGGCCGCATCGACGTTGACGGAACCAACATCGACACCGTTGACCAGTACGGCGTTTCGGCAGCTGCTGCCTTCGGTGCTGCATCCGTTTCCGCATACTACCGTGCCATCACCACAGACTTCAAAACAGCCGGTACACCGGACAACGATTTTGAAGCCTACGGTCTTGGCGTTGCCTACGACCTCGGCGGTGGCCTGGCGCTCGAAGCCGGTGTTGCACAAGCAGACAGCGACTTGGCAGCAGACGCGCTGACAGTTGCAGACTTCGGTGTTTCCATCGACTTCTGATCCTAGCGATCACAAGACACGACAAAGAGCGGGCTTCGGCCCGCTCTTTTCTTTTGTGCAGGGGCGTGATTGAAAGCGAGCACGTTTTAAACGGGGGCGCGTGATATGGGATTGGACGACATCAAGGCGCGTATCGCCAAAGCCGAAAAATCTGCTGGGCGCCATGTGGGCGATGTGCAGTTGATTGCCGTGTCCAAGGTGCAACCGCTTGACCGTGTGGTGTCTGTGCTTGAAGCGGGTCATCGCCTGTTTGGCGAAAACAAAGTGCAGGAAGCACAGGGAAAGTGGCCTGACCTGAAGGATCGCTTTGGTGGCGTGTCAGTTCATCTGCTGGGTCCGCTTCAGACAAACAAAGCCAAGGCAGCGGTCGAACTCTTTGATACGATCCACTCGTTGGACCGTGAGAAGCTGGCGCGCAAATTGGCGGATCTGGCCCAAGCACGCGGGTCCAGCCCTGATCTGTTCGTGCAGGTCAATACGGGGGAAGAGCCGCAAAAAGCGGGCGTTTTGCCTGCCGAGACCGAAGCTTTCGTTGCAAGCTGCCGCGCGATGGATCTTCCGCTGGCCGGTCTCATGTGTATCCCCCCGGCCGAGGAAGAGCCGAGCCTGCATTTCGCGCTTCTTCGAAAACTGTCGGAGAACGTCGGTTTGACAGGCCTATCCATGGGTATGAGCGGCGATTTTGAAACCGCCGTTGCATTGGGCGCAACACATGTCCGGGTCGGCTCTGCGATCTTTGGGGAACGCACCTATGGCTGAAAATGCTGAATAGGGCTTTGTGCTGAGGCCAGGTTAGCCTTTGATGATCAGGCGCGTTGCATAGCGGATGCGCGGAATAATCCAGTTCAAAGTTTCGCGTGAAAAAGCGATGCAGCCTTCGGTCGGATGCCGAGGCTTTCGCCATTGGTGCACGAAAATGGCCGAGCCGCGCCCGGTTTCGGCCCTTGGCCAGTTCCAATCAGTGATCAAAACCATGTCATACAGCGGATCGGCGCGGCGCAAACGTTCATGACTAAACGAATAAGGCGCACGGACCATCAGGTTATAATTGTCCGGGTCGGCCGGGTCATCAGACCACAGGTCCACTGGCCGAATGGGAACTGCCCAATTTGCAGGGCGTGCCAACCTGTCGGGTCGCCATAGCAGGCCAACAATACGGTGTGTTCCAATCGGGGTGGCGCCATCCCCTTCGCGCTTGTTCTGCGTAAATCCTCCGCGACCTATGGAACAAGACAAATCCCGCCCCAAAAACCGCGCCCCGTGTGCAGTAACCACGATATCGGTGGCTCGGGTCACAACAGGTGCCCGGACTTTGCAGCCTTGGTATCGAGGTAAGCCGAGTTGTGAGCCCCGCGCCCGACCTTCAACGCAACCCGCTCTATCACCTCAATCCCGTGTCGATCCAGCATC
Source organism: Meridianimarinicoccus aquatilis (assembly GCF_004358675.1). Lineage (GTDB taxonomy): Bacteria > Pseudomonadota > Alphaproteobacteria > Rhodobacterales > Rhodobacteraceae > Meridianimarinicoccus > Meridianimarinicoccus aquatilis. Next base: position 7,017 of record NZ_SMZO01000066.1, on the reverse strand, counting down.
GCGACTTTGCGTGGGTTATTGGTCAGCAATCGCGCTTGCGAAAACCCTAACCGTTTCAGCAAGGAAGCCCCGATTCGGAAATCGCGTTCGTCGTCTTCAAACCCGAGGCGATGGTTTGCTTCGACTGTGTCAAAGCCTTGGTCTTGAAGAGAATAAGCGCGCATTTTGTTGGCCAGCCCGATGCCGCGCCCTTCTTGGTTCAAGTAGAGCAGAACGCCATTCCCTTCGGCGCCCATCTGTGCCAGTGCCCCGCGTAATTGAGGGCCGCAATCGCATTTGAGCGAGCCCATTACATCGCCGGTGAAGCAGGCGGAGTGCAATCTGGTCAGCACCGGCGCGTCCCGATCCGGTTGCCCGACTTCGATTGCATAATGTTCTTCCCCGCCGTTTTCGGGGCGAAACACATGAAGGCGGCCGGCCTCGGACACTTCCATCGGGAGTCGCGCGTGGATCACATCATTGAGTGGGCTCGCCGCGTGAGTCAGTTGGATGGCTTCGGTCGCCGGTAAAAGCGTCAGGCCCGCATTTCGAGCCAGGTCTGCCCCGTTGGAAATCGGAACGACCAGTGCTGCGGGTAGTAACCGTGCGGTTTTGCACAGACGAATTGCGGCACGGTGAAGGTCGGCGGGGCCATCCCGCAAGGTTCTGAACGGCCCTTTCATCGGCGTGGACAGATCATCGGCTGGATCGGCCAGTGCAGTCACCCAGTCCAACCCGGCGTCACTGGGCAGTGTTACTCGTGCCACGTCATCATCATACGCCCGCGCTTTGAGCGTTTCGGCCCGGCGCGCCGTCAACGCGATCACGGCGTCGCCAAGTTTGCGGGCCGTGGCGAGTCGTTCGGCACTCAGGCTTTCGGTGGAAAAGATCAGCGCATCTGATCCATCGGTTCCAAGCAGGACAACTCCCAACCCCATTCTGAGGTCTGCACGGGCCCGCGCCATAAGTTCGAGCGTGTTGGGTTGTAACGTCACGCCAGATCGTCCTTTCCGAAGGGCCGCCAATGGCGGCTTTCTGTAACATCTTTGACAGGTTCACACGAGCACGTGAGGCAACTGCCACATATCTTGTCGGACCGCGCAGACAAGCGCAACTTAGTCACAGACACGACAGATGACATGATGGCGAGGATAAAATGGCTCAGTTGAAAAAGATCTTGTTGGTTGATGATGACGAAGACCTGCGGGAAGCGCTGTCAGAACAGCTTGTGATGACCGAAGAATTCGATGTGTTCGAGGCGGGCAGCGGCGCTGATGGCATGAAGCGCGCCAAGGAAGCGTCATATGATCTGGTCATTCTGGATGTGGGTCTGCCTGATACGGACGGCCGTGAACTATGCCGGTTGATGCGCAAGCAGGGCGTCAAATGCCCGGTCCTCATGTTGACTGGCCATGACAGTGATAGTGACACCATTCTCGGCCTTGATGCCGGCGCCAATGATTATGTTACCAAGCCATTCAAATTCCCCGTTCTTTTGGCCCGTATCCGTGCGCAATTGCGCCAGCATGAGCAAAGCGAGGACGCGGTATTCCAGCTTGGGCCGTATACGTTCAAGCCATCCATGAAGATGCTGATTGACGATGACGATCGTAAGATCCGTCTGACCGAGAAAGAAACAAATATCCTGAAGTTCCTGTACCGAGCGACGGACGGTGTGGTGGCACGGGATATCTTGCTGCATGAAGTTTGGGGCTACAATGCGGGCGTGACGACACACACCTTGGAAACGCATATCTACCGTTTGCGCCAGAAAATTGAACCAGACCCGTCAAATGCCCGGCTCCTTGTGACCGAAAGCGGCGGATATCGGCTTGTGAGTTGATTTGTCCGGGGGTTTTCCAGCCTTGGTCCCAAGGTCGCATTGCTGGAAGAGTCAACCTATGGCACAGTGAAAATACAGGAATTCAGATCCCGCGCACCCGGGCAATGGTGCACCTCCCTGTTGGACTGGCCCCTGCTTTGGTGGGGGCCTTTTTTCTTGATATGGTGGGGCTGGGCAATCACAGGTTTGCAAAAGGCCGTATCGTGCAGTTTACCGGGTACGCAGCCGTGCTTCGCAATCTTCTGTCAGATCGTCGATCAGCGCGGTCAGTTGGGCGCAGGCGTCCTTGGTTTGATCTTCGTCCATGCGCCGAGGGGGCGTAAAGCCGTCACCAACCGCAAGCACGCCGCGCGACCACGGAAGCGGGACAACAAACCGATCCCAGGTTTTCAGGCGGATCGACCGCTTTATTGCAAAACTGCATGGGGCGGCCTGAACGCCGGCCAGCCCCGCGATCACAAGTGCGCCGGGTTTGGCTTGGCGAGCCGGGCCGAACGGCCCATCAACCGTGATCCCGAGTGATCCGCCAGCCTTGAGAACTTTGATGGCGTCGCGCAGTGCCGTGGAATTGTCACCGGATGTGGCCAATTCGATTAAACCGATGCCGCGTTCCAGCAAATTGGCGCTGGCGATCCGCGCGTCCGCGTGCTGGCTGGCCATCACGGTCAACTTGTGGTCCGACCAATCGCGCAAATAGGGGGTAAAGATCAGCCGCTCGTGCCAGCAACACAGCACACGTGGAACGCCGCGCGCGATGTCCGCTTCATAGCTTTCAAAGCCGATATAGTCCCAGCGCGTGGTACGGTAGACAAAGTTCACGTAGGCCGAGAACAGCTTACGCAGCCCGCCCTGAAAGCGCGCGCTTTTTTGTATTTTAATTTCCAGATCACGCCAGCGACGCTTTAGCCGGTTCACGATTGGCCCCTCGTTCTTACTATGTGCGTTAGACGATCGTGGTCGTTCCCTCCAGCATCGTGGTGCAAGAGTGCCGGGCGAACAGCCTGCGCCCTAACAAGTGGTGCACAATTGCAACGCGCGCCAGAGTGCGCGGGGCTTTTCAGGCTCGTGTGGGGCAGCTAGTCAGGCGAAGAATAAATCGGAAGGCGACTATATGACTCTGACCCTTGCTACCTGGAACATCAATTCCGTGCGCCTTCGCGAAGACTTGGTGCAAAAGCTGCTGCGCGAAGAGGGCCCCGATGTTCTGTGCCTTCAAGAATGCAAAAGTCCTGTGGACAAAATCCCAACCGAAGGGTTCGCCGCGCTTGGCTACAGTCACATGGTTGCCCGAGGGCAAAAGGGCTATAACGGTGTCGCCATACTAAGCCGCTTGCCATTGGAAGATGCCGGGCATCGGGATTTTGTCGGAAAGGGCGACGCGCGCCATGTCGCTGCGCGTCTTGAGGACGGCACGGTCATTCATAACGTGTATATCCCTGCTGGCGGCGATGTGGCTGACCGTACAGTAAACGACAAATTCGGCCATAAATTGGATTTTCTGACCGAGATGCGGGATTGGTTCATGGCCGAGCGCCCAACCCGGTCCATCCTTGTCGGGGATTTGAACATTGCCCCCCGAGAGGATGATGTTTGGTCGCACAAGCAGTTGCTCAAGGTGGTGAGTCACACACCGATTGAAGTGGCTCACTTGGATGACGCCCAACAAGCAGGGGGTTGGGTCGATGTCACGCGGGCGGATATCCCGGACGGGCAACTCTATTCCTGGTGGTCATATCGCGCCAAGGATTGGTCCGCCGCCGATAAAGGCCGCAGGCTCGATCATATCTGGGCGACGCCTGACCTTGCATCGGGCGCGGGTGACAGCCGGGTGCTTCGCGATGCGCGGGGATGGGACCGGCCGAGTGACCATGCGCCGGTCTTTGCCAGCTTTGATCTTTGACCAACCCCTTGGCCTTTTGCCCCTCGTCCCTCATATAGACACGGTATCATAGGACACGGGGACACTCAGATGTTGAACCTTGGCGCAAGCGCGAACGAACCCGCAGCGGGAACAGGGGATCTGATCAAGGACGGATCGGAAGCCACCTTCATGGCCGATGTCATCGAGACCAGCCAGACGGTCCCGGTGATTGTAGATTTCTGGGCGCCTTGGTGTGGCCCTTGCAAGACCCTTGGTCCTGCACTGGAAGCGGCCGTCACTGCCGCAAAAGGCGCGGTGAAGATGGTCAAATTGGACGTCGACCAGAACCAAGGCATTGCAGGACAGTTGCGGATTCAGTCGATCCCGACGGTCTATGCTTTCTGGCAAGGTCAGCCTGTCGATGGTTTTCAGGGTGCGGTGTCGCCATCTGAAATTACGGAGTTTGTCGATCGGGTCGCCAAAATGGGCAACGGGGCCGAAGCTGACGGCGGTTTGGCAGACGCAATTGCAGCAGCAGAAGACATGCTGACCGAGGGGGCCGTAGTTGACGCGGCGCAGACATTTGCCGCCATCCTTGGCGAAGACCAAACCAACGCTGCTGCTTTTGGCGGGCTGGCACGCGCACATATTGCTCTTGGTGAGTTGGATCAGGCAGAAGCTTTGCTGAACAACGCAGCGCCCGAATTGGCGGACAAGCCGGAAATTGAAGTGGCACGCGCGCAGCTTGATCTTGCACGACAGGCCGCCGAAGCGGGCCCCGTCGCAGAATTGCGCGCCGCTGTTGAGGCGGACCCAAACGACCATGAGGCACGGCTTGAGTTGGCAAAGGCGCTTTATGCGACCGACGACGTTCAAGGCGCAGTCGATGAATTGCTTGATCTGTTCCGCCGCGACCGGGAATGGAATGACGGTGCTGCAAAGGCTCAGCTGTTCACGATCTTTGATGCATTGAAACCGCAAGACCCCATCGCTCTGGCGGGACGGCGCAAGCTCTCTTCGATGATATTTGCCTGATGGCGATCACGGGCTAAACTGTCTGACATGACATCACCAGCAGATCTGCCGGCCACCATCCCGGTTTTCCCGTTGCCCGGCGCGCTATTGCTGCCCCGGGCCCGGTTGCCATTGCACATTTTCGAGCCGCGCTATCTGGCGATGCTCGATGACGCTTTAAAGACCGAACATAGGTTGATCGGAATGGTTCAGCCACGTGCCGTGCCGGGCAGCGACGCGACCCGTTTGCATGGCATTGGCTGTGCCGGCCGCGTGACTGGGTTCTCGGAAACCGAAGATGGCCGTTACATGATCACCCTAGCGGGAAAATCCCGGTATCGCGTCACGCGCGAGGTTTCAGGTTTTGCGCCATATCTGAAAGCGGATGTATCATGGGCTGGCTTTGAACGTGACCTTGGCGGGGTTGAGGCAGACGCGGCCTTTGATCGTGAGAGCTTCATGGATCTGCTCAGCCGCTTCTTTGAGGCGCGGAACCTGTCTACGGATTGGGAGAGCCTCAAGGATGCTGAAGACGAGTTGTTGATCAACTCCCTGTCGATGCTGTGCCCGTTTGAGCCGGAAGACAAGCAAGCCCTGCTAGAGGCGCCATCCCTGACCACGCGGCGAGAAACCTTGGTCACGTTGATTGAATTCGCGCTTCTTGGGGGCGACCGGGACGAAATGATGCAATGACGGTGCCGCTGTTTGATCGGCGGATGCTTGAGGCACTGACCTGTCCGCAAACACAGGCCACGCTGGTTTATGACGCTGAGCGGCATGAGCTTATCTCGAAGCAAGCCGGGCTGGCGTATCCGATCCGCGAAGGGATCCCCGTCATGCTGGCTGATGAAGCCCGGCCTTTGAGCGACTGATCTAAAGCGGTGTCCCGCTCATCAGGCGGGGTAGATCGCCCGTCAGGCCCGCCGCCTCGCGCATAAATGCACGGCGCAGCGTGGGCGCTGCATTGACCAGCCCAAGACCCAGATCGCGCCCCGCCCGCAAAACCGGGTTGTCGTTGGAAAAAAGCCGGTTGAACGTGTCGGTTGCAAAGGCGAGCGTCGCCGTGTCGAACCGGCGCCATCCTGCATACCGCGACAGAACATCGGGCGCGCCGATATCTTCGCCCCGGCGATGGGCCAGAACAAGGACTTCGGCCAGTGCCGCCACATCTCGCAGCCCGGCATTCAGGCCTTGCCCGGCAATTGGGTGCACGCCGCGCGCCGCATCCCCCACCAGAGCCAAGCGCGCCGCGGTGAAACTTGAGGCCAGCGTCATGTTCAGTGGGTATGTGTATCGTGCGCCCGCCAGCCGAATTTCCCCAAGAAAGCTGCCAAAGCGTGGCCGGAGCACGTCAAGATACCCGGCATCGTCCAAGCCGTGAATGGATGCGGCGCGGGGGGCGGTTTCGCTCCAGACGATTGAGCTGCGATTGCCGGTCAACGGCAGGATGGCCAGCGGACCGGGCGGCATGAAGAATTGGTGCGCGATGCCACGATGCGGTTTGTCATGTTCAATGGCGCAGACCAGCGCGGTCTGATGATAGTCCGTCACTCTGCGGCGGATGCCTGCCCGCGAGGCGGTCGGCCCGGTGCGCCCATCAGCCCCGATCAGAAGCGGTGCGCGCAAAACCTCGCCGCTGTCCAGCGTCACAGTTGCCAGACCATTTTCGACCCCTTGCGCGATGACGCGCGTGGCGGGTCTGTGCGTGATGCCGGGCGCTGCATCGATGGCCGCAAGCAGGGCAGGGCGCAGATGGCGATCTTCCACCATGTGTCCCATTGGGCCTTCTTCCAGCTCGGAATGGTCGAAGTGCAATGTGCAAGGCGACGGCCCTTCGCCGGAGCGCCCATCGCTGACCTTTATGTCGAGGATCGGTTGCGCTCCATCGGCCAGAGTTGCCCACAGCCCAAGCGCCTTGAGCATCCGCACCGATGCCAGCGCCATCGCGTAGCATCGTCCGTCAAAGTCGGCAGAGGTTTGCGTCGTTCGCGGCAGGGCGTCCAGCACGGTCACGCGCAGGCCGGCTTGCGCCAGCGCCAGTGCCAGTGCGGCTCCGTTCAAGCTGCCGCCAATGATAAGAGCGTCGGGTGTGTCGGGCATGTCGATCATGGCTCTGAATATGACCGCGCTTGCGGGATTGTCCACGCTGCCGCGCCGCTTTAGCGTGGCTGCGACACTAAGCAGGGGTAAGGCATGGCGCAGGATTGGCGACGGATGAGCGCGGCAGCGTTGGGGCGCGGGATTGCGGCGGGGCAGATCGACCCGGTTGCGCTGTGTGAGGCGTTTCTTGACGCAATTGCAGCGGATGATCCCGATGGTC
>NZ_SMZO01000065.1 GCF_004358675.1 Meridianimarinicoccus aquatilis | reverse complement strand
ATCACAGATGCAAGGTGCGCTTCTACTCGACGGTGGAACTCGTCAACGCGCTGGAACAGGAAAAGGCGCTCGGGAAGGCCGGGAAAATGGCCGAGATGCTCACCAAGGTCGACTTGGTCATCCTCGACGAACTGGGATACCTGCCGTTCAGCTCATCAGGCGGCGCGCTCTTGTTCCACCTCCTGAGCAAACTCTACGAGCGCACCAGCGTGATCATCACCACAAACCTCAGCTTCTCAGAATGGGCGCAGGTCTTCGGGGATGCAAAGATGACAACCGCGCTCTTGGACCGGCTCACACACCGATGCCACATCCTGGAAACCGGCAACGACAGCTACCGCTTCAAAGCCAGCTCCGAAGCCGCCAAGAAAACAAGAAAGGACACACCAGCATTGACCACAACATAACCGCCGAGGAATAAACAAGGGTGGGTCAATTCTCGGTGAAAATACCGGGTCACTTCTCAGCGGAAATCAACAGCGCGGATCTTCGTCTTCGATTACCGTCTTGGTATGGAGATGGCGGTCCGCGCCAATGGCGGGCGCTACGCGTCCCTGAACGCCGGCCAGCCCACGGGTCTCAATCCGCTCTGGACCGAGACCGATGCGCGCGGCACCGCCTGGCTCTCGGACTGGCTCACAACGCTGCTCTACCGCGCCGACAAGCCCCTGACCCCGGCGCAGACCAACCGCATCCAGGAGGTCGTGCGCCAGAATGCCCAAGCCACCAATCCGGCCCTGCGGAACTGGCGGGATTTCGCATCGCTTTTTGTGTCCACCGATGATGGCGGCGATCTGCACCAGCGCCTGCTCGAGTGGTCTGAGGACGGCCGCTACGGCTGGATCTTCGGGCAGAGCCTTGAGGACACTTTTTCACTCAAGGGCGATGTCGTGGGCTTCGATCTGACCGGCATTCTCGACAGCGAGGCCGACAAGGAACGGATGGCGGTCCTGTCCTATCTTTTCCGCCGGGTCGAGCGCGAGATCGAGGACCGCCGCCCCACCATCATCGTGATCGACGAGGCCTGGAAGGCGCTCGACAACGCATATTTCGCCGAGCGGCTGTCGAACTGGCTGGTGACAGCGCGCAAGCAGAACACGGTTGCCGTGATGATGACGCAATACGCAAGCCAGCTCGAGCGCACCCGGACCGGCAAGACCATCGTCGAAGCCGTTCCGACGCAGATCCTGCTGCCCAATATCCGCGCGCAGCCTGCGGACTACGCCATGCTGAACCTCACGGAGAAGGAGCTCGACGTCCTTCTCAACACGGGCAGCAACAGCCGCCTCGCACTGATCCGCGACGATCAGGGCTCAATCGTCGTCGATGCCGATCTGAGCGCCCTTGGGCCCAATCTCACGATCCTTGGCGGCATGGAAAAGGGAGAAGCGCTTGTCGGCGCCGATTACCGCGACCGCCCAGATTTTTGGAGGCTTTCATGATCCGTATTCTTATCGCTTTGGCTGCGCTCGGCGCGCTGGCCTCCTGCACCCAGTATCGGGAGCCGCAGGCCAACTGCTTTTCCTTTCTCGCCTCGACGGCAGCGACAGCCCAGGATTGCCACTTCGCACCGCTCGGCGCGCCGGAGGGCGACGTTGAAGTCTAGCCTGCCTCATATCCTCGCGTTTTGCCTGCTGCCTGGTCTCGCCTTGTCTCAAGGCGTGCCGACCAATGACAGTGGGCTGACCGCGCGCGACATCGTCGAGACCGGCGATCGCGAGGCAGACTTAGCTGTTCAGGCCGACAAGCTTGCAGTGCGCGAACTCATCGCCGAGATCGAACGGGAGCAGCTGGAAACCCTCCGACGCATCCTCGATGCCCAGACCAGCTTCGGCGGTCAAGGCTTGCCGGCTATGGTCTCGGGGCTGGAAGGCGGCAGCGGCGATCCCGACCGCTCGGTGGCAGCGGTCTATGGCACTGCCGAAATCGATCCCAACCCTGGCGGCGCGCAGATGTTCGGCGATGCGGCGGAAAACATCGAGCAACTCATCATTCGCGTGGCCCAGGAGACCAGCGGGTTTGCGGGCGTGGGCCGCGCGGGCCTTTCTCCGGTCCAATGGCGGGCCCTGCTGCAGGCTCTCATCTGGCAGGAAAGCCGCTTCACCATTGGCGCACGCTCGCCGGTCGGCGCCTTTGGCCTCACTCAGATTATGCCCGGTACGGCCAGCGATCTCGGCATCAACCCGGAATACTACGACAGCCCCTACCTGCAGGTGCATGGCGGCGCGCGCTATCTCGCCACCCAACTCAATACCTTCGACGGCAATATCATCAATGCTCTCGCGGCCTATAATGCCGGACCTGGCCGGGTCTTTGAATACGGCGGTGTCCCGCCCTTTGCCGAAACCCAGCATTACGTCCAGGTTATCCCGGAGCGCTACAATCTCTATCTGAGCCGTATCGGCGGGATCGACGCACTTGGCACGATCGATCCGGCGCTTCTCGCCAATGCCAACCTCTCGCTCACTGGGCACGGCGCGGCCTTCTATGGCAACAACTCACCCGCCGCGATCAGGCAAGCCGCCCTGCGTATTGCGGATATCGTCGAACGGATTTCCGAGACCGAGGATGTGCAGGAGAGCGTTGCGCTCAACACTTATGCCCGCGCCGAACTCGTGCGTCTCGTGGCTGCCCGCATCCGGCTTCAGGCCGCCCGCACCCGCGTACTCTCCGCCGAAGAGCTGGCCCAGGCCAGCGCCCGCATGGCCGAAGGCGCATTCATGGATTTTACGATCAGGGAGATTGAATGATGGGACATTTGCTCGTGAGGACGGCCTTGGCCACGACACTTGGGATCGGTCTGCATCTTGGCGCTCTATCCCCTGCCCTCGCGCAAGGCGTGCCTGTCGTCGACACCCAGAACATCGCGCAAAACATCCAGCAGCTGCGGCAGATGATCGAAGACGAGATCCTGCAAAACGAGCAGCTGACGCAGCTCCGCGAACAGCTCGGCCTTCTCACGGATCAACTCGCGGAGCTGCAAAGAACCTATGAAGCGCTCACCCGACTTGCCGAGCTTCCCGAAATCATCCGGACGGAAATGGAAGACGAGTTGAACGGTCTGCTCGACCAAGAGTTCGGGGACATCCTCGCCACGATTGAGGCGATCAAGACTGGGGATTTCTCGGGCCTCTCGGGCTCCGGCGCAGGCGAAATCGAAACCCAGATGGATCGGGTGCTGGCCGATCTCGGATTTGACGATGACACCCTCTCGGAAATGGCCACGAGCGGCAATCCCGGGGCCAACCGCGTGGCAACACAAGCCACGACCGGCGCACTCGTCTCAGCCGCCGCCCAGAACAGCTATGAGGATGCCGGCCAATCGCTCGAGCGGGTCGACCGCCTTGTCGGGCTCATTGACGACATGGAAGAGCTCAAGCAAAGCGTCGATCTCAACACGCGCGTGACAGCTGAATTGGCCATCGCCCTCGTGGCGATGTGGCAGCTGGAAGCGATTCAAACGGTGGGCGATGGCACCGGCGGCGTGATCGATGCCGCCACCATCGCCGAAGAGCAGCGCTTCATGGATTTCACGCTACCGGACCTCCGGGCAGACTGATCGTGGGGGCATGAATGGTGGCGACTGAACAAGAAATCATCGAGGAAGAACTGGTCTATGGTGCCTTACGCCGCGAACGGCTCTGGCAACGCCTTGGCCTGATGGGCCTTGTCTTCGGTATCATCGGCTGTCTGAGTGCCGCGGCTGTCTCGATCCTCGATGTCGACCCGCCCCCCGTCGTTGTTCCCTATGATCCCGCCACCGGCTTTGCACTCCCCGAGGCCTCGGTGGGCGCTTCCTCGGTGACCGCCAACCAAGCGATCATCGAGGCGGAGGTCTTCCGCTATGTGACCGACCGGGAGGTCTATAACCAGCTCGACAACGATCTGCGCATCCGCAGCGTTCTGCGCCGCTCGGACGGGGCCGCCGAGAGCGGGTTGCGCCAGATCTGGAACAGCGCCAACGAGAATTACCCGCCGACAGTCTATGGCCCCAACGCCAGGCTCGACGTGGAAATCCTCAGCATCAACCGGATCGGATCCAACCGCGCCACTGTGCGCTTGCGCAAGCGGCTGACCTCCATCAACGGCACCCAGACCGGGCTCTTCACCGCCACGCTTCTCTTCGAGTTCCGCCCCGAAACCCGCCGGTCCATCGACGAGGTCTGGACCAACCCCTTCGGCTTCACCGTGCTCGAATATTCCATCCGCTCCGACAGATTGGAGAATTAGTTTGATCAATAGGGTCTTTGTTGCTGCCATGTTTGTCTTGCTGCCCAGCCTTGCCTTTGCCGAAGCCATCCCGCGCGGTGGCCCAAATGACAGCCGCGTGCGCTTGGCCACCTACCAGGAGGGTCAGGTCTACCGTCTCAGCGTGTCGCTCACCCATGTGACCACCATCGAGTTCGGCGAGGGCGAAAGCATCCGCTCGATCATCGCGGGCGACACCGAGGGCTTCGAGATCGACGGCGTCCCGGGCGGTCAGGCCTTCGCGATCAAGCCTGTGGCGCGCGGGGTGCATACCAATGTGACAGTCTATACGAACCGCCGGAGCTACTACTTCAACGTCCAGGAGGTCCGCAGCCCGACCTTCTACGTGGTGCAGTTCCGCTATCCGGAGGACGATGCGCGCCCGACCCGGGCCATCGCCGCCCAAGCACCAAACTACAATTACGGTGCCAGCGCGCGGACCGAGTTCACGCCAACCCGCATCTGGGATGACGGGACGTTCACGTATTTCGCCTTTCCAAGAAACGCACCTGTGCCCGCGATCTTCCGCTACGCGGGCGGCCGTGAACGCACGGTCAACACGCAAACCCCTGAGGACGGTGTAATCCGCGTCAGCGGCGTAAACCGCCAATGGGTCCTGCGACTTGGCGAAGAGGTGGTCTGCATCGAGGCGATCCCGCCCGCAGAGGCCGCCTCATGAGCGATACCGAGAACACCGAGCTGGAAAGGCGCCTCGCCGCCCTTGAGAAAGGCAGTGCCCGCGCCCCCACGGCGGCGCAGCGCCGGTCGCCCCTTCTCGCGCTGATCGTGGTCCTCGTCATCGGCGCGGGTGGTGCCATGCTTTATCTTCTCTCACAGCCCGACGAAGAGGAAGCCTTGCCGACGGCCACCCCGGATGTCTTCCAAAACGAGGGGGACGGCTTTGGCGCCATCGAGACCTTGCCCCCGCCCGAGCCCGAGGTTGTGTTTGTCGGACCGGATCCAGTCGAGCCCAACGCGGAGCTTCTGGCGCAGATCACCGCGCTGCAGGCTCAGATCGAGGAATTGCGCAACGCCCCCGAACCGGTCGTCGAGGAAGACACCGCCGCCGCAGAGGCGATCGACGCGCTGACCGCTCAGATTGCGGCGCTACAAGCCGCCTCGGAAGCCGCACAGCAACGATTCCAGGACGAACTGACGGCGCGGGATCGCAGCCTTGAGCAATTACGCATGGATCTGGAACTGGCCCAACTCGAGGCCAGCCGACCGCAAGCCGCGCCAGCGGGCCCCACGGAAGATGAGCTGCGCGCACGCGAGCAAGAGCGACTGCGCCGCGAGGAAGAAGCACGGCGCATGGCCGAGCTGGAGCGCCGCGCCGCGGAGGAACGCGCCTTCCAGGAGCGGCGCATCGCCTCGCCCACCATCGCGTTTGGCGGCACGTCCGGAGCGAATGAAACGGCTCTGACCGAACGCACCTTCGGCGAGGTGACGGATTTCGTGCTGAACGGTGCGTTGCCCTCCACCGTGACGCAGGCCGAGGTGATCGCCAATCCTTCCAACACGATTCTACAGGGCACCATGATCCAGGCCGTCATGGAAACCGCCCTCGACAGCTCACTGCCCGGCCAGACCCGTGCCGTGGTGTCCGAGGATGTCTACAGCGTCGATGGCGCGCGCCTATTGATCCCCCGCGGATCCCGTCTCGTCGGGCGCTACCGCGCTGGCGTCGATATCGCGCAGCGCCGCGTCACGATCGCCTGGGACCGGATCATCCTGCCCGCGGGCCAAACCGTCCAGATCAGCTCCTTCGGAGGTGATGAACTGGGCCGTTCTGGCGTCACCGGCCTCATAGACACACGCTTCGCCGAGCGTTTCGGGTCGGCCGCCCTGATCTCGCTGATTTCGGCTGCGCCCAGTGCCGCCGCCTCCGAGGTTCAGGATGAGACTGCCGCCGACGTTCTCGAAGACGTGGGCGATGATCTGGCAGATGCCACGGACAGCGTCATCGGCGACTATCTCTCCATCGGCCCCGTCATCTATGTCGACCAGGGCGCCCGCGTCACCGTCATGGTCGACCGCGACTTGGAGATCTTTTAGCCAATGTCGCTCAGCTATCTCGAGACATCGCTCGACCGGATCGACGCCGCCGCCCGCGACGATGTCATCGAGATCTGCATCAATCCCGACGGAACCTGTTGGGGCGAATTCCAGGGCGACCATTTCATGCGCCCGCTGGACCAGAGGCTGACCGGCGTTCAGGTCAGGGATCTCGGCAACCAGATCGCCTCATCGGCCAATACCACCATGAGCAAGGACCGCCCCATCGTCTCGGTTTCGATCACCTACAAGGGGCGCCCGATCCGCGCACAGGTCATCACCCCGCCCGCCGTGCTCTCGGCCATGTCGATCAGCCTGCGGTTCTTCTCAAGCCTGCCGCTCGAGGGTATCGCGCTCGACTTTCTCTATGGCAAAGAGCGCAAGCTCGAAGACCTCCGCGTGGAAAAGAAGCGCGCCTTGCGCGCGGTCGTGGCTGCCGGATTGATCGATGATGCGCTTGCCTTCTGCGTCGAGAACAAACTCAACATGATTGTCTCGGGCGGCACCTCCACCGGCAAAACCGTAGCCGCGCGCAAGATCCTCTCTCACGTACCGGCCGAAGAACGCATCGTCACCATAGAGGAAGCGGCCGAGCTTCTGCCGACCCAGCCAAATGCCGTGACCCTCATCGCCAATCGCGACGCAGAATTCCAGACCGCCGATGTGCTTCTCACCGCCACGCTGCGCATGCGCCCCGACCGGATCATCCTGGGCGAGGTGCGCGGCAAGGAGGCCATGACCTTTTTGGAAGCCATCAACACCGGCCATGGCGGGTCCATGACCACACTGCATGCCGAAACCCCACAGCTTGCCGTGCAGCGCCTCGCGATCGCGGCACTTAAGACCGAGATCCCGATGACCTATGCCGACATGATCCAGTACATCGAGAACTCCATCGATGTGATCATCCAGGCCGGTCGCCACGACGGCAGGCGCGGCATCACCGAATTCTACCTACCCGGCGCAACCGAGATTGGAACTTCTCCATGAAGACATTTGAATACGATATCCTGTCCTTTCCCATGACTCGTAAGACCAGCCTTGCCGACATGCAGGCCAGCCTGAATGCCAAAGGTGCGAAAGGCTGGGAGGTGGTGTCGATCAGCTCCTCGGAATTCGCCAATGTGGGACACACGGTCTTCCTGAAGCGTGAGACCACACTCGCCGGAGCTACGGCATGAGGCAGGCGGGCTGTACCCTCGCACTGATTGCGCTGGTCCTGGGCCTGACGTCGGCACCCGGCTTCGCTGAGCGCAATCTCGTGCCGACCCTCGAGCGCAGTTTCGACGTCTGTCCAGAACGGCCCGCTGAACCCGTGTGGATGCAGGAGATCCCCCTGCGCCAAGCCTATCAGCGCGTGCTGGTTCAAGACATCTACCGAGCCCAAAATCTTGAACGCATCGTAGAGACTGGCAGCTGCGCTTGCGAGATCCGGTTCCCGTCCTGGGATGATGCCGAGGGGGCGTTTCGTGAGCGCCACGCCAGTGACGAACGCTGGGAAATGTTGCAGGCCTCGGACGCCTACAACCGCCGCGCCAACGCCGCCCGAACTGCCGCCAAGGCCATCTGCGACGCCGCAGGTAATTGGTAAGGCAGCCCCGCGATGAGTGTCGTCACCTACTTCGTTGAAACCTCCCAAGCCTATCTCGACACCGCCGCTGAGACCCAGTTTGGTGCGGTTGCGGCAACGGTCGGCACGCTCCTGGTTTTGGGGACAACGCTGGTGGTGATCCTCGTCGGCATCAACATGATCTATCAATATCGGGCCATGGATGGGCACACAGCCTTCTGGCTCGCGGTCAAGATCGGGCTCATCGGGATTTTCGCGACCAATTGGATGCAGTTCAACGCCTTCTCGTCTGCCATTCTCTATGGGATCGACAGTATCGCGGGCGCGCTGGTGGCCTCGGTCGGCGGCGGCAGTCCGGGGCCCTCTGGAACTTTCGCTGAAGAATTCGACCGGCTGATCGCAGAGCTGGGCGACTATCTGAACGCTGCCGGGTCCGAGCTGAACTGGATGGCTGGCGCCATGCTCGACATCGTCGGTGTGCTTCTGCTCTCGATCCTCGGCGGGCTGGCCGCCTTCATCCTCGTGGCCTCCCGACTGATGATCGCGCTTCTGATCGGGATCGCCCCGGTGATGATTTTCCTGACCCTCTTCGAGGTCACCAAGGATTATTTTACGCGCTGGCTGTCCGCGCTGATTTCCTTTGCGCTATACCCCATCGTCGTTGCAGGCGTGTTCGCAACGATCACAGGCGTTTCCTCCGCGCTCATCGGTGAACTAGGCGATCCCGAAGGGGCTTCCAACATCGGCGCGCTCATACCCTTCTTTATGATGGTGCTCATGGCCAAAGGGTTCATAATCGCTACACCCTTCATCGTTCGCGCGATTTCCGGCAACATCATGATGCCCGCCCTCTCCGGTGGCCTCGGCGGCGGATACAATTTCGCCCGCGCCGCCATGGGCAGCCAGCAGGCCTACAATCGCTACCTCATCGGCGGGGCCAGTGGCGCAGAATACGCAGCCCTCAGGGCGCGGCAGTTCTTTGGCGTGCAGCAAATGCCAGTGCGGCAAGGCATGGGACAGACGGGTTCCGGAGGCGGCACAGGATCCGCAGACTCGGGATCAAAAATGCTGGCGCAGCTGGCGAGACTGGGACGGCTTGGGCGACGGTGACGGCCCAAAGCGGTAGTTCAGGCGCTGCGAACGGCAGCTTTCCAAAAAAAGGAGCGGGGTTGCGTCGCCTACCTCGAAACGATGATCTAGGCGATGTACCGTCGCGCGAACGACAGCGAGTTTACGTCGAGAGGGTAGGAGTTCAGATAGTCGGCAGCCGTCAAATCACCCAACGTGGCCATGTGGAGACCGCCTTCGCGCAGAGAGAATGGCCCTTGCCAATCAATAGCGCTGATCTTTGGCCAAATTTGCTTCCTGATCTCTTCGCGATCTGCCAATTCACGTTTTCCTTCATCCTCAAGTATCGCGATAAAGGTGATTGGAACTGCCGCCATATCTGACCAACTCGCGTGAGGATATGCGCGGATCTCACGAATAGAACGAACGGCTTTGCCGAGGTCAGATTCGCCTTTCGGGTACTTCGAAAGGATTGCTTTGCGCAAAGACGCCACCGATGCCACGAAAGCATCTGGAAAAGCAAATCGGCCAAAGAAGGTTTCAAGTGCTCTAGCAAATTCGAGCTGCTGCCTCTCGTCTTCGCACCCGCGTTGCCGCTCCCAAGAGACAAGGAGCTTTTTTGACACGCTCATTGTGCGAGAGAAATCGACAACTACATTGTCTGGTGTTGCGGACAGAAAGCCGAAACGAGGTGCTTGGCCTCGTTCAATCTCCCCAATACGTTTCGCGTCGACAACCACCATTGGGCAAACAGAGACATACGGGACGCGCTCAGACTCCCGAGCTACGTCGCAAGTCTGAGATATCACAGCAAATCCGACTGTCTCGGAGTCGAATACTGCGCCTCCGTCGTCTTCGCCTTCATCTGTCAGCTCTGAGACGTCGCGAAACAGAAAGTCGCCACAATCAAGGGAGAAATCGCCTTGCTGCCATTCAGCAAGGCGAGCCAGAAAAACTTCGTCGCTCTCCGGTGTTTTCTCGGTCAACCGGCACTTCCTTTATGCCTTGTTTCGACGTGCTTTTGCGCGCCGCAGCTTCGGTTGACTGAGCGGCAAGATTTCTGTTTCGTCCATTCCGCTCGATGCTTCGATGCTATCGCCCCAGTGTCTTGGCACGTTGAACCTTTCGGCGTCTTGGGTCAACGCAGGTCCGAAGGTCGGGCGGCCCAGACCTTTGCCTGCAATTGCACGGACAAGTTCATACTCACCGCCAGACAGCAAATCCAAGAAGGTTTGCCCCGGTTGCGCATTGCCCAGAAGCAGATTGCGGTTCTCTTCGGCTGACCCTCTGTCGATGAACCTGAGAGCGGTCACGACTTGCCCCAAGCGCTCATGGTTTTCAGCGGACACAGCCTTTCCAGACGCCCAATGATATGGAGCGCGCGCGGACACCTCGAAAACCTCTGCAATCTGAGCCCATGTTAGTCCAGAAATCCGCCGAAGCTCGTGGACCAATTCGGCAGGTGCTGTGTTCGCGGTCCGATTATTGTCCTCGAAGGAGAAAGACACCGGAATGTTCAGTGCAGTGCTGCCTTCAAGGTATTCTTGGCGCATGGCGAACGCTTGAATGTCTCGCTCGAACACTTTGAAACTCTGCCCATGCGAGAACGGTGCAGCCACTTCGGGTGCGGTTTGATCCATCACATCAAATCGAGTTGCCCCATTCACAGCGGGAGCGAAAAGGATCGCGGCGGATGCCGCGCCTGCGGAAAGTTGTTCAATCAGCATGTCACTTGACCCCAAAACGTTCCAAGAATTTTTCGGTCACACTCCACCGGAAGAAAGCATAGGCGCGCGCAGCTACCTTGTCGAGTTCGGCACACAGCATTTGGGTATCAAAGATCTGCCCCTCACAATTTGTGCTGTAGGAATCCACGTCGAGAACCCAGCTTTTCACATCAACCGGCGGTGCCATTTCGACGTCGTGGCTGAACTTGGGAGGCGCGAGGCCATACCGAGCGATGATCTTACCTTCTTTGGTCGAGCCTGTGATCTCGGTCATGGAAAAGTCGATGTGTTCGACCAATCCTGATTGCAGGACATTCAATAATTCTTGATGAATTAAATCCGACATGACTTCAAGGTCGTCAGGGTCCTGCAGACGATCAACGTATCTAAACCCTACACGCTGCACCAGCTTAGGGCGAATAGTCTCAACGAGCTTCCCAAGAATGAACTCGAACCGAGACAGGAAGTCATCTCGGGACACATAGCTCGCCGTTTCCAAAGTGATCGCATCCGGCCCCAAAGACACACGCAGCACCCTGCGTGCATCGAAGAACCGCCAGACAACAGTGGTGACTTGCCGGTGCTTCACCTCGTTGCCGTCGATAACGATGTCCACGCCTTGGATCGTGTCGCTCTGAAAATGTGGGTACTCGTCACGGATAGCCTCTTGGAAATCTGCGATGTAGCTTTCTTCTGCGATCTTAGAGATCCGAGGAAATTTCACTTGCCCGAGCACACGCACCAGGGGCGCGTTGCTCAGGAGCACACGATCAGGAACCTCCCCGAAGAGGGGGTCGTCGCAACGATCTGCCATGTTGTTCGCCCTCTTTTTTGAACGGACTATAGCATATGAAGTAGAGTGTGAAGCAAGAATTTCTAGCCTTCAGGAGGTAAAGATTGGTTTAACGGCTGGCACGCTACTCAATTGTGAGGTGGGTCAGCCCGCAACATCAAACCGAAGTAACAGACACAATGCAGCCGAACGGATGCGTTGGCTCGGCCCATACTGTGGCTTGGGGTTGGCACACGACGCAGCAGCCATTCGTGCGCTTCGCAGCGAACGGCAGCTCTCCGTCCTCCCCGACACACAGGCGATGTCCGCCACCCTATCGCGCAACCAGCCTTTCACCATCCTCCTCTCGCAGCATCGCTTCCATTTCGTCCAAGCCATCGACAGCGGAGCGCATCTGCGCCTCATCAACGACGCTCGCAGCGTCAGCATCCACGACCTTGCTTCCAAAATCCATCTCCATCTGTCGCTGTTCCTCGGCGATAACGGCTTGAACGACGGGCGCGGTTTTCTTTGGAACGCCGTCAGTTTGTCCTGACAGTTGACCCCCAGAAGCCTGAGCTGAGTTTTCCACTACGGCGTCAGACCCACCTGGTACGCTCGCAGGCGGTGTCATCGGCATGGCGCGCACACTCAGCGGCAGATTGCCCTGCGACCCACCTCCCCCCGGCTCCGGAAACGGCAACTCTCCCGTCTGTGCCGCATGGATCGCCTTGAACAGCCGGTCGTCAAAATACTGGATCCGCTTTGCCCGGACCGGCATCTGGGCATCGATGACCATGACGATTTCATCGAGCGGCAGGCGGCGCGCTTCATCTTCGGGCAACAGCGAACTTTCTTCGGTCCGTGTGGATTGGCTGCGCCCTTCAAAGGGGTTCTTGCCGATGGACTGGGATCGCGTGATGACGGTTTTCGTGGTCTTGCCGACAGCCTTGCTGAGCTCTTCGACGGTTTTTTCATCCGAGGGCGTGAGATAGAGTTTCACGCCCGCGTTGCCTTGCAGGGCGCGACGAGTGTTCTCGCCGTAGATTTCATCGAGGGCGGGGATGGTTTGCGTGACCACGGCCAAATGCCCGCGATAGGTGCGCAGGGTCTCGATGCTCTCGACCACGATGGGCATCTTGCCGAGGCGATTGAACTCGTCGAGCATGATCATCACGGGCCAGGGCTCGTCGGGGCCGGGATCCTTTTCCTGCATGGCCGAGAGAAGATCGGAAAAGAAGAGCCGGATGAGGGGCGCCAGAGGCTTCACCATGAGAGGCTGGACGACGAGATAGACCGAAAAGGGCTTTTTGCGGATCGTCCGGAAATCAAAATCCGACACCGCCGTCGCCTCGTCGATGGCCGGGTTCTGCCATTGGTCGAGCCCCGATGTCATCAGGAGCGAGACGTAAGAGGTCAGGGTGTCATTGTTGGTCGAGGCCAGCCGCGTGAAGATCAGCTTGGCCGCCCTGTTGTCCACCTCATGGCCCCGCGCGAAATACTCCTTCTGCTTGTTCCCGCCCGAGGCGGCGATGCGGTAGATCTCGCCCAAGGTGGGGCGCTTGCGCTGGAAGGCCAGCAGGCCTGCCGCCACGAAGAGATCGATCCCGCCCTTGAGCAGCCCCTGGACCCGGTCATTGTCGCTTTGCAGAAAAAGCGTCGCCAGGAGCTGCAGTTCCATCTGCTGGCGCGCGGGATCTTTCAGCTCAAAGATGCGCAGGAGCGGGTTGTAACGATGCGTGCGCTTGCCCTCCCAATCGGTGGGGGCAAAGCGATAGACCTTGTCGCCTTGGGCTGCGCGATGCCGGGCCGTGGCCTCAAAGCACTCGCCCTTCACATCGAGCGTCACGACCGATCCCTGCCAGGTCAGCAGGTTCGGAATGACAAAGCCCGTGGTCTTGCCACGGCCCGTGGGCGCCACGATCAGCGCATGGGGGAAAACCTTGGAGCAGATGTAATTGGCGCGGGAGCCCGGCGGCCCCAGCTTGCCGAGGATGAACCCGGTCCCGGGCGCCCCGAAGAAGCCGTTGGCCTTCATCTCGCGCGCGGTCTGCCAATGGGTCTGGCCAAAGCGTGTGAGGGCGGCCCCCGACAGGGCGAGGCTCAGCATCAGCCCGGCGGCGGCGAAGCTGCCGATGATCAGGTGAACAAGTTGCGCGTCCTCCGGGCGGCGATCCAGGATCGCCAGATAGTTTTGCGCGATATAGGCAAAGTCGATCTCGGCCCCGAACCCGAGATCCTGGTAGGTCAGCACCGCCGAGGCGATGGTATAGCCCATGGCCCCGGTCACCAGCGTCACCAGCAAGACCCCTGTTGCGATCCGCGCTTTTCCCATGGCGGCGCTCAATGGACCTGGCCCCGCTCGGTCTCGCCATCCACGTCTGTCGCGCGGTGTTTTTCGTATTCGGTGTCGGCAAGATCATCGACCACCTGGCGCAAGGCCTCCGTGTTGGCCGTCGCGGCATCGGATTGCAGATAGACCTTGGCGACATAGAGCCGGTCGAGGCGGTCCTCGAGAACCTTCTCCAGCGCATCGGCATCGCCGGATGTGAGCCGGTCCAATTGGCGGTCGTCCAGCACCCGCGCGATCTCGTCGCGGAAGGCGTCCCGCTCCGCCTCGGTCTCGAAGGGCGCGGACAACTCCCCCGCCCGTTCATGGTCCAGGACATGCGCAATCTCGTCTGCAAGGCGGTCGGCACGGTCAGACTGCGGCGCAGCTTCACCGCGGGCTGCGAGGAGTGCGTCGCGCGTGCCAGACCCGAGCCCGTCGCGCATCTCGTTTTCGCGGCGGACCTGATTGATGACCTCCGTGTCGCGTATCTCGACGACGGCCGCATAGGTCGCGCCAAGCCCGCGGGCGAGGTGGGACGGCATGTCCGGATAGCGCGCGCGCAAGTCATCCGTGACAGCATCTGCAACAGGCGTGCGGAGGTCGCGTCCCTCCATGATCCGGTCGACCTCGCGGGTGATCTCGCTGGCGCGGGCCGCATCGGTGATGATCTCCCTGTAGGGTTCAGACCGGTCGATCACATCGCCTGGGCGAGCGAGCAGGTCTGGGTGTGCTTCGAGATACGCGCGTTGCTCCGTCTCGATCCGGCGCTCCGCCCGTGAGACAACCTCCCAGTCCCGATCCTCGATCTGCTGCGCGGTGAGGCCGTCTGCGCGCATTTCCTGACGGATTGTCCCTTCCATCGCCCGGACTGCGCCCTCATGATAATGGAACTGCTCGCTGACCGGTTCCGCTTCCATGACACCATCCCGGCGCAGCACGTTTTCCCGTTCCAGAAGCGTGCCAAGCGCGACATGCACATCGTTGAGAATGTCGCGCGCCTGTTCCAGATCGGCGCGGCGCTCGAGGTTCAGGTTCCGCGCCTCGGCCACTTTGGAGAGATCATTGGCGATCCATTGATGCTCGAGCGCTGCATTTGAGGCGCCCGTCTCGATCCGGGCCACCACTTCCGATGTGCTGATCCCGGTGCCCCGTAGTGCCGCGTCAATGCGCGATCTCAGGTCGGGCTCCGCCAGTCGCTCGCGCTGGCTGGCGTCGATATTGGCTTCGGAATAGATCCCGCCCTCCGAGGGGGTCTCTGACAGCGTGGATGATCGCAGCCCCAAGGGCTGCATGTGCTGGACCTGCGTCTGGATCTCGATGAGGCGCTTTTCCAGCACGGGACGTTCCGCGTCAGATTTTTCGGCGATCATGCCCTGGACCCGCGCGAGCTTTTCCGCATAGAGGCTTCTCAGATCCTCGAAGCTTTGATCCTCGGCCATATACACATCTCCTGTTCGGTCCACCTGTCCGCCATGCGCGAGCACCTCGCCCGCGCGGAAGAGTGCCGCGGCGATGTCTTCCCGGGCCTCCCGGGAGGCCTCTGCGGCAAGCGAATGGTAGACGGTCCTGGTGTTGGCGATCTCCGCCAGCGTCCGGGTCAGGTCCTGCCCCACGCGTTCGCGCTCGCGGGGTGCGCGCCCCTCTTCTTTCGCGGCGTAGACCTCGCTGGTGCGGGCTGGGTAATGCACAACCCCGCGATCCACCCGGCGCGTGGCCTCCAGCCGCACGCCATACTTCTCCGCCTCCTCGACCATGGCGAGGCGGAAGTCGTCATAGTTGAAGCGGTGGTTGCGCCCCAGAAAGAAGAACTCGCCTTCTTGTGAGCGGCGGTTCAGCACCAGATGCGCATGGGGGTGATCGCGGTCCTCATGCACCGCGATGATGTAGTCGAAATGCCCCGCGTCGGTCTGGAAGAACCGCTCGGCCACGTCCGTCGCAATGTCGCGCACATCCTCGCCGCGCGTGCCGATGGGGAAGGACATGAGCATATGGGTGGTCTGTCCGAGCTTGGGCTTGAAGCCCGCATCCCACCGTTTGGCAAAGCGCTCGGTCAGGTCCTTGATGTCACCGGCCTCGAGCTTCGCCTTGCCGTCCAGAAACCCACTGCTGTCCACGATATGGGTGGACTTGGTGGTGAGGTAATCGAGCTGGTTTGCGAGCTGTGATTTGGTATGCGTACCCCCGCCCCGGATCGCCTTGAAGACCGCTGGCCGATGCCCCGCTGCCGCGCGCGTAAGCTGGGTCTGCTTGGCGACATGCAGCCCCTGCATCGAGCCCCGGACGCGGCTCCAGCCATCCCGAAAGACCTCGCCCGTGACGGCATGGACGGCATCATTCAGCCGCATGGGCAAACTCCCTCAGCGCGGCCGTGGCCCGCAGCTGCATCGCGTTGCGACGGCGGCGCAGGAGCAGATCGATCTCGTCTGCAGAATCCAGAATGAACCTCGCCAGCCCGCGCATCTGCGCAAGGCGCAATTCGGTAAACTCGGCACTCGTGCCCCCCACGGCCCCCTGCCCCCGCCGGTTGGCCTGCGTCATCTGCTTGGCGATTTGCGCGACCCCATTGCCGACCTCGTGCAGTGAAGCGCGATAGCGCGCCATCTCTGCTGCCATCTGCGCGTCCGGAACGAACACCCCGCCTGCCGCCTGAATGAGCCGCCGCAACCCCGCGGCACGGCTCTCGATCCC
>NZ_SMZO01000064.1 GCF_004358675.1 Meridianimarinicoccus aquatilis | reverse complement strand
TCTACATCTGGGCTGATGGTGTCTACTTCCGCCCACGAATGGCTGAAGAAAAACAATGTGTCCTGGTGTTGATCGGCGCGGATGAATGGGGTCGAAAGGAAATCATCGGCCTTGCTGATGGCTACCGCGAAAGCACCCAAAGTTGGCGAGAACTGCTGCTTGATCTGCAACGACGCGGGCTCACCCACGCGCCTGACCTTGCCATTGGTGACGGTGCTTTGGGGTTCTGGCATGCGCTACGCGAGGTCTTTGGTGCCACGAAAGAACAGCGCTGCTGGTTCCACAAGACCGGCAATGTTCTGAACGCGATGCCGAAGTCCGTTCAGGCCAAAGCCAAAGGTCATCTGCACGATATTTGGCAGGCCGAAACCCGCGTGGATGCCGAGGCGGCCTTCGACTTCTTCGTCACAACCTACGGCGTAAAATACGACAAGGCCGTCGCTAAATTGACCAAAGACCGCGACGTGCTCTTGGCATTCTATGACTTCCCCGCTGAACATTGGAAGCACATCCGCACAACCAATCCCATCGAAAGCACCTTCGCCACGGTGCGGCATCGCACTGGTAAAACCAAGGGGTGCCTCAGCCGTAAAACCGGGCTCGCCATGGCCTTCAAGCTGATGATGTCAGCCCAGACAAAATGGCGCAAACTCGATGGTGCCAACCGCATGCCCGAAATCATCGAAGGGATTGAATTCAAGGACGGGATCAAGCAACTTCAAAGTGCCGCCTGATCACGCCGTCACCAACTTTCGGGCATAGCTCGATTTCAACGCCGGCCTCTTCGAACACGCGGCGCGATTCCGCGTCTTCTTTTTTGGCTTCTTCCAGATAATAGGCCTGCGCTTTTTCCGCGCCTGCAAGCAGGGCAGCCTGTTGGTCTTCGTTCAGATCGTCGAAGGTGGACTTGTTCATGAGCAATGGCTGGTACATGAACCAAAGCGCGTAGTCACCCGGCGGGGTATAGCACGCGACCTGTTCGTAAATACGGTATGACACGAAGGACGAGGAAGATGTGTTCGCCCCGTCCAGAACGCCGGTCTGCATGGCATTGTAAATCTCAGAACTGGCCATGGATGCGATGGACGCCCCCGCACCTGCCAGCATCTGTTCGAACGCTTTGCCTGCTGCGCGCATCTGCTGGCCGTTTACATCGTCGGGCGACGTCATGCAGCTTTCCTTGCCGGCAAATCCGCCTGCCAAGTAACCATGAACCAGAACCATCACGTCATCTTCGGCCAGCGTGGCTTCGATGCTTTCCATGAAGGGGCTTTCGTTCAGGCGGGCGGCATGGTCATGGTTCTTCACCAGCCCAGGCATAAGTGTCAGGTTGTATTCGGGGCGCTGACCGCCGGCATAGCTGAGCGGTAGCACTGTCATATCGAGCTGACCCCGGCTGAGCGGAGTATATTGCTCGCGTGCTTTGAACAGCGATTGCGAGCCGAAAATCTTGATGTCGAGGTCAACGTCAGCAGCGGCCACTTCATCGGCAACGATCTGTGCAACAGCATTGCGAACATCTTGGTTCGACCATTGGTGGGACAGGCGCAATTCGGTAGCGTTTGCCATGGTGGCGCCGGCACAAAGGGCAACCATCGCGGCAGTGGTCAGATATGATCTTGTCATAATTTTCGTGTCCTCCCTGAACATCTAAGCGCGCCTCTCCGGGCGCTGCTCAGACAATCATGACCCAATTGCACCACAAGTCAATACTTTTGTATACAACATGAGAAGTATTGCATGGCAGACTTGGTTTGGCATATACCCTTCACTATGGATGCTCGGCGTGCGGATCACATTGCTGAAGCCCTTGAAGGGTTGATTTTTAACGGCGAGTTCTCCGATGGGGACAGGCTGGATGAGATCCGCCTCGCCGAAAGGTTCGGCGTCTCGCGCACGCCGATCCGCGAAGCTTTTCAAAGACTCGCGCTTTCAGGGCTGGTTGAGGCAATTCCCCGGCGCGGCGTTTTCGTGCGCCAGCCCGGACTGGTCGAGTTGCTTGAAATGTTCGAAGTGATGGCCGAGTTCGAAGGCATTTGCGGGCGGCTCGCGTCCGCTCGGATCACGAATGAAGCTCTGGATGCGCTGCAAGTCGCCAATGCCGCGTGCCGGCAAGCTGTGGAGGCAGGTGACGCCGACGCATACTATCGCGAGAACGAGCGGTTTCACCACATCATCTATCGCCAATCAGGCAATGCGTTTCTGGAAGCCGAAACATGTCGGTTGCACCGGCGGCTCAAGCCGTTTCGCCGCATGCAATTGCAACTGCGGGGTCGGCTTGCGCAATCCATGTCAGAACACGAGGGAATTGTGCAGGCGTTGACCAATGCGGATGCCGAACGGGCGGGGCGTTTGCTGCGTGAGCATGTGGCCGTTCAGGGGGAAAAGTTCCATCACTTGATGTCGAGCCTGAAACCCGCCGCTGAATAGCCGGGTCAATCCTTGTCTTTGTCGGTCAATTCGGTGCCTATTGTGGCCGCGAACAGGATTGCCACAGTCAGGAACGCGCCAACGATCCACCCGCCTAACAGCGACGTCACCCAACTCAAAGACATCCACCTGAACGCCCATACCAATGCCAGCGTCAGGGCGGCATCCATCATAACAATTGCGACAGGCGAGAAATTGGATGGCCTGTCTTCGGTCTGAGTGCCATCGTCTTTCAATTCATGCATCCCAGTAAGTTGGCGCCAAACAGAGTTTGATTAATTATAGCCTCAATGGCAGGAATGCTGGAGGCAAAGTTAGTCTGTTCTGGTCAATCATTAGTAGTGTGGCGCACCCCTTCGCGACTCAACTTAGGCGGTAAGTTGAAGCGGCCAATACTTTAGTATGTTACAGCCGTCTTTTGTTTTGGCGAAAGTATGGGCATTTAATCAAAAACAATTTTTTCTCGATTTGAGAATTGTACATATGCCTAAATTTCAAGCCAAGCGAATCTGCTGCGATTCTCCCATGGTTGTCATTAAATGTGAATCTGTAGCGTTCTGAAAACTTCGATACTTTGACCTGCCGCTATAAGCGCGGTTTCTTCGAAGAACCTGCTGTGCCGGGTGCATCAACACGTTGCAAGCTGAGTTCCATACTGGCTGAAGCGCGCACTTGGGTCTGCAATCGGGTGGGAAGCTTGTGTCCTTGCAGCTTTTGTGGCCATCGAAGCGGCTATGAAGCTTCGGGTTTTCGTGTCAAGATTATGAGACTTACTTGGTTTGCTGTGGTCGCGTCCCGCTGGCGGCATCGATGCCTTGGACGAAGAATGGATCGAACAGCAAACGCGACGATTTTGGCTGAGACAAAGAACTATATTGGAAATGTTGGACCACGACGCTGCACGTCAATAAGATACGATCCAGAGAAGAAGCGGGGCGGGGCTTAAGTCCCTGACTGATCTATGATTCTTGCAAATTCAAAAACTACTTGGCGTTCTTTCTTCTATGAACGTTGGACGCGGCTTACACGGCTGACCGGTCAGGGAAATGACCCACTGTGCACGGTCCTTGCCTTTGCCGTGTTTTCCGTTCTGTTCATCTTGGCCGGTATGACTCATCAATTTGAGAAGTCGGAACCCGCGTTTTTCGCGTTTATATCGCCCCATGTGGCGAGTGTTGCCTTTGTTCTTGCGCTCGTCGTGCTGCCCCCGCGCCAGCTTTGGTATGCGATCGTTGTGTTCGTTTCCCTTTACGGTTTTAGCTTTGTCGCGCCGAACATGCGGGACCTTCCTTTGGATGGTACCTATGCAAAGCTAATGGTTCACTTTGTTGTCTTTCAGATCAATTTCGGGCTTGCGCTGATCGTGGGGTTGCTTGCACGAAATGCTTCGACCCAATTGAGTCGGGTTTTCCCTGCTTATGACCACAATTTGTTAACTGTATCGGTTGTGGGTGGGTTTTTGTTTCTACTGGGTCCGCTGACCTACATCACCGTTTGGGCAATTGGCAGCGCGCTGAATCTGCAGGGGTGGCAAGACTTGGATGTCGGGCCGGACCACATCGGCTGTTCGGTCATGATGGGTATCTGGGCAAGCTTGGCAGTCAGTTCATTTGTGCTGCTGAGCCGTTTCGCGTTTCGTCGGCGTGATCGGGTCCCATCCATTCTTGGTGTTTTGGCGTTGAGTGCTGTTCTTGTATGGATCGTGTTGCGCCGCCCAGAGCTTCCTGAACTGGAAGTTTCAGTTCTTCTTTTGATGTTGGCAATCATCCTGCCTTGCGCAGCAAGCGCTGTATCCATCGTCTTTATCGCTGTCACGGGACCGGCAGTGGGTTTGTTTGCTTACACTGGCGAACACCGTGTCGCTGAAACGGCATCATCCGATTGGGTGGTTCTAGTAATTCTGGTTCTCGTATTCGTCGTAGTCATAGGAAAATACGAATTTCGCAAAAGCGCCCATGAGCGCCGCGTGACCGAAGAGCGGTTGGAGCGGCTTTACCAATTTGCGGACGTTGGAAGATTTTCTGTGGATTTGAGGCGGGGCATTTGTTGGTTCGATCCGGCCGCCGAGCGAATGACAGGAATGCCTCCCCGCCATTCAATCGCTGCATTCATGCGCTGTGTGCACCCCGAAGACGTTGCAGAGCTGTCGCGCGCATTTTCGGATCAATCGGGGGTTAGTCGTACGGTGACGGCCCAGTTCGAGATGTGCAACACTACTGGGCAACAACAGGTTTTGAAGTTCTACTTTTGGTATGAGGTCCGAAGCAAAGTCGACAAATTTGCGCATGGGTTTATCGTCAACGTTACCGAAGAACACACTCGTGGGGTAGAACTGGAAACCGCGTTGGCCAAATTGTCGGATAAACAGCAATTCCAGAGCGAGATGTTTTCGATGATCTCTCATGAGTTGCGAACGCCGACCTCCTTGATGTCCATGTTCATTGAAAGAATGGACGAAGGTGAAGACTGGGAAACGATTGGTCCCAAGATGCGTAATGTATCCTCGGAATTGCTTCAGACGCTGGCCGACATCAGACAGTCCGTAAATCCGGAACAAAATCTGCCGGTGTCGCCACGCCCGATCGTCCCGATCGAACTGCTTGAAGAGATCAAGGCGAACTATGACTTCAGCGCGAAAAATTCCAATGTATCGATCGAAATCGCGCTGAGTGACGCCGCTTTTGACACGACCGGGGGTGACTTGCATCGATTGCGTCAAGCCATCGCCAATTTGGTGCGAAACGCCATCCTGCATGCCGATTGCAGGCGCATTGACCTCAGCTATACCTGCCAGTTCAACGAGTTGGGCAGGGTTGGGACCTGGCGGGTCGAAGACGACGGTAAAGGCATTGACCCTAACCGGATCGACTCGCTTTATGAACCATTTCAACGCGGCCCCGCGTCCGTGGATCAGGCGGATGGATCTGGGCTTGGGCTGTACATTGTCAAAAGTTCGATTGAATTGCTGGGCGGAACCGTGACCTACACGATTGCTCGCACCGGTGGGGCATGTTTCGAATTGCAGGTTCCAGAGTTCGGATTGGATATTCTTGAGGCGCAGTCAGAGGCCGATGTTCAACATGGACGTAGTGACATGGGGGTGAAATCCGAGGATTCAGGTGTGACCGGCCAGAACCCCGATCAACAGTTGTGGGATGCACATGTCTTGCTGGCCGAAGATCACCAGATGATCCGCGAGTTGATGGGTGGCACACTCCGTAAAATTGTGAGGCGGGTTTCTCTTGCGGCTGACGGTAAAGAGGCGCTTGAGATGTTCAATGCTGACAAGCCTGACATCGTCTTTACGGATTTGTTTATGCCGAAAATGTCGGGGGATGAGCTGGCGGCCGCTATTCGCCTGCAAGACCCCGTGATCCCCATTATCGGTGTAACAGCCGCCATTATCGGAAACGATGCTGACCGTTTCCGTCAATCCAACGCATCAGAGGTGGCTGCAAAGCCTTTGAACCGACAGCAACTGCGCGACTTGATCAAAAAATACGTGACGCTCACGCCGGTGGCGGAGCGTGACACCATCTAGGAAAGAGCAATTGGCATGTGCCGCGCTGTTTTAAACACAGGGTGGCGCAAGCCGAAACCGTTTCGAGGGACCGCGTCTTCCGAGCCGCCTTATTGCTATAGAAGCCCGTTGTCGCGGGCGTTGATGACCGCTCGCGTGCGGTTGCGGGCGTCCAGTTTGCGGCAAACCGATTGCACGTGCATCTTGATCGTGGCTTCTGACAGGCCGAGTGATGCAGCAATCTCTTTGTTCGGCCAGCCTTCACCCAGACATTTCAGCACTGTCATCTCTCGGTCGGTCAGTTTGCTTTCCTTCCGTGCTGCGGACACGGGCTCTGCCTGCATCAGTGACATCGGGATATACGGATCGCCGGAGTTGATCAGCCGGATCGCGTTTTCAAGGCTATTGGCTGACATGTTTTTGGTCAGGATGCCCATCGCGCCAAGTGCAATAACGTCTTGCATCAAGGAGTGGCTCGCATTCCCGGTCAAAAGCGCGACCGGGCCGGGCTTGTTGACCTCAATGCACCGTGTCAGACCCTTCAGTCCGTTCATTCCGGGCATGTCGTAGTCGAGCAGAACAATACTGAACGATCCGGACTTGCCGATCTCTTCCAGGGCCTTGTCAAGCGTGTTGGCAGTCGTGATCTCGAAATCTTCGACCTTCTCGAGAAACAGCCGGAGCATGTCGAGAACCATCTCATGGTCATCCGCTATTAAGATTCGAATCTTTTGCGCATCACCCATCAAACGATCGCCTTTTTTTTGGGCAAGTCCCGCAGGTTCTTGCCAGTTATCCCGCAACCTCAAAGCGAACCTGAGCTGCAAGTATATGCTTATCGGCGAATTCTTGCTCGCGAAATCGCCAAACCTCGCTGAAACTGTTACATATCAACATGTGATTTGCCAAAAGGTAATTTGTCTGAACTTCGAAAACTCGCATTCCACTGTGAGGTTGGACACAATTAAAATAGGTTCCGTTATCGTCAACTTTGCGGAATGGTCTGTATGGGTGGCCGTTCCATTATTTGGAACTATTTCACAGAGTACCGCAGTGGCGAAATAGGAATATTTGCACCGCGCACGATTGCGTCAGGATGAGCTTTGTAACCTTGGTCAACGCATGCTGCACGGATAGACAGAGAAATGGTCAGGTTCCTTAGATTTTCCCTTCTCGGTTTGTTCTCGCTGACGTTGCTTGCCTGCGCCCTGCACGTCAGCAACTCCGGCGAAGAAGACATTGCCCCCAAACCGCCCACAGCGCTAAGAATTGCAAGCCAAAACGTCCATTACATCCTTCTTAACGCAGATGATGGGCGTTGGTCCGTCACTGATTGGGAAACCCGAAAAGGGGCCCTTGATACAACGCTCAAAACACTGGACGCCGATGTGGTGGCCTTCCAAGAAATGGAGAGTTTTTCGCGAGGCAGCGATGGGTCTGTCAATCTGGCCCGCGACTTTCTTCTGAAGCACAATCCGGAATATGCGCTTGCCGCATCTGGGGATTGGCAAGAGTTCCCATCGACTCAGCCGATTTTCTATCGCCGGGATCAGTTGGAATTGAAGGATCAAGGCTGGTTCTTTTTCTCTGAGACGCCGCATGTGATCTATTCACGTACGTTCAACGGCTCTTATCCGGCGTTTAGCTCGTGGGCTTTGTTTAAGCCAAAAGATGGCCGACCGGAGTTCTTTGTATACAATATTCATTTCGAATATAAAAGCAGGTCGAACCGCCGTTTGTCGGCTCAACTCGTGCGCGATCAAATTGCCGCACGCGTCGGGAATGGGGCGCATGTTGTCCTGGCGGGTGATCTGAACGCGCTTTACGGCTCGCATACGATGGGCTTGCTGGAAGAAGCCGGGTTAAAATTCGCACAGCCCGAAGGATCGACCTATCACTTTGACCGGGGGATCAACCTATTCGGCGCAATTGACCACATAGGCGTCAGCCCCGGTGTGCGGCTGACGTCAGATCCCGTGGTCGTACGCCAGCAATTCGACGGGCAATGGCCGTCGGACCACTATCCGGTGTTTGTCGACATCGCATTCGACCGCTGACGCACACTTGCATTCGCTGCGATTTCCGCCAAAGCATCGGTATGCGCCAAAACTACCGGATCGCCGCAGCACTTGCCGCTCCCTGTGCGGCGCTCATAATTTACTTGCTGTCTCTGGGCTATTTTCAGGCCGCTGAGGTGAGCAAGGCCAATGGTCGATTATCTCTGGTTCGCAGTTCCGTCTTTGCTGAGATGGAGCGGTTTTCCCACCTGACCTATGTCTTGGCGCGTGATCCTATCGTCATCGCTGCTGCCAACGGCGCTGATCCCACCGTTCTGAACGCACGGCTGTCCGCATTTGCCGGTCAAGCGGGCTTGGACGCCATTTACTTGATGCGACCAGACGGAATGACCATAGCCGCGTCAAACGCCGGATCGGTTGAGAGCTTTGTGGGGCAAAGTTATGCGTTCCGGCCCTACTTCACGCAGGCGGTCGCGGGCGGGCAGGGGCGCTTTTATGGCATCGGGGCAACCACAGGTCTGCCGGGCTACTTCATAGCGGATGCCGTTTTGGTTGGCGGCGACGTGGTTGGTGTTGTGGCCATCAAACTTGACCTGACAAAGTTGGAAGACTCTTGGCGCGATGCAGGGGAGACGGTGCTTCTTGCAAACACCGACGGTGTGACGTTGTTGTCATCGGACCCGGAGTGGCGATACCGCGCAATGATACCATTGAGTAACGCGCAGCGCGTCCGGATAGAAGGATCACGTCAGTTTCCTGGGCAATCGCTGGAGCAGTTGAATTGGCAAACACGCGGCGCGCAGCGGGCGGAAATTGGCGGAAGGACATGGATTCACCTTGTGGCATCGGACCTTCCGCATGACTGGTCGCTCCATTATTTTGCCAGCAATGACCAAGCCGTAACGCGAAGTGTGCTTGTCGCGGGGGGTGGGGTGATCGTTCTGGCGCTTTTGTTTATTGCGTCACAGGTCCGCAAGACCCGGTTGATCAATGCGGCCTTGCGCAGGTCTGAGGCTGAAGAGTTGAACTTGCGCCGTGCCAATGAACGGCTTGCCGTCGAAATCGAAGAGCGCAAAGTCGCAGAACAACGCTTGGAACGCACGCAAGACGAATTGTCCCGCGCAAGTCGCCTTGCTGCGCTTGGGCAGTTGGCTGCTTCGGTGACCCATGAACTCGGGCAACCGATTGCCGCCATGCGCAATCATCTGGCCGCCGCCGAGATGGCTGGCACGGCCAACGCTTCCAGCCTCATGCCCGTCGCAGGATTGGTAGATCGGATGGAGGGGATAACGCGCCAGTTGAAGTTCTTTGCTCGAAGCGAGCCAAATAGGTTTGGGGCCGTAGACCTGCGTCAGGCTGTGGCAGCATCACTTGAACTGGTGGCACCAAACCTAGAGGTGCACAAGCTGGCGTGTTCCGTCGTCCAACCAGATGCGCCGGTTCTGGTCCGCGGCAACCAGCTTCGGCTGGAGCAGGTGATCACCAATCTGCTGCGCAATGCAGCCGACGCGATGGATGACACTGAAGTTCGCGAAATCGACATCGGTATCGGGCAGACGGCGGGCACGGGTTGGGTTGAAGTGTGCGACCGCGGGCACGGCCTTGGCGATACAACTTTGGAAGACTTGCAAGAGCCCTTTGTCACAACGCGCGAAAGCGGGCAGGGCATGGGGCTTGGGCTGGCGATTTCTGCTGGAATTGTGCAGGAACATCATGGGCGCATAACGGCTTGCAACCGCCCCGGCGGCGGCGCGATTTTCAGGGTGGAAATCCCGATGCAGCAGGGCGGAGAATGACATGACACAGGCTGCGATGCCTCAGGTGCTGATCGTAGATGATGACCGTGCGATGCGCGCGTCGCTTGTCGCCCTGTTGGAGGCGGCCGGTTGGCGCGTGGAGGCTGTGTCCCGAGCCTCCCGTGTGGCCGAAACCCTTGTCACCTTTGCTGCAGATGTCATCTTGTCCGACGTGCGGATGCCCGGAATGTCGGGCCTTGATCTGCTGGCAACTTTGCAAGAGGCGTTTAACCCACCCGTTGTTCTGATCTCTGCCCATGGTGATATCCCCATGGCTGTAAAAGCGATCCAGGACGGGGCATACAGCTTCGTTGAAAAACCGTGCGAGCCGCGCCGTCTGTTGACTATCTTGCGCCATGCCGCCGACCAGCACCGAATGCGGCGGGACACCGCGAGTTTGCGCCGGCGTCTGACCCAAATTTCGGGTCTCGATCGCATGCTGTTGGGGCAGACGCCGGGCATCGCTGACTTGCGGGAGCAAGTGCTTGATGTCGCCGATAGCGATGCCGCCGTATTGCTTGTGGGTGAGACAGGCACCGGCAAGGAACGTGTGGCGCGTGCGTTGCATGATCTGGGGCGCAATCCCGCAGGGCCGTTTCTGGCGCTGAATTGTGCAACGCTGCAACCGGCTGTCTTTGAAGCTGAATTTTTTGGGGTCGAAGGCGGGCAGGTCGGCAAGTTGCTTGCGGCGGAAGGGGGCACGCTTTTTCTGGACGAAATCGGAGCCTGCCCATTGCCCGTGCAATCCAAGTTGCTGCGCGTGATCGAAGATAAACAGGTGACGCCTCTTGGCGCGACCCGTCCTGTGCCGCTGTCATTTCGGGTGGTGTCAGCCACGAACGAAGATCCCGACGCCGCCCAAAGCGATGGTCGCTTGCGCCCCGACTTCCTGTTTCGAGTGAACACATTTGTCTTGGCGCTGCCGACGCTGCGCCAACGGCGTGCCGATCTGGCGCTTTTGATGACGCATTTTCTTGAAGAATTTGCGTCCGTTTATGAGACCGTTGTGCCGGAATTGACCCAAGACGATATGGCGGCCCTTCTGGCCCATGATTGGCCCGGCAACGTTCGCGAATTGCGTAACGTCGCCGAGAGGCGCATCTTGTCAGCGCGTCGCGGGGGCGGATCAGTCGCTGCGGCAATGCACAAAGATCATGAGTTGGACGATGTACCGGACACATTGCGCGAAGCCGTCGCCGCCTTTGAGCGTGAATTGATTGGCAAGGCCATCCGCGCGCATGCCGGGCGGATGGATGCTGTGGCCGAAGCACTTGGCATTGGGCGGCGTACGTTGAACGAAAAAATCGTCAAGCTTGGACTTGATAAGGGCGCTTTGCTTTAGCGAGTTGATGCTGTCAGTTCGTGGCGCTGGCCCAAAGGTCTACTTTGCGGATTTCCGCAGGGACAGGCGGATGCTTGGCGCGGTTTTGTTCGTGGCGTTTGGCTTTCAAACAGGCATGATGGGGATACAGTGAAACTGGGTTATCCGGGGAGGAAACGAGATGAAAACATATTTGAGCGGTGCCGCAGTCGCGGCGCTGGCGATCGGCTTTGCAACCGAAACGCTTGCGACAGAATGGAACGTGTCCTTGTGGGGCAAGCGGCGCGCATTCACCGAGCATGTTGAAAAACTGGCCGAGCTTGTGTCGGAAAAGACCGACGGCGCATTCACCATGAATATCAGCTATGGTGGTTTGTCCAGCAACCGGGAGAACCTTGATGGCATTTCCATTGGGGCGTTCGAAATGGCGCAATTCTGTGCCGGCTACCACGCAGACAAGAACCCATCGATCACCGTTATGGAATTGCCTTTCCTGGGGGTGAGCACGCTTGAGCAAGAGCGCGACATTTCGATGGCGGTCTATAAGCATCCGGCGGTTGCCGGCGACTTGGCCCGTTGGAACGCGACACTTCTGATGCCGTCGCCCTTGCCCCAATACAATCTTGTCGGCCTTGGCGATGCCCCCAGTTCGTTGGCAGATTTCGAAGGTCTGACCGTGCGCGCCACTGGTGGCATTGGGGCGGCCATGGAAACGGTTGGCGCTGTTCCAACATCGATGTCAGCGACTGAAGTCCGTCAGGCAATGGATAGCGGCGTTATCAAGTCGGCGAGCTTTGCACCGCATGCGCATATGTCGTTCGGCACAATCGAAAACGCGACGTGGTGGACCACGAACCTGAACCCCGGAACCGTAAACTGCCCGGTTGTCGTAAACACAGATGCCTTGGACGATTTGACCGATGATGAGCGCGCAGCGCTTTTGGGATCCGTTGACGAGGCGCTTGACCACTACATCGACTATTACAACAATCAAACGATGGCGGCTTGGGGGCCGGCGTTGGATGAGCGTGGGATCACGCGAGTGACATTCCCACCCGAGGAAATCGAAGCGTTCAAGAAGGCCGCTGCAGAGCCGGCTGCCAAAGCATGGATCGACGCCAACACTGCACGCGGTCTTCCCGCGCAGGAGCTTTTTGATCTGGTAACTGGAATGGTTGCTGACGGATCGTGAGCACCCAAACCGGGCGGCGCATCGTGCCGCCCGGTCGCTTTAGAAAAAGGATATTCCCATGGCGGGCGGATCGCAGGTTCTGACCGATGATAGTCTTGTCAGTCGCCTTGATCGAGGGTTGCTGAAACTGGAAACGTTGCTTGCTTTGCTTAGCGGACTTGCCGTTTTTGCCCTGATGATGCTGGCTGTTGTGTCGGTTGGCGGGCGAAACTTCATGGGGCAGCCCTTGCCCGGCTATGTTGATTGGATCGAACAGGCCATGCCGCTGATCGCCTTCATGGGTATTGCATACGCACAACGCAACGGTGGCCACATCCGGATGGATCTCGTGGTTGGCGTGCTGAAGGGCAGAGCGCTTTATCTGGCTGAATTTGTGACAACCTTCGCGATCCTGCTGCTGGTTGTGCTGATGATCTGGGGCAGTTGGGCGCATTTTGACCGCAGCTTTGACCCTGCAATGCCCATGTGGAGTCGCGATAGCAGCATGGATATCGGTATTCCGATTTGGCCTGCCAAACTGTTGGTTCCGGTGGCGTTGTCGGTCTTGGCCGCGCGTCTGATTCTTCAGCTTTGGGCCTATGTTCAGGCTATCTCAACGGGTGCCGAAACGCCGGTTGCTGTGCCCTTGGTGCTGGACGCCGCCACAGTTGCCGCAATGGAAGCGAGCCACGTCACCGATCCGACAGAAGAGACACGCAAGGGGGCACGCTGAGATGGACTCCATCGAAATTGGCCTCGTGGTCACGGGCGGGTTGCTGGTATTTGTTATTCTGGGCATGCGCGTTGCGTTTGCAGCAGGATTGGCCGGCATGATCGGTCTGATCTGGATTTTCTGGGCACGCAAAGGATATGCGCCCGACGATTTCGGATGGGCGCTGACCGTTGCTGTGAAAACGGCGGGGCAGGTGCCTCATTCCAAGGTATCAAGCCAAGCGCTGAGCTTGATCCCAACCTTCATTCTGATCGGCTATCTTGCGTATTATGCGGGACTGACGCGCGCCTTGTTCGAAGCGGCAAAACGGTGGCTTGCATGGGTGCCCGGTGGGCTGGCTGTGTCGACCGTTTTTGCAACAGCTGGCTTTGCCGCGGTGTCGGGCGCCTCCGTTGCGACGTCTGCCGTGTTCGCGCGTATTGCCATCCCCGAAATGCTTGCCATCGGCTATGACAAGCGATTTGCGGCGGGTGTGGTGGCTGCGGGGGGAACGCTTGCGTCGCTGATCCCGCCATCGGCGATCTTGGTGATCTATGCGATCATCGTGGAGCAGGATGTCGGTAAACTGCTGCTGGCAGGCTTTATCCCCGGCATGTTCTCTGCTGTGATCTATGCGATGTTGATCGTTGGAATGGCCCTGACGATCAAGGGGTTTGGTCCCCCCGTGCGCGGCTTCACATGGGGACAACGCTTTGCAGCTTTGCCAGCCGCGCTTCCCATCGTGTTTGTCGTTATCACGATTATCTTTTTCGTCTACAATCCGTTCGGCGGCGACGCGTGGGGCACCCCAACCGAGGGCGGCGCAATCGGAGCCTTTGTTGTCTTCTTGATGGCGATGTATCGTGGCATGCGCTGGCCGCAGTTGCGCGATGCACTGCTTGAAACCGCAAAACTGAGCACGATGATCTTCACGATTATCTGGGGTGTTCTGATCTATGTACGGTTCTTGGGCTTTGCGGATCTGCCCGGCGCCTTTGCCGATTGGATCACCAGCTTGACCATGTCGCCCATGTTGATCCTTGTCTGCATCCTGCTGGCTTACGCGGTGCTTGGTATGTTCATGGATGCCATCGGGATGTTGCTTCTGACTTTGCCAGTCGTCTACCCAGCGGTCATGGCGTTGAATGGCGGGCCATTGGTTGCGGCAGAGGACGCGGCGTTTGGAATGTCCGGCCCGATGTGTGCGATTTGGTTCGGTATCCTTGTTGTGAAGATGGCCGAATTTTGTCTGATTACGCCGCCTATCGGATTGAATTGCTTTGTGGTCGCCGGGGTGCGGGATGACCTGAGCGTACAGGATGTGTTTCGAGGCGTGACGCCGTTCTTCATCGCTGACGCAATTACGATTGGTCTGTTGGTCGCGTTCCCGGCAATTGTACTTTGGCTACCGTCGCAGGTTTGACGAACGAAAGAAGACGTATAAGGGCCTCACAGGCAGATATTGAATCTCCCGCGATCACGCCGACAGAAAAATGAAACGGGCCGGTTAATTCCGGTCCGTTCCCCCATCTTCAGGCGCGGCATGAGAGTCGACTGATACTTTCCGCGGTGTCACGCTTTTCACAATTTCAATCAATTTCTGCATGCGTAATGGCTTTTCCAGCACGCCATCCATCCCCGCTTCGCGGCACTCTGTTTCAGTGGTGTCAGACAAGTTGTAACCGCGCCATTGAGACCGCAGCTTATGCGGCTTGACTATCGGTTGTGGATGCCAGCGGCGCCCAATTCCACGGTAATAATTCATCGAGCCTGTTGATTTTGTGATCGTGGATGCGGTCGAGGATGTCGGCGAGATAGGCCTGCGGGTCGAGACCGTTGAGCTTGGCGGTTTCGATGATGGTCATAGCGCGAGCGAGGGTT
The DNA here is from genome assembly GCF_004358675.1 of Meridianimarinicoccus aquatilis. Lineage (GTDB taxonomy): Bacteria > Pseudomonadota > Alphaproteobacteria > Rhodobacterales > Rhodobacteraceae > Meridianimarinicoccus > Meridianimarinicoccus aquatilis. The sequence continues at coordinate 2,334 of NZ_SMZO01000064.1, read as the reverse complement.
TCCGCACCGGTATCGGCCCCTGCAAATAGCCAATTTTTCCTTCCAATGCCAATTGGACGCAAGGCGCGCTCGGCGGGATTGTTGTCGATAGCGACGCGGCCATCGGTCAGGAACAGGCTGAAGGCCTCCTGTCGACTGAGGCCATAGCGGAATGCCTTGGCCAGATCGCTTTTGCCCGGAATGCGCAGGAGTTGTTGCTCTGACCAAGCAAAGAAGGCCGTGACCTTTGGTTGGCTCAACTGTTGACGTGCGGCATGGCGGACACCAGCGGGTTGACCGTTAATGTCGCGCTCGATGTCGTAAAGCTTGCCGATCCGGTCGAGCGCCTCGCGGGCAATCTCGGATTTTGTCGAGGTCCAAAAATCATGGAAGTCACGCCGCAGATGGGCCCAACAGGCTGCCTCTCGCAAACGCCGCCCACTATTGGGTTCAGGCTCGTAAAGCTTGGCATAGCCCTTGTAGCCGTCCGCCTGCAGGATGCCGCGGGCATTGGCCAGATGGCTGAGGATGTGCTCTTCCTTCCAGTTCGGTGCGAACCGATAGACCGCACCGGGTGGCGCGGCACCCGCCCATGGGCGCTGATCGCGCACATAGGCCCAGATCCGGCCTTGCTTCACACCTTTGCCAAGCCCTTTGTCTTTCTTGGAGCGGTCCAACACCCGGATCGGCGTATCATCTGCGTGCAGCAAATCGCTGCCCATGATGTCAGCCTCAATGCGCTCGATCAGCGGCGACAGGGCCTTCATGGCGCGGCCACACCAGCCGACCAGCGTGCTTTCGGGGATGTCCGCCCCCATGCGGGCGAAGATCTCGTGCTGGCGATATAACGGAAGGTGGTCGTCGAACTTCGAGACCAGCACATGCGCCAGCAGGTTCGGGCCTGCCATACTGCCCGGGATCGGACGGCTTGGCGCGGGTTCCTGCACGATCCGCTCGCAGCGGCGGCAGGACTTCTTGATCCGGGCGATCTGGATCACCTTCATCTGCGCGGCGATCATGTCGAGGAGTTCGCTGACATCCTCGCCCACCACGCGAAGATCGCCGCCACAGTCAGGGCAGCAGGTGCCGGGGTCCAGTTCACGCCGCTCGCGTGGGGTCGTATCCGAGACCCGTGGTCGGCGGCGCAAAGCGGGTGCATCGGCAGCTTCCGGTGACGGTTCATCCTGCCCTTCGTCGATGGGCGCGTCATCGTTTTCCGCTACGGCGACCAACAGGTCTTCGAGCGCCAGTTCCAGCTGCTCGATTTCGCGCTCGACCTTTTCCGAGGACTTGCCAAAGGCCAGTTTCTGCAACTTGGCGATCCGCAGGCGCAACGCTTGAACCAGTTGATCATGGACACGCAATGTCGCCGACATCTTGGCGTTCTCTGCCTCGATCCGAGCATTTTCTACCTGCAAAGCCGCGATCATCGCCCTCAATTCAGCGGGATCATCAGGCAAATTTTCATCAGGTTTCGACATGCGCCTGACTACCAAAAATCAGGCTATAGCACCATATAAATAAAGCAAATCAGGTCGCAAAATCACCCGACCCGCGCAGGCGGAGCGCCCCAATCGGGACGCCGCCAGTCGATGCCTTCCCAGAGCATCGCGAGCTGTGCAGAGGTCAGCCGCACCGCCCCATCCTTGGCGCTCGGCCAAGGGAAACGCCCCCGCTCAAGCACCTTGTAATAGAGGCAAAACCCCTGACCGTCCCAGTAGAGCAGCTTCAGCCGGTCACCACGCCGTCCCCGGAACGCAAACACCGCCCCACTGGCGGGTTTCTGACGCAGCACATCTTGGGCAAGTGCCGCCAGCCCGGCGATCCCCTTTCGCATATCCGTCACACCGCAGGCCAGATACACGCGAACGCCGGTGCCAGGGCCGATCATGCGGCTTCCACGGCACGGATCAAGGACGTCAGCGCGGCCGGGTCTATCGTGCTATCAAAATGAAGGCGATGGCCGCACCGTAAGCGCAATTCGACTGCAACTGGTGGCGACGTATCAGCTGCCGTAGGCTGCCCCGCCGACACTGGCATATCCAAAGGGTAGAAAAGCGCCCCGGCATTGGGCGTCCACAGGCCCTTCTTCTTGAGATCATGCCGCCAGGCGTAAATCTGTTGCCGCGTAACCTCATGGCGTTGCGCCACCTGCGTCACCGTCGCCCCGTCTATCCCAACCGACATGACAATCTCGAGCTTGTCCTCGTCACGCCAGAAACGCCGTCGCTCGACCCCAAGAATTTCACCACGCATCGATGACCCCGCATAAGACACGTCGTTAACGACGTCGTTAAACACGTATCTTAGATCATCGCCCCAGCGTCAGGCAGGCGGTGCCAATGGTGCGGTTAC
>NZ_SMZO01000063.1 GCF_004358675.1 Meridianimarinicoccus aquatilis | reverse complement strand
GCTTGACCCGTTCGCCTCCAATGTTGGCCCAGTCTTCGCTCCAGTCGAACTGGAACGCCTCGCCGGGCTGAAACACCAAGGGAACGTAGGTGCCGCGTCCCGTCGTTTGTGCAGCCCGATGCCGATCCGCACGCCAAGCGCGGGCAAAAGCCGCCACGCGACCATAGGAGCCATCATAGCCAAGCTTCACCAAATCAGCATGCATCTGCTTCACCGTCCGCCGTTCCTTGCGCGGTTTGCGTGTCTGCGCCAGCAGCCAGGCAGACAGACGATCCGCATAAGGGTCCAGCTTGCTCGGCCGTGATGGCGTCTTGAACTTCGGCTCAACCGCGCCCTCGCGCAGGTACTTTCTGATGGTGTTGCGAGACAGCCCCGTGCGCCGCGAAATCTCGCGGATTGGCATTTTGTCACGCAATGCCCAGCGTCGGATAATACTCAAAAATCCCATGTCGATCACTCCATATCTCCCCGACCAAATCCGTCGGGGTAGCGTGTTCACATGGGTCAGTTCTCAGTGAAAATTTGGGGGGCTACCGGGTCACTTCTCAGCAGAAATCAACAGGATTGATTCCAAAGTGCTCGAAAGTCGGGGTATCCTCGAACATAAATGAGCCTGAGTTTGTGACCTGGTTTCGGATCGGTAGCTTCTCTCGCAATGCCATACGTCTGATGATGTTTAAAAGTCCCATGTGGATCTGGTGCTTGAGGGCGAGGTTTATGTTTCAACGGCTTATGGATCAGCCTCTGATATGGGCAACAGCCCCTAAGGTTTATCTTTTGGGCGGGGCAGGTCGATCATGGGCGCAAGGCGCTGCTCTAATGCGTCCATACGAGACCATGCTTGGTCAGCCCGATCTTCTGCCTTTTTGACGGCTGCATCTGACGCGACTTGTTGATCCCGTGCCGTCTTTTGCAGGGCTTCGATCTCTGACTTGAGGGCTTTCTGTGTAGCGTCGTCGTCTTTGATCTTCTGGGAGAGCGTCTGGATTTCCCCTGCCTGATCTTCAGATTGTGCGGTCACGCGTTGCAATTCGTCTTCTAATTTATCGGCACGCGTGGACTCTTCCTGCGCCTCCGTTGCCAGGCCATCGTTCTCTGCGCTGATGGCGTCAATCGTAGCTGTCATCTGTGCGACCTTATTTTCGTGCAGATCCCGCTCGTCGGCTCTGATCCGATCGGATTTTTTGCGTTCATCTGCGACCGCACGGTCAATCTCGTCGGTGACTGCTGTGCGCATGGCTTTTAACGCTTCTGCTATGCTGGTCAGACCTTCATCTATGATCGAAGCACGATCCTCGACAACTTCGTTGGCGAAGGCTTCGACATCACCTTCTTCTTCTTGCTTCGTTGCACGCCATGCGTTGATCACTTTAGTGAAGGTGGAGAGAGATCCGCCAACATTCATGTGTTCATGGACAGCCTTGGCATAGACCGTTTGCCAGCCTTTCTCTGCTGCTAAGTAGTCTGCTGCTTCAATTATCTGTTCGTCTGTTGCTGCGCGTGGTCGTGCCATTTCATCTATCCAATCGTAATACTGTATCGTATTTAATAAGTAATACGAATATATGTTACGATACGTTACTAATCAAACGTGATTGGCCACTTAAGTTTGAGCTTTTGACTGTTTGTGTGGATAACCACCTGATGACTCACTTTAATCACGTGCAAACAGATCTAGAGCAGACGATCGAAGGAATCCCACTGGAGAGCAGGGGGGGGGCGAAAGCGTCACATTTGGGCACACCCGCAGGTGACAGCCGGATGTGACAAGGCTGGATGTCACATATGGGTGGCGCGGCGGACGTTGTGACAGTATCAGGGTATCAGCCACCCCAATGTGACGGATTGACCATGCCCCGGATCGGATACGCCCGCGTCAGCACGGCGGGCCAGGACCTTGAAATCCAGAAAGCCAAGCTGAAGGCGGCGGGCTGCGAGATCGTCCGTGCCGAGACCGGTTCCGGCGCATCCCGAGACAACCGCACGGAACTGGCGACCGTGCTGGAGTTTCTGCGCGCGGGCGACGAACTGGTCGTGCATCGCCTCGATCGTCTCGGCCGATCGACACGAGATGTTCTGAATCTGGTTCATGAGCTGGATGCCAAGGGAGCCTCGCTGCGTGTCCTTGAGCCGGAAGTGACGACCGCAGGCGACATGGGCCGCATGGTCATCACCGTTCTCGGTATGGTGGCGGACATGGAACTGAAGTTCATCCGCGACCGTCAGCGGGCCGGGATCGAAGCAGCGAAGGGAAAGGGACTCTACAAGGGGCGGCAGAAGCGGGTGGACGATGTAGAAATCCGTAGGCTGGCATCAGAGGGCGTGTCGAAGGCCAAGATCGCCCGCGACCTCGGCGTGTCACGCATGACAGTCTATCGGGCCCTGGAGGCCAACGCACATGATACGGACACTCGATCTGGCTGAAGCGAGCAACCGCAGTGCGGACGAAGTGTGCCTTCACAGCACTTGCATCAATGTCCAGTTCGGCGACCCGATCAACAAACGGTGAGTTAAGACCAATCTGACAACTTCAGGCGGCACTTAGATTTTGCTATTTGACCTCAAGTGAAGGGTGACATCTGCGTCTGGAAGTTGCGGTTTTCTGGGTATTTCGGACATTAAAGTTCTGCGAATGAATTGTATGGCATATCCAAATATAAACTGCCGTCTTGGAGGCTCGTGAAGACCCCGTATTGATTCAGTAATTCATCAAGAACCGCTTCCAAAGGGTCATAGACTGTCATGTCCGTCCATTCTTTCATGAGAAAGAATGGTTGGACTGCATCTCTGCATGCACCCAATAACCATCCTTTTGGAAGCGCCGACAACGCTTCTAAACGATTTGCATACTCTTTGGCTAACTCAGGATGTTTATCCGCATCTGACGCAATGTAATCGGCATGACCCAAGCCATACCCAATTGCTTGGAAGAGAAAACGTAAACGGTCACGGGCGATTGTCCAGAACCGCTCAACATCACCATGAGTGCGATAAGCCCGCCTTGCAGAAGTGATCTGATCGTCCACATCGCGCATGGCACTTTCAAGCATGTCGAGCAGTGTTAGTCCGGATTCTGGTGCAATATGGGCCGACTGACGCTGCGCTGAATATTCAGATTGGCATGGATTTACGATAAGCTGCATGGCGGCATCTCGCCCATCACGCGCTTTTGCAGCCTGCCAGCCACCTGGGAAGGTTTTGTCAAAAATACGCTGATCTTCAACATGAATCATTTCGTGCAAAAAGGTTTGGAGTGCCAGCTTATGATCAGGATGGTCTACATCGTTGATATTTCTTACTAACCCCGTCCAGATGACGACCGTATTCCAAAGGTCTCCATCTTTTTTGATGGAAACCGACATTGCGCCACCTTCGCCATATTCGTTTTTTGTTCGGTCAGCAGCGGGCATGGCATCACCAACATCAACTGATGCCAACGCTTCTGGGTAATTCATGCCAATAACAACGGATGAGAGTCGGCTCAAATCATGATAACGCGAAATTTCCTTTGCCAATTCCATGATATGCTCGCCAAAAGTTCGTGCTTCGGCTTCGTTATCGTTCTCCCAGCCTTGTATTTGAACATGAAAGCTGTTGGGAATGGTTCGTTGAGGAAGATCCTCTGCGCTTGTGTCGTTTTGATTATTCACTTCGGCCAATTCGAATTCCATATTCTTTTCGATCTACTATCGGCCGCATCATACCGCGGTAGGCTCGCTCTGACACGTCTCGAATGGACGGTTTGCTACTTGATGCTTCCAGAAACCCGGCAAAGTAGGCTCTTCGGTCGCCTTCACTGAGCCCCTTGTCACATCCCTCTGAACGCATTTATGAAATTTTACCCAGGTCTCCTGCAATTGTAACGCAAAAGGCCCCATCAGTGACACACAAGTCGGACCACCTATATGAGACGGTGTATCTTCAACATTCGTTGATTGTAGCGGCTCAAAGCGAGCCTTCCGTTAAGCGATCCCCTTACGGACACCCAGCTTCATACGCCTTCAACAACTTTTTCAGCTCAGAATGAGGTTTGTGGTGGCGAAAAAAGGGCAGGGGGCACACCGTCAATAAGCGAGGGTTTTTGGAAAGCCCCATAGTAGAAATATCTCCAACTTTTGACTTTAATATTTCACATCAATGCTGCGAACCAAAGTGTGTAACGCTGTAAGGCTTGCGTCTGAAAGCGGAGTGTCAATCGCGCGCATCATATCGATAGAGGTCTTCTGTTTTCGGATGTCGAGTTTGGTAAGGGATGGCATACGAGCGATATCGGGCGTGACATGAACCAGTTTGTTGCCACTCAGATCGATCGCATAGGTATGCGCAAGCCCATGAATGCCATCTTCAACACGAGTGATGTGGTTATCCTCGAGGTCGAGCCTCTGCAGGGATGCGCACTGATAAATTTCAGTCGGAATCGATGTGATCTTGTTGCTGGTAATTGCGATCCCTTGAAGTAAGGGGAGCTTCGAAATCTCGGCCGGGATCTCCGTGATCCCGTGGTCTTCCCTCACCAACAAGAAGCGCAGATTGTTGAGACCGCGAATGTTTCTGGGAACGCCCGCTTGTTTGTAGAAAGTTGCGTCCCATCGTTGGAGTTGCGGTAAATCATGATCATTTGCCCACTCAATGATGCGGCTGAAATTACGTGAGGTATCAGCTGCGCGCTCGTTCAAGGCGCTACTACTACGATGCATTTTTTTATTGATTGCGGTGTAGTCGCCGCTCTTGGCGGCATTGACGAGTGCCGTTGAACTCACCCCCGCCATAGAAGTAATTGTATATGACAGATTGATGGCTTCTTGGACATCGAATGCTACATCAAGGGGTAGCCCCATATTCCAACCGCCAGCTACATTTTCAAACCATTCCAGACATTTGGAATTATCCATCAGTGCGCTGAACTGTTCGATCAGGGGGTGTGTTTCACAGTTGGATTTCGTTTTCGAGAAGGGCCACATATCTTCACTCACCGTAAATTGTCAGAACTGGCCGAGTGGCCTGTCTTTGGTTGATTGTCTTTGCACAAATGGACTACTTGAAGAATGTGTCTAACCCGCGAAGGGGTTCTGCGTGCTGCCCGTAAGGTGATTTCAGAATGATATATCCAACGATTGAGCACCGGGCCATTACAATGAAGTTCTGGTCATAGCCAATCTGCCCCATTGCCACGGCGAGATCATTCAGTCCGTCCGTTACTTGATCAGCCGCGGATCCTTCTGACAGGCGATTCAACCCACCTTCATAAAACGAACGGTCAATCCCCATTCGCTCGATGAATGCGTGAATGAACTTCCAATCGCTCGATGCGGCGCCGTCCAATTCATACGCGATGACGTCATTTGTCGCTCCGTATTTCTTGCATGTCACATCAAAGAACCTGGCAGCACAGATCATCACAGATGACTGCAGAAACGTGCCATTCTTCCCTTGTTTCAGCGCCATATCGATCAGGTTTTCTGTTCCGAAACCACCACGGTCGGCAGCCTCAAGAAGCCACAAAGATTCTTGAGCTTTAGGGTGGCCAGCCGCCGCAGCCTTATACCAGCAGTCTGCTGCCGCATCAAAATCATAAGGGCTTACGGCACCACTGCCCCATAAGATTGAAAGATTGTAGAATGCGGAAGCATGGCCACCTTCAGCAGCTTTCACCAAGTGCCGACTGGCTGCATTCATGTCGCCTCGTTGGAGATGCCTCACGCCAGTGACGTATTCGTCTTCAACACCCGCGTTTTCACTCTTGAAAAAAGGTTTTCGAAATAGAGCCATATTGGTCTCCCACGCTGTTTTTATAGCTGATATAAATTGTAATTTTGACTTCTCTGAGACGTTAACGAACCATTATCAAGATGGTGCCGTGAGACATCAAAACGGTATGTCATCGTCAATTGAAGGTGTTGATTCCCTGCTGTCGGGTGCCACTTTGCGTTCTGATCCACCCAGCGGCTGCCCTTCAGTGAAGTAAATTTGATATCCTTGATCATTGCGGCTGCGCACGTGCGGGCGGGCGTTCGAACTGTCCCACGCCGAAAGCTCATCGTATGAGCTGAAATGTGGACCCTGCGTATATCCCTTCGCGGCCATAGCAGCCGACCAACTGTCAGTGTGCCGCGGTTCTTTGGAAACAGTGTGTGATGATGCGCCGTTCCAATTCGCCTTTTCACTCCGGCTTGAGCGTTCATACTCGCGCGAATAGCCGTCAATGATATCTACAGCGTCTGCGCCGGCACCGAATACGTCTTGAAAATCGCCCATACTACAACCTCTTGTTTAGAAACAGGAATGAGAATTTAGTTAGCTTCGAAAAATGGCTTTTCTTAGTCGATATCAACGCTCAATCAGTTCACCGTCCGGCTCCAGGTAAATGCCATCCGAGAGATACATCGCCTCACCATCCGTGTGGAAAATGTCGTTATAGAGGTCGCGCATGTCATTGCTGGCATTAAAGCTCAGAGTGGCACCCATCTCCCCGGCAAGCAGCGCAAAAAAACGAACACAATCGTCCTCTGAACCCTTCCCTGTGATTTCTCCAAATGCTCGGCCAAGGCTATCTCGCCTGATTTCCAAATCGCGATCAGAACCGGCGGACTTGATGAGAGCTACTTTCATCGCCGAGATCAGGGCCCCCTGATCCGGATAAACGGGCACGCCCCCATCATCTCCAACCGTTGCGGTTTTGATGGCTCCGCCACTCAGTCCGTAGCTCGATCCACAGGTCAAGCGAAGTAGGGTAAATCCCTCAACGTCGGCCCTATACTGCGCAGGAGAGTGATGAAATTTCTGCGATGCTATAATTTTGATGTTCATATTAACCTCTGCTTTCTAATGAATTTTGTTGCCCGAAGCTTACTGGCCCCATCATGCTCCCAGGCAGGCACTCTGAAACCAGCACAGCCCACACAGACCAACCAGCACCGTCACCGGGGTTCATTGCGTAGCAGCGAATGGCGCGGCCAGCATCGAGCAACGGCGCAATTTGCCTGGCGGGATCTCTTGGCAAGTGCCCCAGAAGCAGCCGACCATTTCGCCAACGTATCTCTACAGCATTCCCATCGTATGGATTGTCTGGTTGGCGCACCAACTGGAGGCGATCACCGCGCTTCGGGCGAATTCGTCCGATCAACTCGTCGACTGTATCGTAGTCATAGTATTGAAGCCCCGCTATCGGCAGGCAGACATAGGGCAGGTCAGGACCTTCGCCGAAGTCCTTCAAGTTTAGAACATTAACTTCGTCGGCAACCGTGTCTTCAATTTTGGAATAGATCATGATCTCGGCTCCTTTGTGCCCTGCGCCAACTATCACCGTTGTGGCGCACCTGTTTTCTGCCAAAGCTTCTCCGTCTTTCGGGGCTTCCTCGGTAGCAGGTCACGACGGCACCATCGGCGCTCACAATTGCACGCAACTTCGTGGCAGATTTGAGGGCACGAGCGTCATAACCTTCTGTTTTGAGCTGCTTCACAGTGCGATCCAGAAGGCGATACCTTTCGCAACCACCGCCAGCGTCGGATCGGGATCCGTGGACCAAAAGGATATCCAAACTCCGGCTCTGGATTCCGCGCTGCGCCATACGGGTAATGGCATGATCGCTGAGCAAGAACGTGTTTTGGTGGGATAGCTGGTTCATTGCCCGCCCTCCTCGAACTCTGCTTTGGCCTTCCGACGATGGCTCTCCAACTGTTTAAAGCGCTGATAGATCGGGTCGGACATCGCAAAGTGAAGCTCCTTAGGAAATTCCGTCTTCTTTGCCTGATACTCGGGCAGCGTATCTTCATTGATATGCCGATCTTCCCTGTAGGGCTCTTTCCAACAAAGCTCTTTCAAGCCCTCGTCATAATATGACGGATACCAGCCATCCTCATGACAGTGGTCCTTGACGATCCGGTCATATTCCCGTGCGAGCTCGGGATAACGGTTCGCATAAAAGGCGCGCCAAGCCTCGAGCTTTACAAGGCCTGCATCGCGATTTTTCGAAACCTCTTTGTTGTATAAATCATCAGCTCTCGACAGTTCTTTGCGCAGCACGCGAACAAAGGATTCGGCGCCTTGGTCCTCATTGGCTTTGTGATCCGCGAGGCATTTCGAAAGACGAACGTGACCTTTGATTAGAGCTTCTGCAAGCTCGTTGTCCCCGCCAGTTAGCTCGACGAGCTTGTCCAAGTCCGGAATGAACCCTACGGCTGTTGGCGCCTCTTCTGGGGCGGGCTTTGCAAGGTGTTCTGCGTTCACGTTTTCTTGGATGTCATGGCACAACCGCTGGATCGCCACATAGAAGAGGTTGCGTGAATACTCTCCCTTCAGACCGAAACACTTTCTGTTTTGACTGGCTCGGTCATCAATCCCCCAAGCGTCTTGAGCTTCTGGACTCCCTTGCCTCGCGTCAATCAGACCAAGACGTGCTGCTTGCGCATCATCCTCACTGGGGACCCGCAGGGCATGCCCCGCGACGATCGAGAACAAGACCGGGGCCAACTCCATGATGTCCTTCTGGGAAACACCGTAGCGGAGCCCCATCAGTTCATAGGCATTGTGCGCCGCGATGGACACGCGAGCGTGAACCGCGACCTCACCCTCACCTGTAAAGCTCGGGTCGAATTCTTGCGGCGTGCAACCCAACGCGTTCGCGAGCGCCGTTAGATTTTCCTCCGAGGGTTTATTCTCACCGCTGACCCAACGGCTCATGGTGCGTTTGTCTCTATTAACCTCTTTGGCAAGGGCCGCTTGGGTCTTACCTGCTGCCTTGCGTTTCGTTTCGAGGAGCTTTGCATCGAATGCCATCTGTATGTTCCCTGTGTTGTCTTACCAAGGAGTAACATGACGAAAACCTATATAGATAGATGGCATCTATCGTCCATATTCCACCCTAAAAGCCCCAAATTTACGCTAAAAATCTATAGGGAGACTGAAGCTATGGACATTAAAATAGACATTTATACCATTGCCGTGGTGATTCACTGCGAATCGCGCCGATTATCCACCCCTTGAGCTGCCACCTCAGGCATGCGGATTTCCTCACAGCTCTCTTACGGCCTCGCAACCGCACGTCGCAGTGCGCGATTTCCAGGATCCTCCGGCTCCTCTCCCGGATGCCTGCCGCCCCCCTTCCAATCATCGTTCGAAAGCCAATCCTCGAAGTAAAAAAGCCACGTGTGGGTCCACGGAATAATGGTCTGGTCGATCCGCTTTGTTGCATCCCAGTCTTTAGCTCCTGGAAGATGGAGGCAAAGCCGTAATGGGTTGGTATAGACATGGGGCAGCGGTCGACCCTGTGCCAAAAGTTCGAGATCAGGGTCGCTGATCCGGACAGTCGGTGCCTTTCCAAGGGAGTAGGCAATATCTGCCTGATAAGAGCGTGCCAACGGTGTAGGTTGAACGGGGGTATGCCATGTCAGTCTGTTTTCACGCACAGTGCCAGCCCCGCCCACAGCCGGATTGGCACGCATAAACAGCAGCTGCTGCGACAAAGTCAGGTCCTGCTTTCCGCCCCGTCCTCTCATTGATCGCCGAAGAAGGTGTTCGCCGGGACGGCCGTTGATGCGGCGGCCTTCGACGTCGTGAGGCCGATCAGGGGCGCGACGGAAAGCAGGCCGGATTTACGGCCATCCGACACCGCATCAACGCGATTGCCAAGAACCCGTCCGGTGACGCCGGAACCGAATGAACGCTCCATGTTCAGGGACAGGCGATCCTGACCGACAGCATCACGAAGCGCCTCGAAGTCAGACAACGCCTGCGCATGCCACGTGTAGAACGCCGGTGCTCGGCGTTCATCCTTGTTCCAGTTGTCCGCGAAATTTTCCCCATGGGTCGTCTCGTTCAGGATGGCATAGCCCTGCCGACCGTCCAGAATAGGACGCTCGATGAAATGCGGCATCATCCGGATCGTTTCGACCAGAACATCCATTTCGTCCTCGAACACGTGCCGCCGCACGCAATACGCATAGGCCTGCATTGCGAGCGTGGTGACAATGACGGAAATCGGGGCTACATCGTCGGTGTTATTCTCGTAGAAGACGTCCCGATGCCGCTTGAGCAGCTGCACGATGCGGCGAAGGATGCCCTTCGCCGTTTCGCGAACGGGGAAAGGTTCAACCGTCGCTTCATCGCGCTGCATGGCAACGTGTTTGCGCACGAAGGTGGGCCGGAGCGCGGCACGTTCATCGAACAGTGTCTTGTAGGCCCGCGGGTTCGTTGGATGCCACTCCTGCAGCGTCCGGTCCGGAACCAGTTCGCCCCGGTTGACGCAGAATGGATTTGCGATGGTCGGGGACAGGTCGAGGTGGAAATCCCCCGCGTAGTTGAGGCGCCAGCACCGCTTCTTTTCTTCGAGAAGCCGAGCGTAGGTGGCGTGTTCCTTCAGCCGGTTGCCGACCGCCTCTTTCAGAACTGCTGGAGAAATGCCGGACGCGACACCCGCACAGAAGCAGATCAGATCGACATCGAATTCCCGCCGGCCGATCGGCTTCACGGCCGTCCCGAGCGCGCTGGACCCCTGAAGATAGACCAGGACGCTGACCAGCAATGGATCGGTTGACCCGGACAACCAGTCGCCGACCGCGCCATAGCTCTGGCGCGCCCGCTCGAACTGGGTCTCGGTCAGATCCAGATCTTCGCAGATCTCGTCCAGGATCGAGAAAATCTGCGTCCGTCGCCGGATATCGCTGTCGGTCAATGGTTGTCGCAACATCTGGTTCATGCCGCATCCTCCTTGAGTTGATGGACCGGCACGAAGGCGTCGGCGGGTTCGATGAAAAAGACCGGGGTTAGGTGGGGCTTTGCTTTTCGAGCTTCTGACATACCGAGACCCTTGAGGCGCCCGATCTTCGTCGTGTCATCCAGGGAGAAGAACCCCCTTGGGACTGATGGCGAATACCGGTAGATGCGATCTCCGTCATAGGAATGTCCCGTCAGGAGCTTCGCCATGCCAAGGGCGCCGTGTGATTGCCCATCCGCGTAGAGGTTGAGGACTTTGAGGCCGAGCCCCGCAAATCCGAGACTTTCGGGCAGCATGTAGACCTCGTCCAGACACCCGAGGCTCAGAATACGCAGGTCTGACGGATGCCACCCCAGAAGAGAGATGGCCTCGACGACAGCAATAGCTGTGGGGTTGTTGGCCCATGTTCCACCGTCGGTCAGGCCAATGTCATCGACGGTGCGGTGTCGCTTGAAATACGTGGGCGCGGCGGCCGTTGCGAGAGCGGCGTCCAGTGCCGTCTTGCGGTAATCAGTCTGCAGACGCGTGTGATGCGCAGTCTTATAGATATAGGGGCTGCGGAGATCGGCATCCCATGCCGGTATCACCAACCGAGTCTGTGATTGCCCTATGAGATCGTTATTCAGAACGGCCTTGATCTCGCGGGCAAGAACGTCTGCATCGTGCTTTGGCCCGACCGCGTGCCGTCCTGTGGCGGTGAGCGCGCGCCATACCTTCCGTATTCTGCCCGGCGGCTCATCATCCGAGCCATCCTGGCCAAAAATCACAGGCCCACGATGTTCATAGAGCTCGAGTAATTCCTTTGCCGTGCGGCCAAGGCCAAGGCCCAGTGCGATGATGCCACCCGTTGATGTGCCGGCGATGAGGTCGAAGTAGCGCCCGATAGGCTCGCCCAGATCCTCCTCAAGCCCTGCGAGAAAGGCAGCAGGCATCGTGCCCTTGATCCCACCCCCGTCGATGGAGAGGATGCGACGTATCCGTCTGGGGTTCTCACTACTGCTCATCCGGATATCTACTTCCTATCCAAGTCAGCCCTTTGGCGGATGCGGATCGTTGCCATAAGTGTTGCGTTCGCGGATGCGACCATTTTCACCGTGGATCAGCATTTCACTACCCTGGCGAATGGCGGTTTCGCGTGCCGCGCCGATTGCTTCACGCTGGGTGCTGTGGACAGAAGATGCACGCTCGTTGCCAGCGCCTCTGACAGCCCACCCGCCCTCATGTGGCACAACATGTTGATTTTTCTTTGTCATTTCGGACATTTACCTCCTATTTTTATTGACGATTCGTCAACCTTGTGTTTATATATATACAAGTATAGGGCGTTTATCAACCGCCATAAAGTTGCCGGGAGAAACCCATGTTCGGACAAAGACTCAAACTTGCTCGCAAGCGGGCAGGTCTATCCATGCAAGCTCTCGCTGATCACGTGACCCCAAGCGTTTCAGCCCAGGCGATCAGCAAATATGAAGCTGAAAAAATGATGCCGTCATCGTCTGTGCTGATTGGCCTAAGTAAAGCTCTCGGTGTGTCCCTCGACTTTATGGTTGGTGGGCAAGTAGAAGCACTTGAATCCCTTGAATGGCGCAAAACCTCCAAAGCATCAGCGCGCGATCGCGCGATGGCTGAAGCCGTCGTAATAGAAAAGCTCGAAAACTACCTGGCTATCGAGGATATCCTCGACCTGCGCCCAGACGCAGATCCTTTCTCAAAACTTCGGATCGACGAGATATTGGATGATGATGAGGTCGACGAGAAAGCTCGAGAGGTCCGCGATGAGTGGAAACTCGGGATCGATCCTATTCCCAGTATGACTGCTCTCCTTGAGGACAAGGGGCTGAAAGTTATTGAGGCCGACCTCCCTGAGAGGATTAACGGTATGGCTTGTCACGTTAAACGAGCTGACGGACCGTCAACCGAAGTGATTGTGGTGGCGCGCCAAACCAACGTCGAACGTAAGCGCTTCAATCTTGCGCACGAATTGGCGCACAGAATTATCGCTGACGTTGGCAAGACTAATCTTAAGTTGGAGAAGGCGATGAACCGTTTTGCGGGTGCATTTCTGATACCTGAAGAACATCTGATTGCTGAAGCAGGGCAAAACCGGAGCGGGATGACCTATCACGAAATCATGCGGCTCAAGCATACCTATGGCGTTTCAGCTGCCGCGATGATGGTCCGGTTGGGACAAGTCGGCATCCTATCTCCATCGGCAGTCGAATATGCATTCAAGAGTTATGCGCGCAGCTGGCGCAACGTTGAGCCCGAGCAAATAGGAGAGGGTGAGGGGTTTGCCGCCTTTGAAACCCCACAACGTTTCGAACGGCTCGTCTGGCGCGCCCTCGGTGAAGAGTTGATATCACCAGTCAGGGCTGCACAGATGCTCAACGTGCCTTTAAGCATCATTGAACGTGATATCAGGGGGCCGCGTGACCATTGACCTGCGTTATTGTTAATGACGCTTCCTGCCTGATTGATCTCAGAAAGGGGCAGCTTCTACATGTGCTGCTTCGGCTGCCCTATAGGTTCATCGTCCCACTACCGATCCGCGTGGAGGAGCTTCTCGATTTCTCGCCACAGGAATGGCGTATGCTCGAGGATGGCGGACTTGCGACATACGATCTGCCTGGGGAAGAGGTTGCAGAGGTCTTCACACTGAAACGGGAACATAGCCGCCTCTCAGCGAACGACTGCTTCGCGTTGGTTACCACAACCCGTCAGGAAAACGGTATCTTGCTGACAGGTGATGCTCTACTTCGGAAAGTGGCCGCCGCACGCGAGGTGCGGGTGCATGGTGTCCTCTGGATCATCGATCAGCTACATGCGGCTGAGGTCTGCGACGCTGAGCTTTTGATCTCTGCCTTGGAGTGCTGGCGAGATGACGGCGCCGTATTTCTTCCTGGTGCAGAAATTGATAGTCGGCTCCGCCTGCTACGCAAAATATAACGCCGCACCCTACATGACGCCGAAATCTGCGGACGCTTAAGGGTGAGCAGTCACACATCCAGTGTCTGACCGAAAAAAGTTTGCAAAAAACTTTACCTTCACGGCTTCGTGAACACCTGTAACAGGAGAATTGCCGAATTTCGGCAAATATCTGGATTTATTGCCAAAAATTGGCAATTATCGCTTTGACCGTGCCTTGCGACTTTTGGGTCAGTTCCAGATCGGCGTCTTACGTCATCCGCCTGGAAATCCAGCAACCAAGGTAGAGATCATTTTAGACAGGTCTTACCCTGTCTCAGGGTAACGCTCTGCGAGGCAGGGCGTCCCAGCATATATTACGCGAAAGAGCGTTCAACCTGCCAGACGCCAACGTGGGGCGGTTACATCGATCCAGCAAGCTGGTTCGTGTAACCGCGTGGCCTGTTTTTGACAGGAAATGGCGCTCCGCGCTTCTGCCTCCGGCAGTCTCTTTTAAAGGTTTCAGGAAGCGGGTGGGGGTAGGGTCGGGTAAAAACAAGGGGTAACTCAAGGATAGCGTGGCGTAGTAAGCGGGAATACAAAGTCTTTTCCAAACGCGAGGTTTGCGGCGCGCGCCAGAAGGCGCATAGCCGTTGCGATCTGCGGCTCGCTGACGTTGGCGCTGACCCACCAGCCTGATTTGGCCTCTATGGTCTTGAGATGAGGGCTTCTAAAGTGAACATCTTGACTTCGGCGCGCTACATATCGCCGGGCATGCGTTTTCTTGTCTGCAAGTCTTTCAATAGCAGAAGGGTCAAGCTCATGGATCAGATCCACGCACCGAGCGAACAAGTCCGGAAGTGTTCCCCCTTGCACTCGTTGGCCAAGAATTTCTGCAAAAAGACCGGTGTTGTGTGGAACCGGGCTGGCCCTTTTCGAGCTTGCTATCCGAGTCGATGTCTCGGGCTTCAGAGCGGTGGGCGTCCTCTGGTGCTCTTCAAGAGCCGAACGCAATGCGCCTGTGACGCGGTTGTCCATGAGGTGCGTGAGGGCCAGCAGGCCGTGGACAAAAGGAAGCGGCAGATCGACGGACACAAGATCGGCGTTGTTTTCAGCTTCCATGACGCGGCCCTCCATTTCGGCGACGACAGTTTGACTTGCTGTTTTCTCCGTGGTGGACCGTGACCACAGAACCTTCGCAGATAACCGCGATGCTTCCTGCCAGGCGTTCGATCTGCTGAATTTTTGCCTTCAATCGCCCGATTTCGTTTTGGGCGATTTGATGTGAGACACGGTAACCGTCATAGCCACAGGGTTCGGCAAGGCTCAACAGGAGATCGATATCGGCGTTGCGAAACCCTCGCTGCTGTTTCCGCACTTCGGCGTGATCCGTCATGTGGACGTCAAGCATCGGTTTGTCCTCCATCCGCGGCGCCCTTAATAACAAGATCAAGATTTGCGAACATGGCTTGGCGTTCCTTGTGCGCAGCGCGGGTGGCATCCGAGCATCGACCACGCAAAAAGGCGACACGCTCTTCTCGTGGAATGTTGGTCAGTTCCCGTGGGTGAACGTCATTTTTGAGCAAAGCCATTCGCGCGAGGTCATCGCCTTGTGTGAGTTCCTCAATCTGGTCTTGAAACAGATCGGAAGCTGGTGATCCCAGCGAATACTCATACACATCTGGCGCAAGATCTTTCAGCATCCGTTCGAGGAAGGCCTCGAACAGATTGGTGTTGCCGGTGAACCTGACATCCCATTGGCCGTCCGAGAAAGTGGCCCCAGTGATATCACGAGCTTCAATAGCGGTTTTTTCCGTCCACAACGCCTCTTCAATTCTACCCTTGCCGTTAAACGCATCTGCCAAGTGGTCAAGCCCGTCGGGGAAGTTGTGGATCTGAGCTTCGGCATCGGCAAGGCATTTTGCCCTGTCGGCCAACTGAAGCTCGGCGACGATCATGAAAAGCGCAGTAGACATCCGTAGGATGCTATGGCCGTCCATTCCGTAACGCATCGCTGTCAAACGTAAGGCCAGCAATTCCTCGTCTGACAGCGACACCACGACGCGGTTCCAGCCAGACGGTGTATCCTTGTCCATCTTCGGAGGTTCGGACAATTCTTCACGGGAGAGTCCGAAGACTCTCTCGTATCCGCGGGCAGTATCCTCATTTATACGGTAACCGCACCATTGGCACCGCCTGCCTGACGCTGGGGCGATGATCTAAGATACGTGTTTAACGACGTCGTTAACGACGTGTCTTATGCGGGGTCATCGATGCGTGGTGAAATTCTTGGGGTCGAGCGACGGCGTTTCTGGCGTGACGAGGACAAGCTCGAGATTGTCATGTCGGTTGGGATAGACGGGGCGACGGTGACGCAGGTGGCGCAACGCCATGAGGTTACGCGGCAACAGATTTACGCCTGGCGGCATGATCTCAAGAAGAAGGGCCTGTGGACGCCCAATGCCGGGGCGCTTTTCTACCCTTTGGATATGCCAGTGTCGGCGGGGCAGCCTACGGCAGCTGATACGTCGCCACCAGTTGCAGTCGAATTGCGCTTACGGTGCGGCCATCGCCTTCATTTTGATAGCACGATAGACCCGGCCGCGCTGACGTCCTTGATCCGTGCCGTGGAAGCCGCATGATCGGCCCTGGCACCGGCGTTCGCGTGTATCTGGCCTGCGGTGTGACGGATATGCGAAAGGGGATCGCCGGGCTGGCGGCACTTGCCCAAGATGTGCTGCGTCAGAAACCCGCCAGTGGGGCGGTGTTTGCGTTCCGGGGACGGCGTGGTGACCGGCTGAAGCTGCTCTACTGGGACGGTCAGGGGTTTTGCCTCTATTACAAGGTGCTTGAGCGGGGGCGTTTCCCTTGGCCGAGCGCCAAGGATGGGGCGGTGCGGCTGACCTCTGCACAGCTCGCGATGCTCTGGGAAGGCATCGACTGGCGGCGTCCCGATTGGGGCGCTCCGCCTGCGCGGGTCGGGTGATTTTGCGACCTGATTTGCTTTATTTATATGGTGCTATAGCCTGATTTTTGGTAGTCAGGCGCATGTCGAAACCTGATGAAAATTTGCCTGATGATCCCGCTGAATTGAGGGCGATGATCGCGGCTTTGCAGGTAGAAAATGCTCGGATCGAGGCAGAGAACGCCAAGATGTCGGCGACATTGCGTGTCCATGATCAACTGGTTCAAGCGTTGCGCCTGCGGATCGCCAAGTTGCAGAAACTGGCCTTTGGCAAGTCCTCGGAAAAGGTCGAGCGCGAAATCGAGCAGCTGGAACTGGCGCTCGAAGACCTGTTGGTCGCCGTAGCGGAAAACGATGACGCGCCCATCGACGAAGGGCAGGATGAACCGTCACCGGAAGCTGCCGATGCACCCGCTTTGCGCCGCCGACCACGGGTCTCGGATACGACCCCACGCGAGCGGCGTGAACTGGACCCCGGCACCTGCTGCCCTGACTGTGGCGGCGATCTTCGCGTGGTGGGCGAGGATGTCAGCGAACTCCTCGACATGATCGCCGCGCAGATGAAGGTGATCCAGATCGCCCGGATCAAGAAGTCCTGCCGCCGCTGCGAGCGGATCGTGCAGGAACCCGCGCCAAGCCGTCCGATCCCGGGCAGTATGGCAGGCCCGAACCTGCTGGCGCATGTGCTGGTCTCGAAGTTCGACGACCACCTTCCGTTATATCGCCAGCACGAGATCTTCGCCCGCATGGGGGCGGACATCCCCGAAAGCACGCTGGTCGGCTGGTGTGGCCGCGCCATGAAGGCCCTGTCGCCGCTGATCGAGCGCATTGAGGCTGACATCATGGGCAGCGATTTGCTGCACGCAGATGATACGCCGATCCGGGTGTTGGACCGCTCCAAGAAAGACAAAGGGCTTGGCAAAGGTGTGAAGCAAGGCCGGATCTGGGCCTATGTGCGCGATCAGCGCCCATGGGCGGGTGCCGCGCCACCCGGTGCGGTCTATCGGTTCGCACCGAACTGGAAGGAAGAGCACATCCTCAGCCATCTGGCCAATGCCCGCGGCATCCTGCAGGCGGACGGCTACAAGGGCTATGCCAAGCTTTACGAGCCTGAACCCAATAGTGGGCGGCGTTTGCGAGAGGCAGCCTGTTGGGCCCATCTGCGGCGTGACTTCCATGATTTTTGGACCTCGACAAAATCCGAGATTGCCCGCGAGGCGCTCGACCGGATCGGCAAGCTTTACGACATCGAGCGCGACATTAACGGTCAACCCGCTGGTGTCCGCCATGCCGCACGTCAACAGTTGAGCCAACCAAAGGTCACGGCCTTCTTTGCTTGGTCAGAGCAACAACTCCTGCGCATTCCGGGCAAAAGCGATCTGGCCAAGGCATTCCGCTATGGCCTCAGTCGACAGGAGGCCTTCAGCCTGTTCCTGACCGATGGCCGCGTCGCTATCGACAACAATCCCGCCGAGCGCGCCTTGCGTCCAATTGGCATTGGAAGGAAAAATTGGCTATTTGCAGGGGCCGATACCGGTGCGGAAACCCTCGCTCGCGCTATGACCATCATCGAAACCGCCAAGCTCAACGGTCTCGACCCGCAGGCCTATCTCGCCGACATCCTCGACCGCATCCACGATCACAAAATCAACAGGCTCGATGAATTATTACCGTGGAATTGGGCGCCGCTGGCATCCACAAC
>NZ_SMZO01000062.1 GCF_004358675.1 Meridianimarinicoccus aquatilis | reverse complement strand
GTTGTGGATGCCAGCGGCGCCCAATTCCACGGTAATAATTCATCGAGCCTGTTGATTTTGTGATCGTGGATGCGGTCGAGGATGTCGGCGAGATAGGCCTGCGGGTCGAGACCGTTGAGCTTGGCGGTTTCGATGATGGTCATAGCGCGAGCGAGGGTTTCCGCACCGGTATCGGCCCCTGCAAATAGCCAATTTTTCCTTCCAATGCCAATTGGACGCAAGGCGCGCTCGGCGGGATTGTTGTCGATAGCGACGCGGCCATCGGTCAGGAACAGGCTGAAGGCCTCCTGTCGACTGAGGCCATAGCGGAATGCCTTGGCCAGATCGCTTTTGCCCGGAATGCGCAGGAGTTGTTGCTCTGACCAAGCAAAGAAGGCCGTGACCTTTGGTTGGCTCAACTGTTGACGTGCGGCATGGCGGACACCAGCGGGTTGACCGTTAATGTCGCGCTCGATGTCGTAAAGCTTGCCGATCCGGTCGAGCGCCTCGCGGGCAATCTCGGATTTTGTCGAGGTCCAAAAATCATGGAAGTCACGCCGCAGATGGGCCCAACAGGCTGCCTCTCGCAAACGCCGCCCACTATTGGGTTCAGGCTCGTAAAGCTTGGCATAGCCCTTGTAGCCGTCCGCCTGCAGGATGCCGCGGGCATTGGCCAGATGGCTGAGGATGTGCTCTTCCTTCCAGTTCGGTGCGAACCGATAGACCGCACCGGGTGGCGCGGCACCCGCCCATGGGCGCTGATCGCGCACATAGGCCCAGATCCGGCCTTGCTTCACACCTTTGCCAAGCCCTTTGTCTTTCTTGGAGCGGTCCAACACCCGGATCGGCGTATCATCTGCGTGCAGCAAATCGCTGCCCATGATGTCAGCCTCAATGCGCTCGATCAGCGGCGACAGGGCCTTCATGGCGCGGCCACACCAGCCGACCAGCGTGCTTTCGGGGATGTCCGCCCCCATGCGGGCGAAGATCTCGTGCTGGCGATATAACGGAAGGTGGTCGTCGAACTTCGAGACCAGCACATGCGCCAGCAGGTTCGGGCCTGCCATACTGCCCGGGATCGGACGGCTTGGCGCGGGTTCCTGCACGATCCGCTCGCAGCGGCGGCAGGACTTCTTGATCCGGGCGATCTGGATCACCTTCATCTGCGCGGCGATCATGTCGAGGAGTTCGCTGACATCCTCGCCCACCACGCGAAGATCGCCGCCACAGTCAGGGCAGCAGGTGCCGGGGTCCAGTTCACGCCGCTCGCGTGGGGTCGTATCCGAGACCCGTGGTCGGCGGCGCAAAGCGGGTGCATCGGCAGCTTCCGGTGACGGTTCATCCTGCCCTTCGTCGATGGGCGCGTCATCGTTTTCCGCTACGGCGACCAACAGGTCTTCGAGCGCCAGTTCCAGCTGCTCGATTTCGCGCTCGACCTTTTCCGAGGACTTGCCAAAGGCCAGTTTCTGCAACTTGGCGATCCGCAGGCGCAACGCTTGAACCAGTTGATCATGGACACGCAATGTCGCCGACATCTTGGCGTTCTCTGCCTCGATCCGAGCATTTTCTACCTGCAAAGCCGCGATCATCGCCCTCAATTCAGCGGGATCATCAGGCAAATTTTCATCAGGTTTCGACATGCGCCTGACTACCAAAAATCAGGCTATAGCACCATATAAATAAAGCAAATCAGGTCGCAAAATCACCCGACCCGCGCAGGCGGAGCGCCCCAATCGGGACGCCGCCAGTCGATGCCTTCCCAGAGCATCGCGAGCTGTGCAGAGGTCAGCCGCACCGCCCCATCCTTGGCGCTCGGCCAAGGGAAACGCCCCCGCTCAAGCACCTTGTAATAGAGGCAAAACCCCTGACCGTCCCAGTAGAGCAGCTTCAGCCGGTCACCACGCCGTCCCCGGAACGCAAACACCGCCCCACTGGCGGGTTTCTGACGCAGCACATCTTGGGCAAGTGCCGCCAGCCCGGCGATCCCCTTTCGCATATCCGTCACACCGCAGGCCAGATACACGCGAACGCCGGTGCCAGGGCCGATCATGCGGCTTCCACGGCACGGATCAAGGACGTCAGCGCGGCCGGGTCTATCGTGCTATCAAAATGAAGGCGATGGCCGCACCGTAAGCGCAATTCGACTGCAACTGGTGGCGACGTATCAGCTGCCGTAGGCTGCCCCGCCGACACTGGCATATCCAAAGGGTAGAAAAGCGCCCCGGCATTGGGCGTCCACAGGCCCTTCTTCTTGAGATCATGCCGCCAGGCGTAAATCTGTTGCCGCGTAACCTCATGGCGTTGCGCCACCTGCGTCACCGTCGCCCCGTCTATCCCAACCGACATGACAATCTCGAGCTTGTCCTCGTCACGCCAGAAACGCCGTCGCTCGACCCCAAGAATTTCACCACGCATCGATGACCCCGCATAAGACACGTCGTTAACGACGTCGTTAAACACGTATCTTAGATCATCGCCCCAGCGTCAGGCAGGCGGTGCCAATGGTGCGGTTACATCTGTTCGGTGGGGAAGCACACATCCCAAACAACAAAAAAAGCCCCGCACAGTGGCGGGGCTTTTCTTTTTTCTGCCGCGTCAATTACTCGTCGCGGTTTTCCGGCGTGTTCACAAACGTGCTTTCGGACTGACCGCTGCCAAACACGTCCGAGACCACAGGCTCGTCAGGAGCCTGCAAAGCGAGGGCCGCCTCTGCTTCCGCCTGCTTGGTCGCGATGACCTTCTGGTCACGCTCAGAAGCGATACGGCGCACCTTGCTGCTCGCCCCACCAGTCCCGGCCGGGATAAGCCGACCAACGATGACGTTTTCCTTCAGACCAATCAACTTGTCCCGCTTGCCCTGAACCGAAGCTTCGGTCAGCACGCGCGTTGTTTCCTGGAACGAAGCCGCCGAGATAAACGACCGGGTCTGCAGCGAAGCCTTGGTGATCCCAAGCAGGATCGGCTCTGCATGCGCTGGACGACGATTGTCCTTCAGCGCCTTTTCGTTCACTTCGTCCAACTCGAACTTGTCGACATGTTCGCCCTTGAGAAGCGTTGTCTCACCGCTGTCCAGAACTTCGTATTTCTGAAGCATCTGGCGCACGATGACCTCGATGTGCTTGTCGTTGATCTTCACGCCCTGCAGACGATAGACGTCCTGCACTTCGTCGATCAGATAGTCAGCAAGCGCTTCGATCCCCATGATCCGCAAAATGTCGTGCGGCGCAGGGTTCCCATCCATGATGTAGTCGCCTTTTTGGACGAAATCGCCCTCGGCAACCGGGATGTGCTTGCCCTTGGGCACCATGTACTCGGCAGGCTCAAGCGTTTCATCCGTCGGCACGATCGAGATGCGGCGCTTGTTCTTGTAGTCTTTCCCGAAGCGCACGTGACCATCCAACTCGGCGATAATCGCGTGATCCTTGGGACGACGAGCTTCGAACAGTTCCGCAACACGCGGCAGACCACCGGTAATGTCCTTGGTTTTGGCGCCTTCACGCGGAATACGCGCGACAACGTCACCGACGCTGATGTCCTGACCTTCTTCGATCGACAAAATCGCATCCACGGACATCGGATAGCTGACCGGATTGCCCGCCTCGTTGCGAACGGGTTCCCCGGTTTCCGGGTCCATCACGATGATCTCGGGCTTCAGATCGTTGCCTTTCGGCGCAGAACGCCAGTCGGTCACGATCTTCTGTGTCATGCCTGTCGCATCATCGGTCACGTCACGGACCGCAATACCCGAAACAAGGTCCACAAACCGCGCCTGACCGGCCTTCTCGGCAATGATCGGCAAGGTGTACGGATCCCATTCGAACAGCTTGGTGCCGCGTGCGATCTTCTGACCGTTGGTCACGAAAATCTTGGTACCATACCCGATCTTGAAGCTGGCCAGATCCTCGCCTTCCGGACCAACAATCGCAATCTGCATGTTCCGGCCAACGGCAATCTTCTCACCGAACGAGTTTTCCAATGTGGAGGCATTGCGGAACTCGATCGTCCCTTCATTGCCCGCCTCTTGGAAGGACTGCTGACCACCCTGAGCAATACCGCCGATGTGGAAAGTACGCATCGTCAGCTGGGTGCCCGGTTCACCAATGGACTGCGCCGCGATGATACCCACCGCTTCGCCTTGGTTCACCAAAGTACCGCGCGCAAGGTCACGACCATAACAGTTGGCGCAGACGCCCTCTTCGGCTTCACAGGTCAACGGGCTACGGATGCGCATCTTCTGCACGCCCGCGCTCTCGATCAGATCAGCCTTCCGTTCGTCGATCAACTCGCCTGCTGCAACGATCACTTCATCGGTGGTCGGGCGCAGAACATCATCCGCAGAAACCCGGCCCAGAACCCGCTCGCCCAAGGTCGATACGACTTCGCCATCATTCACGGCGGCTTCGGCTGTGATCGCCTTGTCCGTTCCGCAGTCATGAGCCCGCACGATACAATCCTGCGCGACGTCAACCAGACGACGGGTCAGATAACCCGAGTTCGCCGTTTTCAAAGCCGTATCCGCAAGGCCCTTACGAGCACCGTGAGTCGAGTTGAAGTACTCGAGAACGGTCAAACCTTCTTTAAAGTTCGAAATGATCGGCGTTTCGATGATCGACCCGTCAGGCTTGGCCATCAGACCGCGCATCCCGCCAAGCTGCTTCATCTGCGCAGGCGAACCACGGGCCTTGGAGTGGGCCATCATGTAAACCGAGTTCGGTTCCTGCTCGACCCCATCTTCGACCCGAACAGCCGAAATATCAGCCATCATCGCATCGGCGACCTGGTCGGAACATTTCGACCACGCGTCAATGACTTTGTTGTACTTTTCGCCCTGAGTAATCAGGCCGTCCATGTACTGCTGTTCGAACTCTTTGACTTGGTCTTTTACGCCATTCACAATCGGCCACTTGCCGTCCGGGATGACCATGTCATCCTTGCCGAAGCTGATACCCGCCTTGAATGCTTCTCTGAACCCCATCGTCATGATCTGGTCACAGAAGATGACCGACTCTTTCTGGCCGCAATAGCGGTAGACGGTGTCAATCACTTGCTGAACTTCGCCCTTGCGGAGCAGACGGTTCACAAGATCAAACGGAGCCTTGGCGTTGAGCGGCAACAAGTTGCCCAAACGGATCCGGCCCGGTGTGGTTTCGTAACGGCGATAGACTTCCTGGCCCGTCTCGTCGATCTGCTTGATCCGCGCAGTAATCTTGGCATGCAGGTGCACTTCACCTGCATCAAGCGCGTGCTGCACCTCGTCCTCATCGGCGAAAATCATGCCCTCACCCTTCATACCCTGACGCATCAGGGTCACGTAGTAGAGGCCAAGAACCATATCCTGCGAAGGAACGATGATCGGCGCGCCGTTTGCAGGCGACAGAACGTTGTTTGTCGACATCATCAGAACGCGCGCTTCCAACTGGGCCTCAAGGCTCAGGGGGACGTGTACAGCCATCTGATCACCGTCAAAGTCGGCGTTGAAAGCCGAACAGACCAGCGGGTGAAGCTGGATTGCCTTGCCTTCGATCAGCGTGGGTTCAAACGCTTGAATACCAAGACGGTGCAGTGTTGGCGCCCGGTTCAGCATGACTGGGTGTTCGCGGATAACCTCGTCAAGGATGTCCCAAACCTCAGGACGTTCCTTTTCGACCAGCTTCTTCGCCTGCTTGACTGTCGAGGACAGCCCTTTTGCCTCAAGCCGCGAGTAGATGAACGGCTTGAACAGCTCGAGGGCCATCTTCTTGGGCAAACCGCACTGATGGAGCTTCAACTCCGGGCCTGTCACAATGACCGAACGACCCGAAAAGTCGACGCGCTTCCCCAAAAGGTTCTGGCGGAAACGACCCTGCTTACCCTTGAGCATATCCGACAGAGACTTCAGCGGGCGCTTGTTGGCCCCGGTGATGACCCGGCCGCGACGACCGTTGTCAAACAGCGCATCCACGGATTCCTGCAGCATCCGCTTTTCGTTACGGATGATGATGTCGGGCGCGCGCAACTCGATCAGACGCTTCAGACGGTTGTTGCGGTTGATGACCCGGCGATACAGATCGTTCAAGTCAGACGTCGCAAAGCGGCCGCCATCCAGCGGCACCAGCGGGCGCAGTTCGGGCGGAATCACCGGAACGACCGTCAAAACCATCCATTCCGGGCGGTTGCCGGATTCAAGGAAGCTTTCGACAACCTTCAGGCGCTTGATGATCTTCTTGGGCTTCAATTCGCCCGTGGCTTCTTTCAACTCATCGCGCAAACGCAGCGCTTCGGAATCAAGGTCGATCTGGGATAGCATATCCCGGATCGCTTCAGCACCGATGCCCGCTGTGAAGGCGTCCATGCCATACGCGTCCTGCGCATCCATGAACTCCTCTTCGGTCATCAACTGACCATAGGTCAGATCTGTCAGGCCGGGCTCGATCACAACGTAATTCTCGAAATAGAGAATCCGCTCCAGATCACGAAGCGTCATATCCAGCATCAGGCCGATGCGCGACGGCAACGACTTGAGGAACCAGATATGTGCAACGGGCGACGCCAGTTCGATGTGGCCCATCCGCTCGCGGCGGACCTTTTGCAACGTCACTTCAACGCCGCATTTTTCACAGACAACGCCGCGATATTTCATGCGCTTGTATTTGCCGCACAGGCATTCGTAATCTTTGATCGGGCCAAAGATACGTGCGCAGAACAAGCCATCACGCTCGGGCTTGAATGTACGGTAGTTGATCGTTTCGGGCTTTTTGATCTCACCGAAGGACCAGCTGAGGATACGCTCTGGGCTGGCCAGAGATACTTTGATCTCGTCGAAGGCTTTCGGCGGGGTCAGCGGGTTGAACGGGTTGTTGGTAAGTTCCTGGTTCATTCTCAATTCCTTGAAACGGGTGCGTAAGGGGAGCGAGGCTGTGCGTTTCGATCACGCACCGTACCCACGGTGGGCAGGGTGCGCGATGTCACGCGCTGTTACTCGTCTTCCTCCGCATCCAGGAGTTCCATGTTAAGGCCCAGACCCCGGACCTCTTTGACGAGAACGTTAAACGATTCCGGAACACCGGCTTCGAAGTTGTCCTCACCTTTCACGATGCTTTCATAGACCTTGGTCCGGCCCGCCACGTCATCCGACTTGACGGTGAGCATTTCCTGAAGCGTGTAAGCTGCGCCATATGCTTCAAGTGCCCAGACTTCCATCTCACCAAAGCGCTGACCACCGAACTGCGCCTTACCGCCCAGAGGCTGCTGCGTAACGAGGCTGTATGGCCCGGTCGAGCGTGCGTGGATCTTGTCGTCTACCAAGTGGTGCAGTTTCAGCAGGTACTTCACACCAACTGTGACTTTCCGCGCGAAGGCTTCGCCAGTGCGCCCGTCATACAGCGTGGACTGGCCGCTTTCGTCAAACCCAGCACGGCGCAGCGCATCGTTGACGCCCTGCTCGCGCGCACCATCAAAGACCGGAGTTGCAATCGGAACACCGTTGGTGACGTTGCTGGCAGCTTCGATCAGACGCTCATCGTCCATGGTCGCGATGCCTTCTTCATAGACATCATCGCCATAACCGATCCGCATGGCTTCTTTGACCGGGGTCAAATCACCCGTGCGGCGATAATCCTGCAGCGCCTCGTCGATCTTGATACCAAGACCACGGCTTGCCCAACCCATGTGGGTTTCAAGGATCTGACCGACGTTCATACGCGATGGAACGCCCAGCGGGTTAAGGCAGAAATCAACCGGTGTCCCATCTGCAAGGAAGGGCATGTCCTCCATCGGGACAACCTTGGAAATCACACCTTTGTTGCCGTGACGGCCAGCCATTTTGTCGCCCGGTTGCAGCTTGCGCTTCACCGCCACGAACACCTTGACCATCTTCATAACGCCCGGCGGAAGATCATCCCCCCGGCGAACTTTCTCGACCTTGTCTTCGAAACGGGCTTCGAGAGCGCGACGCTGGGCGTCGAACTGTGCGTTCAAGGCTTCAACGATCTTTGCTTCTGCTTCGTCTTCAAGGGCAAGCTGCCACCACTGGCCTTTGGACAACGTGCCGAGCAGCTCTTCGGTGATCTCTGATCCAGGTCTCACGCCTTTCGGCCCTTTGATCGCGACTTTACCCATAATCTGCGTTTTCAGACGCGAGTAGATGTTACGCTCGAGGATCGCCATTTCGTCGTCGCGGTCACGTGCAAGCCGTTCGACTTCTTCACGCTCGATCTGAACCGCACGTTCGTCTTTGTCGACACCGTGACGGTTGAACACGCGCACTTCAACGATTGTGCCGTAGTCACCCGGTGGCAAACGAAGAGACGTGTCGCGAACATCAGACGCCTTTTCACCAAAGATGGCGCGCAGAAGCTTTTCTTCCGGCGTCATCGGGCTTTCGCCCTTCGGTGTGATCTTGCCCACAAGAATATCGGCTGGCCCAACTTCGGCACCGATATACACGATCCCGGCTTCGTCGAGGTTGCGCAGAGCTTCCTCGCCGACGTTCGGGATGTCGCGTGTGATTTCTTCTGGCCCAAGCTTGGTGTCACGGGCGGCAACTTCGAATTCTTCGATGTGGACCGACGTAAACACGTCGTCCCGCACGATCCGCTCGGAAATCAGGATCGAGTCTTCGTAGTTGTAACCGTTCCACGGCATGAACGCGACGACCACGTTCTTACCGACGGACAATTCACCCATATCGGTGCTGGGGCCGTCCGCGATCACTTCTTCTTTCGTGACCGTATCGCCAACCTTCACCAGAGGACGCTGGTTGATGCAGCTGTTCTGGTTGGACCGCTGGAACTTGCGCAGACGATAGATGTCAACGCCGGGGTCAGACGGGTCAAGGTTGCCCGTTGCCCGGATCACGATCCGCGTCGCATCCACCTGATCGATGACACCGGACCGACGCGCGACAATCGCCGCACCACTGTCGCGGGCAACAATTTCTTCGATACCAGTTCCCACAAGCGGGGCTTCCGCCTGAAGCAATGGCAACGCCTGACGCATCATGTTCGAGCCCATCAAGGCGCGGTTCGCGTCATCGTTTTCGAGGAACGGAATGAGCGAAGCCGCAACCGACACCAACTGCTTGGGCGACACGTCGATAAGATCGACGCTTTCGCGCGGTGACATGGTGTAATCGCCCGACTGGCGCGTGTTGACCATGTCGTTCAGCAGGAAGCCGTTTTCGTCCAGCGACGCGTTGGCCTGAGCCACGGTGTGACGCATCTCTTCCGTTGCGGACATGTAATGAACTTCGTCAGTGACCTGACCGTCCTTCACAACCCGATACGGCGTTTCGATGAAGCCATACTTGTTGACACGCGCAAATGTGGCGAGCGAGTTGATCAGACCGATGTTCGGCCCTTCCGGCGTTTCAATCGGACACATCCGGCCATAGTGCGTGGTGTGAACGTCGCGCACTTCGAAGCCAGCGCGCTCGCGGGTCAAACCACCCGGCCCAAGCGCGGACAAGCGGCGCTTGTGCGTAACTTCCGACAGCGGGTTGGTTTGGTCCATGAACTGCGACAGCTGCGACGAGCCGAAGAATTCACGCACGGCAGCTGCGGCAGGCTTCGCGTTGATCAGGTCCTGCGGCATCACCGTGTCGATTTCAACGGAAGACATGCGTTCCTTGATCGCGCGCTCCATCCGAAGCAACCCGACGCGGTACTGGTTTTCCATCAACTCGCCGACCGAACGGACCCGGCGGTTGCCAAGGTGGTCGATGTCGTCGATATCGCCTTTGCCGTCGCGCAATTCCATCAGTGCCTTGATGCAGGCAACAATGTCCTCGCGGCGTAGGGTGCGCTGCGTGTCTTCCGCGGTCAGGTTCAGACGCATGTTCATCTTCACCCGGCCAACGGCGGACAGGTCATAGCGTTCGCTATCGAAGAACAAGGTGTCGAACAGGTTGCTCGCAGCTTCAACGGTTGGCGGCTCACCCGGACGCATGACGCGGTAGATGTCCATAAGCGCGGTATCGCGGCCCATGTTCTTGTCTACTGCAAGTGTGTTGCGGATGTAGGGACCGACGTTGATGTTGTCGATATCCAAGACAGGAATGTCGGTAATGCCCGCGTCCAACAGCTCTTTCAACGAGCCGCCAGTCACTTCGCCATCCTTGTCTGTTTCCCAGGTCAACTCGTCCCCGGCTTCGACATAGATCGCGCCGGTTTCTTCGTTGATGATGTCTTTGGCCACGAATTTGCCAAGAATCATGTCGAAGGGCACCAACAGGTTCTGGACGACACCTTCGTCGATCAGCTTCTTGACTTGGCGAGGCGTAACCTTCTGGCCCGCCTCCGCAATCACTTCCCCTGTGCCTGCATCGACAAGATCATAAGTCGGACGCGTGCCGCGAACCCGTTCCGGGAAGAACTTGGTCACCCAGCCGCGATTGCCGTCTTTGCTGTAGTTAACGGTGTCGTAATAGGCATCCATGATGCCTTCTTGGTCGAGACCCAGCGCATAGAGCAGCGTGGTCACGGGCAGCTTGCGGCGGCGATCGATCCGCGCATAGACGAGATCCTTGGCATCAAATTCAAAATCAAGCCATGAACCGCGGTACGGAATGATACGGCACGCAAACAACAGTTTGCCCGACGAATGTGTCTTGCCTTTGTCGTGATCGAAGAAAACGCCGGGGCTCCGGTGCATCTGGGACACGATCACACGCTCAGTGCCGTTCACAATGAACGTACCGTTCGGCGTCATGAGCGGCATGTCACCCATGAACACGTCTTGTTCCTTGATGTCCTTGACGGACTTCGCGCCTGTGTCTTCGTCGATATCAAACACGATCAGACGCAACGTCACTTTGAGCGGCGCAGCATAGGTCATATCGCGTTGCTGGCACTCTTCGACGTCGTATTTCGGCTTCTCAAGCTCGTAGCTTACGAACTCCAGAATGCTTGTTTCGTTGAAATCCTTGATCGGAAAAACCGACTGAAACACGCCCTTGATGCCTTCGCCGTCAAGGGGGGTGTCGCTATCGCCAGACCGAAGAAAAAGGTCATAAGAAGATTTCTGAACCTCGATGAGGTTCGGCATTTTTAGAACTTCGCGGATTTTGCCGTAATATTTCCGGAGCCGCTTCTGGCCAAGATAAGTTTTCGCCATGTGTCTCGCTGCCTTTCGTTTCGCTGGTACGCATCCACCGCCGGGGCCACGGGGTGCGTTCCTGAAACATGGAAGGGATCGGTCTATGCCCGGCACCCTTCCCACGGGGTGCCTCCCGACCGGTCCGCCCCCTGGAAAAGCCCTTGAAGGGATTTGCCAAGACGCGGACGGCTGAGCCCGGCTTATGCCGGACCCAGCCAATAACGCTATGCGTGGACCAAGTGGCCCAGCATCATCACTTCAGTTCGATCTCGGCGCCAACGGCTTCGAGTTTCGCTTTGATGTCGGCCGCTTCGTCCTTGGAGACCTGCTCCTTGACTGCTTTGCCGCCAGCTTCGACCAGCTCTTTGGCTTCTTTCAGGCCAAGACCGGTGATGCCGCGTACTTCTTTGATGACTTTGATTTTCTCTGCGCCTGCGCTTTTCAGGATCACGTCGAATTCAGTTTGCTCTTCAGCCGCTTCACCAGCGTCTGCAGGGCCTGCCATCATTACGGCGCCGCCAGCTGCGGGTTCGATGCCGTACTCATCCTTCAGGATGGTTTTCAGTTCTTGTGCCTCAAGCAACGTCAGGTTGACGATGGATTCGGCGAGTGCTTTCAGATCAGCCATTTTCTCTGTTCCGTCTCAAAAAAGGTGTGTTCCAACGTGTGAAGGATCGCTCCCACACGGGATCTTGCGTCACGCGGCTTCGCCGCGCTCCTCGATTGTCGAAAGAATGCTTGCGATGTTCGAAGCAGGTGCGCCAATAGCCCCGGCAATGTTCGAAGCAGGTGCGCCGATGCAGCCGACGATGGAAGCAATAAGCTCCTCGCGCGACGGCATTTTCGACACAGCTTCGACACCAGCCCGGTCCAGAGCCGAACTTCCCATTGCGCCACCAAGAATTTCGAATTTCTTGTTATCCTTGGCGAATTCCTCGGCTACCTTGGCTGCTGCCACGGGATCCTCGGAATAGGAAAGCACGGTCATGCCCGTCAGAAGCGAAGCGATGCTTGCGCATGGCTTGCCCTCAAGGGCGATCTTGGCGAGCCTGTTCTTGGCAACACGCACAGACCCGCCGGCAGAGCTCATGCGCGCCCGAAGATCCTGCATCTCGGCAACCGTAAGACCCGTGTAGTGAGAAACCACCACAACGCCAGAGCTTTCGAAGATCTGGCCGAGTTCGTCGACCACTTTCTCTTTCTGGGCTCTATCCACAGTTTTACTCCAAGTTTGAGGGGTCTCCCCCTCGGCTCACGTGTGCCGGACTTGTGTCCGGCGTTCGGGTCCTCAACACGGGGTCCCGAGAAGATCGCCCGAGAGCACGGATGCACCGCCCCTCAGAGAAATGTCTCGACCCCATCTCAGGAAGGAAATTAAGCGCTGCATCAGGAACCTGGCGGCCCGTTTGCAATGCACCCTCCGTCTCGGACAGGACAGGGCCGCTAAGCCCTGCCATCTGACGGGTGTTACCCCGCCAAATTCTTAGTTTGCTGCCGAAGCAGCGCTGTCGACGTTGACGCTTACGCCCGGCCCCATTGTGGAGCTGATGGCGATACGCTTCATGTAAGCACCCTTTGCACCAGCCGGACGGGCCTTTGCAACGGCATCCACGAACGCGCGGATGTTCTCGGCCAATTGCTCTGGCGAGAACGACGCTTTGCCGATACCAGCGTGCACAACACCGGCCTTTTCGACCTTGAACTGCACTTCGCCGCCTTTGGCGTTCTTGATCGCAGTCTCGACATCCATCGTCACCGTGCCAACCTTCGGGTTGGGCATCAGGTTACGTGGGCCAAGGATTTTCCCAAGACGACCAACAATCGGCATCATGTCAGGTGTCGCGATGCAGCGATCAAAGTCGATCTTGCCGGACTGGATGGTTTCCATCAGGTCTTCCGCACCCACAACATCCGCGCCTGCGGCGGTTGCTTCGTCAGCTTTGGGGCCGCGTGCAAAAACGGCGACGCGAACGGTTTTACCGGTGCCGTTGGGCAGAGTGACCACACCGCGGACCATCTGGTCTGCGTGACGTGGGTCAACACCGAGATTCATTGCAATCTCAACGGTTTCGTCGAACTTTGCTTTTGCATTGTCCTTAACCAATGCAACCGCGTCTTCGATGCTTACATCGTCTTTGCCTGCGAATTCAGCGCGGGCAGCCTTGATACGTTTACCAAGCTTGGCCATGACTTACCCCTTCACCTCGATGCCCATCGACCGGGCAGAGCCCAGGATGATCTTCATTGCAGCTTCCACATCGTTGGCGCTGAGATCTTTCATCTTGGTCTCGGCGATCTCACGCACTTGCTTTGTGGTCACATACCCAGCGGTTTCGCGCGAAGGGTTGGTTGCACCGGATTTCAGCTTGGCAGCTTTTTTCAGGTAGTAGGACGCTGGGGGCGTCTTGATGTCCATCGTGAAGGACTTATCCTGATAGTAGCTGATCACGGTCGGGCAAGGTGCGCCAGGCTCAAGTTCCTGCGTCTTGGCGTTGAACGCCTTGCAGAATTCCATGATGTTGATGCCGCGCTGACCCAATGCTGGGCCAACGGGCGGGCTTGGGTTCGCTTGCCCGGCTTTCACCTGCAGCTTCATCTTGCCGACGAGTTTCTTGGCCATGTGGCCTCTCCTTCTTTCAACACCGCGCCTGACGCGTCAGGCGGGCTTCGGTTGTCGCGGTTCGGCACTCCGGGCGCGCCCGGCCTACCTCCCGCGCAAGATCACATCAGACCTGTTTGCTGACCTGCGTGAATTCCAGTTCGACCGGGGTTTCCCGGCCAAAGATCGACACCATCACCTTCAAGCGCTGGTTGTCTTCATCTACTTCCTCAACCATGCCGTCGAAATCTTCGAACGGGCCGTCATTGACCTTCACCTTCTCGCCGATCTCGTAATGGATCAGGGTGCGCGGGGCTTCTTCACCTTCCTGCACGCGGTTCAGGATGTGGTTCACTTCGGCATCGCGCATTGGAAGCGGCTTGCCCTGAGGGCCCAAAAAGCCGGTGACGCGGTTGATCGAGTTGATCAAGTGATACCCGCGATCGGTCATTTCCATACGCACGAGAACATAGCCGGGCATGAAGCGACGCGGCACGGTAACTTTCTTGCCGCGACGAATTTCGATCACCTCTTCTTCAGGGACCAGAACTTCGTCAATTTCGCCTTCGAGGCCCTTTTCAACGGCCTCGGTGCGGATCTGCTCGGCGATCTTCTTCTCGAAATTCGAGAGAACGCTTACCGAATACCACCGTTTCGCCATTGTGACTGCCGCCTTCCAGATTTCCGTGTAGGTCTATAAGACCCTCATTATTATTGTGTTTTCGCGCTTGCGTCCGAAAGAAAAAATCGGCGCGCAACGAATCATTGCACGCCCGAACCCGAAACACCGGCGTGTGCTAGACCCTCAAGCCACGCTTGACAAGAGCGAAAAGCCCTGCGCCGTCAGCTCCCGAAGGAGTTGAGCGTAAATGACAGACCGCTCCGGATCGCCCAGTCTACGAAAAAGAAGAAGATCGCGGTGATAGTGGACATCACAAGCACCATCGCGCTTGTTACCAATACCTCGCGTTGGCCTGGCCAAGCGATCTTGCCGACTTCGGTACGGACCTGTTGGATAAACTGAAACGGGTTGGTGGTGGCCATGGACCTGTCCTTTCGCACGATGGGCGGCAGATACGCGCTTTGGCCGCCTGTTTCAAGGGGTGGGACCAAGTAGGCGCTTGCAAGCCAGTTCTCGTACAGAAGCGCTTAACATCGGCGTAAGTTTGTGGCATGGAACATAATAAGAACAAGAAGGGCAAGTTGGCGGCTGTGGCTCCACGGCTCGACGCGGGGCAAACAGGCGAATGATGGACCAAACCATGACGACAGGACTGACCTCTCTTGAATTATGTGCTGGCGCCGGGGGGCAGGCTCTTGGGCTGGAACAGGCAGGATATGACCACACCGCCCTTGTGGAAGTCGATAAGCACTGCCGCGACACGCTTTTACTGAACCGCCCAAAGTGGAACGTTATGCAAGGCGATCAGGCGGATCTGTCAAAATTTGATGCGCGCGCCTATGCCGGGATCGAACTGTTGGCAGGCGGTCTGCCCTGCCCGCCGTTTTCCGTGGCCGGAAAGCAACTGGGCCATGCAGACGAGCGAAACCTGTTCCCGGCCGCACTGCGCGTAATCGAAGAAACACGCCCCCGTGCGGTCATGATCGAGAACGTGCGCGGCTTTCTTGACGCGGTCTTTGCCGACTACCGGCAAAAGCTGAAGCGGCAGCTTTCGCGCATGGGGTATGTCACCGATTGGCATTTATTTAACGCGTCTGACTTTGGGGTGCCTCAGTTGCGCCCCCGTGTGGTGATCGTGGCGATTCGGCGCGACTTGGCCGACGGGTTTTCATGGCCGGTGAGCAGCGGAACGACCCCAGCGACCGTTGGGCGGACATTGGTGGACCTCATGGCCGCACGTGGCTGGCCCGGCGCGCACTCTTGGGCCGCACGCGCCGACGATATTGCACCGACGGTTGTCGGGGGATCGAAAAAGCATGGTGGCCCCGACCTTGGCCCCACCCGCGCCAAACGGGCTTGGGCGACGCTTGGCGTCGACGGCATGGGGATTTCCGATCTGGCGCCTGACACGGATTTCGTGGGCATGCCCCGCCTGACCGTGCGTATGGTCGCCCGGCTTCAGGGGTTTCCCGATGACTGGCAGTTCTCTGGCCGCAAGACCCCCGCATACAGGCAGGTCGGCAACGCCTTCCCGCCACCTGTTGCCGCGGCGGTGGGCCGCCAAATTGCCCACGCAATCACCCAGCGCCGCTCGGTCTCGGTTGTGGCGTGATGAGCGACGCCTGGCTGACCGAGGCCCGGCGCGCATTTCACGCGACGCTACTTGCCGGGATCCTGACTCAAAGCGATAGCGGTGTGCCCAGCAACGCAGACAGATCAAGCAAGCCGAGCATCGCCATTGCCAGCGCCATCCTTGATCAACTTGGCCCGGCCCAAACGGCTTCCAAACTTGCAGGGCAAACCGCCGGGGCAGATTTCGAAAGCGTCTGCGCCGAATTTCTGGATCAGTGCTTTGCAAGGCTCCACCACCTGCGCCCCGGCAAGTTTGATGTGCGTAAAGGTGGCGGGATCGCCCGGTTCGATCAGTATGCACACCTCAGCGAGCTTGAAGCGATCGCCCGCGCCAACCGCGAAATTGCGACAGCACTTGGGTCAGACTATATCATCAAGCCCGACATCGTGATCTCGCGGCATCCTGAACCCGACACGGTTTTGAACGCTCACGAGGCGCTGGTTGATGACAAGGCTGGCAACCTGACAAGCCTGCGCAGTCGCAATAATGCCATGTCGACTTTGCATGCATCCATTAGTTGCAAATGGACACTGCGCAGCGACCGAGCGCAAAATGCGCGATCCGAAGGGCTGAATTTGGTCCGGAACCGCAAGGGCCGCCTGCCCCATATCGCGGTCATTACGGGCGAACCTGCGCCAGCGCGCCTTGCCTCTCTTGCGCTGGGGACCGGCGACATCGACTGCGTCTATCACTTTGCACTGTATGAATTGCGGCAAGCGCTTCTGGATCAGCACCGCGACGACACATTGGATTTGCTGGATATGATGATCGACGGAAAGCGCCTTCGCGACATTTCCGATCTACCATTAGATCTGATCACTTAATCTGTTTGTGGAAGTGGCAGGGGCTGAGGGACTCGAACCCACGACCCTCGGTTTTGGAGACCGATGCTCTACCAACTGAGCTAAACCCCTATGCCGACGCCGGGGATACGGCGAAACGCGCACGGCATCAAGCGCAAACAGCATCCCAATCTACATCACAGCCCCGCGATTTTTGGCAATGAACTGCTCGCGGGCATTTGCGTGGTGCGGATAGCGGGCCGGGCGTATCCCAAATGCAGGAGGTACGCACATGAAACGCGACACACGAAACGGTCTTGTTTGCCAAAATGCCACCCGGCGCAGCTTCTTGGCGGCATTCGGACTTACGGCCGCCTCAGGTCTGACGGGGCGTCGGGCAACCGCAGCCTCCACAGACAGCTTCCGCTTCGAGATCACGCGCAGCGACGAAGACTGGCGTTCCATTTTGTCTGACGACGAGTTCCGCATTCTTCGGCGCGGCGGCACGGAGTTGCCGGGAAGCAGTCCACTTTGGACCGAACGGCGCGACGGCGACTATTGTTGCAAGGGATGTGATCTATTGATCTATCGCGGGGCTTGGCGAGTCCCGGTCGAGAAGGGTTGGGTCTTCTTTGCCCATAGCGAAGAGAACACGGTCTTGACCGGCATTGATGGGCCGGTAGCCGAATACGGAATGCCCGAGGACTCGAACACAACGATGATCGAGGCCCATTGTCGGCGGTGCGCGAGTCACTTAGGTCACATCTTGCTTGTTGAGGGGCGCATTCTTCACTGCATCAACGGAACAAGCCTCACGTTCAGGCCAGTTTAACGCTCTGCATCAGTTTATTTCCTTGGAAACCCGGCCAATGAGCCGGGTTTTTCGTGTCAAAAACACCCGCTCATTTCACAGCAGCGCCGTTTGTCGTGTGTCACGCCAACGTCATAGGTTGCAACAATGCTCAAAAATTCATCGCAAAGGTGTGAGTGATCACAGGAAGCACACTCACGCGCACCGACCCGCGATCCAATACCTCACAGAACAAGGGGAAATGTGCGAGCTGATTTCACAGGTCACACGCTGCGCTCTCGATCCTCGTCGGCAAATCACAAACCCGTTGGTCGGAACGAAATATTTCATCTCTTTTCCGTAAGTTACGTGTTTTCACCGCACGTGGCAAAACGCCTTCACCGGCCTTCGAGAGGGAGGCAGGACAGCAAAACACAGTTCTGGAGAAGACCCATGAAAAACCCTATCGCAACCATCGCAACCGTCGCCGCACTCAGCCTGACCATTCTCGCCCCGGCCAGCCAAGCAATGGAACAGGAACTCGACATGCTGACCCAGTCAGTCGTCAATGCCCTGCGTGTCGAAGGGTTTGACACGTCCAACGTTGAAAACCTGACCTTGGGCCAGGTTGCCGAGATCAAAGGTGTTATGGAAAGCGGTATGACCGCAACCGACCGCAGCAAGATCGAGCGTCTTCTCGACGGCAAATGAGGCTGCGGCCAACGCACAGAAAAGGGCGCCCTAGGGCGCCCAATTTATTTCATTCCCGAAGGTCTGATTAGTCGAGGATTTTCGAAACCACGCCCGCGCCAACGGTGCGGCCGCCTTCGCGGATCGCGAAGCGAAGTTTCTCTTCCATGGCGATCGGTGCGATCAGCTCAACTGCGAAGCTGACGTTGTCGCCCGGCATTACCATTTCCGTACCTTCAGCCAATGTCACCGTGCCGGTCACGTCCGTCGTGCGGAAGTAGAACTGCGGGCGATAGTTGGCGAAGAACGGGGTGTGACGGCCACCCTCGTCTTTGGTCAGGATGTAAGCTTCTGCCTCGAACTTGGTGTGCGGCTTTACCGAACCCGGCTTACACAGCACCTGGCCGCGCTCAACGCCTTCACGGTCCACACCGCGCAGCAATGCGCCGATGTTGTCGCCTGCTTCACCGCGATCCAGCAGCTTGCGGAACATTTCAACGCCTGTGCAGGTCGTTTTCTTGGTGTCGCGGATGCCGACGATTTCAATTTCGTCGCCAACGTTGATCACGCCACGCTCAACACGGCCGGTCACAACAGTCCCGCGGCCAGAGATCGAGAACACGTCTTCGATCGGCATCAGGAACGGCTGGTCAACCGCACGCTCAGGTGTCGGGATCCATTCGTCAACGGCAGCCATCAGCTTCTTGATGGACTCTTCGCCGATCTCGTTGTCACGGCCTTCCATCGCTGCCAGAGCGGAGCCTGGGATCACGGGAATGTCGTCGCCCGGGTACTCATAGCTGCTCAGCAGTTCGCGGATTTCCATCTCGACGAGTTCAAGAAGCTCTTCGTCGTCAACCTGGTCAACTTTGTTCATGTAGACGACCATGGTCGGGATACCAACCTGGCGACCCAGCAGGATGTGCTCGCGGGTCTGCGGCATCGGGCCATCAGCTGCGTTCACAACCAGAATCGCGCCGTCCATCTGCGCCGCACCGGTGATCATGTTCTTCACATAGTCAGCGTGGCCGGGGCAGTCGACGTGTGCGTAGTGGCGGTTCTCGGTCTCGTATTCCACGTGCGCGGTCGAGATCGTGATCCCACGAGCCTTCTCTTCGGGCGCGCCGTCAATCTGGTCGTACGCTTTGAAATCACCGAAATACTTCGTGATCGCCGCCGTCAGAGTCGTCTTGCCGTGGTCAACATGGCCGATCGTGCCGATGTTCACGTGCGGCTTGTTCCGTTCAAACTTTGCCTTTGCCAT
>NZ_SMZO01000061.1 GCF_004358675.1 Meridianimarinicoccus aquatilis | reverse complement strand
TCTACATCTGGGCTGATGGTGTCTACTTCCGCCCACGAATGGCTGAAGAAAAACAATGTGTCCTGGTGTTGATCGGCGCGGATGAATGGGGTCGAAAGGAAATCATCGGCCTTGCTGATGGCTACCGCGAAAGCACCCAAAGTTGGCGAGAACTGCTGCTTGATCTGCAACGACGCGGGCTCACCCACGCGCCTGACCTTGCCATTGGTGACGGTGCTTTGGGGTTCTGGCATGCGCTACGCGAGGTCTTTGGTGCCACGAAAGAACAGCGCTGCTGGTTCCACAAGACCGGCAATGTTCTGAACGCGATGCCGAAGTCCGTTCAGGCCAAAGCCAAAGGTCATCTGCACGATATTTGGCAGGCCGAAACCCGCGTGGATGCCGAGGCGGCCTTCGACTTCTTCGTCACAACCTACGGCGTAAAATACGACAAGGCCGTCGCTAAATTGACCAAAGACCGCGACGTGCTCTTGGCATTCTATGACTTCCCCGCTGAACATTGGAAGCACATCCGCACAACCAATCCCATCGAAAGCACCTTCGCCACGGTGCGGCATCGCACTGGTAAAACCAAGGGGTGCCTCAGCCGTAAAACCGGGCTCGCCATGGCCTTCAAGCTGATGATGTCAGCCCAGACAAAATGGCGCAAACTCGATGGTGCCAACCGCATGCCCGAAATCATCGAAGGGATTGAATTCAAGGACGGGATCAAGCAACTTCAAAGTGCCGCCTGATCACGCCGTCACCAACTTTCGGGCATAGCTCGGCGAAATGCGAGACAGTCGAGCAGATGCGACTGGTGAACGCGCTCTGCGCATTACCTGAATTTGGAGATTTTTGAATGTGGGATAGTCTCGAGGCACGCCTCGATGAAAATGAGCGCGACCGGCCCCTACCGCTGCGCCGGGCTCTTTCCGACGTGCTGCGCGGCTCGGGCCTGCACCTGGGCGGCGGTGTCACCAAGAAAATGGTGTCCTTTGAATTTGGCGCAGGTGAGCGCCTGCTGTGGGAAATACAGAATCCGGCCAACATCTTTCTTCATGCAAAGTGGCGCGATCGCGTCGAGGCGAGCGGCTTTGCCAGCGAGCTGCGGTCCTATCAGAGCGGCATGAAGGATGGTGGGCGGCATTCGGCCCTGAGCCGAGACTGGTCCTTTGGCGATGCTGATTGCATTTTCGTGCGGATCGATAATGCCGAAGCACTGCGCCGACTGCTCGAGGCATTGTTAAATTCTGAAGATGTGTTGGTTCTGAATCCGGCGGAGATCACGCGCTGGATCGAGCGCCTTCGCCATTTCTTTCCCGCCCTGGATCGCTTTGACCGGCCCGATCCGCATTTCGACGAGGCGGAGCGAACCTATAAGCTTGAGATTGCAGCCGAGCTCAAGGCAGCAATCACGCAACCCGGATCCGATCAGGATCTCGCCGCTGCCGTAAACACCGCGCTCGCCAAAAGCAATCTGCTGCAATGGCGCGCCTATTGGCCGATGTCGCCAAAGGGTGATGCGGATCGTGAAAAGCTCTGGCCCGCCTTGCGCAAGCTCGTTGATGCCGCGCTTGGCACAGCCGACGGTCACGCCTTGGCGCTGGAGGCCTTTGTCAACGCCTGGATTGCGGCTGTCCCGAACGGTAAGCCCGATCCGGCCCGTCAGATCGGCGAATTCCTGCTACTGCATCTCGCCCCTAACGAGGGCATCTATATCCGTCATTCCGTACGTCAGGATCTATGGCTGCAAGCTGTGGGCAGCCGGTTCCCCGATCACTCGTCGATGGCTGAAACCTATCGTGACGAATGGCGCTTCATGAAGGCGGTCCGCAGCGCTTTCGAGGCTCAGGGGCTGGCGCCACGCGACATGATCGATGTGCAAGGCGCACTGTGGGTCGTCCACAATTATAAGGAAGAGGACGCGGCATCCTTTTCGCGCGAAGCGATCGAGGCGGCGATGGACGCCTACGATAGCTATCGCCAATCGGGCGAGCACGCCGCGATTTTCGACGCCTTCGGCGAGTCGCGCGATTACTGGGTGCGCTCGACACGCGAGCGGCCAAACCGGGTCTACCCCTCCAAGCCGATCGTCGGGTTCGTCCAGAAGGTCGATGACCTCAATGGCGGTTGGAGCACGACGAAAAGCGCAGCGTCTTTCCTTCACAACGCCGGTTACATCATTGTCGATGCAGATGGCGCGCCGGTCACTCCGCCGCCGGAACGAAAGCATCTAATCTCGGGTGCCGACCGCATCCGCCTGTGCGCGCGCAACTACTATATCGAACTGGCTCGCGAGAACGGCGAAGCAGAAGTTGCCATACGAGCAGGCGATCTCGGCCACGACATCGGTCTGCACGATCGGCATCCGGCGATTTGTAGCGCGCTCGGGAGCGAGGAGTTCCAGAAGCTCGCGGAGGTTCCGCCCCCGACGCACACCCTGCCAAATCCCAGCAGTTCCACCGTCTTCACCTATAAGCTCGCCTCGGCGGAAGGGCACGAACCCATGACCTTTGAACCCATGACGGCAATGCCCACCGCCAGCAATCTCATCCTCTACGGCCCGCCGGGAACCGGGAAAACCTACGCCACGGCTTGGGAGGCGGTGCGCCTTTGCTTGGGCGGGAACGCGGCGGAGCCTTTGCGCCATGACCGCGATGCCCTGATGACCGAGTACCGCCGCCTTGCTGGTGAAGGTCGGATCGAGTTCGTGACGTTCCACCAGTCATTTTCCTATGAGGATTTTGTTGAAGGGCTTCGGCCGACGACAGGGAGCGAACAGGAAGGTGACGACGAGGGTGCCGGCACTTCCGGCGGTTTCAGCCTCAAGCCCCATGCCGGCGTATTCAAGATCATCAGCGAGAGGGCACGACTCGACACAGGCGATGCGCCGGCAAAGCGGCTCGACCGTTCGCGCCCAATCTACAAGATTGCTCTCGGTCAGCGCGGTAGCCAGGAAAGCCGAATTCGCGAAGGCCTCGATGGCGGATTGATCCATCTCGGCTGGGGCGGTGATATCGACTGGTCGGACGAGCGGTTCGACGATTTCGAAGAAATCCGAAAGGCGTGGAACGACCAAAAGGATCCCGATGCATCCGGCAAAGATCCAAATATCGAAATGATCTTCGCGTTTCGGTCCGGCCTTCAGGTCGGCGACTATGTGGTCATCTCCGACGGCCGTGACAGTTATCGCGCCTTCGGACGCGTGAGTGGCGAGTATTATTTTGATGCTGACGCCGACTTCCATTCGCATCGTCGCAGCGTTGAATGGATCTGGCGGGACGACAACGGAGCGGAGCGCGCACCTTTCTACGCCCGGAACTTCCGCCGTCAGTCGGCCTATCGCCTCGATCCGAACAAGATCGATTGGGATGCGCTGGAATCGGTGGTGATCGATCCCAATGCCGAGCGGCCGGTGGCCAGTGCGCGGCCGCACGTCCTCATCATCGACGAGATCAACCGGGCCAATATCTCCAAAGTCTTTGGCGAGCTGATCACGCTGCTCGAAATTGACAAGCGGCTCGGTTGCGAAAACGAAGTCAGAGTTCGGCTTCCCTATTCCGGGACGAGTTTCGGCGTGCCGGCCAACCTGCACATTATCGGCACAATGAACACCGCGGACCGTTCGATTGCGCTGCTCGATACCGCCTTGCGTCGCCGGTTTACCTTCCGCGAGCTGATGCCCGACGTTGAAGAACTGCGGCGGGCGCTGGCGGCGCGGCAGCTTGATGCCGCGAATCTCGAAGGGGTCGATCT
The DNA here is from genome assembly GCF_004358675.1 of Meridianimarinicoccus aquatilis. Taxonomy (GTDB): domain Bacteria; phylum Pseudomonadota; class Alphaproteobacteria; order Rhodobacterales; family Rhodobacteraceae; genus Meridianimarinicoccus; species Meridianimarinicoccus aquatilis. Next base: position 16,380 of record NZ_SMZO01000061.1, on the reverse strand, counting down.
GTGCAAGCTTCTGCGCACCCTCAACGAGCGGATCGAGTATCTTTTCGATCGGGAACACCAGATCGGCCATGCTTACTTCACAGGTTGCACGACCCGCGCTGATGTGGAGGATGTCATGCGCCACAAGGTCATCCCGCTTCTGGCGGAGTACTTTTACGAAGACTGGTCAAAGGTTGCTGCGGTGCTCGGCGATGGTGATGGTGCCAACGGCGCCCGTTTTCTCGAATCCATACGGTTGGCAGCGCCAGTCGGCTTCGCCAATGAAGATCTGGGCGGGGACAAGCGGCGTTGGAGCGTAAAGACCAGCTTTGATTTCTCGGACTTCGCAGCCTGATGCCCGCCTACACGGTTCGTGAGTGGGAAAAGCTCGCCTACGGCGAGGCCAAGGGTCAGATCACGGTGCACCATGCCGACCGACTTGCGGGGCTGGCGGCACGCTCGGCTTTCGCCGGACGCGGCGGCAGTGGGGTGCTCGAGCATGGCAGGAACGCGTTGCGTGCCCGCGGCGTGGTCGGGATTCTGGCATCGGGCGATGCAAGCCTGGAGATCCTGCCAAAGATCGATGTGGCGCCCGGTGCAACACCCGATCACGACAATGCCGCGATCCGGAAACGCTTGGTGCATATGCTTGCCTTAGCGCTTGATCTCAAGATTGACCTCGGTGTCATTACCGATCTCGCCTGGCAGCGCGAAACGCTCCTGGAAATCTTGATCCGTATCTTTTGCGACAAGCTGACCGAAACCCTTCGCAAGGGCATGCCGCGCCGTTATGTCGGGCAGGAAGAAGACTTGCCGACTTTGCGTGGCCAGCTCGATGTGAACCGTCAGTTCACCCGACATGCGGTCAATCCTTCACGTCTCGCCTGCCGTTTCGATCTTCTCTCGGAAGACACGCCGCTCAACAGGATCATGAAGGCGGCAGTGATTCACCTGTTTCGCCTCTCGCGGCGCAGCGTCAACCAGAAGCGCCTGCGCGAGCTGGCGTTTGTCTATGCTGAAATCGCCGACGTTCCGGTCCCAGCCCTGCGATGGGACGAGGTCGTCATCGATCGGACCAACCGGTCCTGGCGAGAGCTGTTCGCCATGGCGCGTCTCTTCCTGCATGACCGCTACCAGACGACGACAGGCGGAACGGGTGAGGGCACCGCGATGCTGTTCGAGATGAACGCACTGTTCGAAGAATATGTCGGACGGCTGATCGCTCGCGCAGTGGCGGGAACTGGACTTATCGTTTCGCTCCAAGGTGGACGCCTGTTCTGCCTCAGCACGCAGGACAGCGAACGCGGGCTGTTCCAGACCAAGCCCGACATCCTAATCCGCAGTGGTGGTACGGTAACCCACGTCATCGATACCAAGTGGAAGCGGATATCCTCGCGCATCGATGATCCGAAGCAAGGCGTCTCGCAGGCCGACGTGTATCAGATGATGGCCTATGCGCAGCTGTACCACGCGCCGCGATTGACGCTGCTCTATCCCCATCACCCCGGCCTCGGAACCGAAGACGTTGTTCACGCCCGCCATCGCATCGTCGGCCATGCCACAATCCTTGAGACCGCCAGCATAGACGTGGCGAACAGTGAAAACATACTTGATCGCATCCGACGATTACTTATCGGCGATGAAGCCATGGTCGGAGCCACTGGCTGACCGAGCTAGAGACCCGCTTTGCAACACAAAAACGTCGTCTTGAAATGTGAAGAAGGTTGGACGTCAGACCCATCCGCTCCGCAACTATCCCCATTGCGAACCAGTGACACCGCCCTGCACCGTGCACTCAAGTTACATGAGGTGAAGGGTCTGGAAACGCAGGGTCATTTTTGCCTGGCCGGTTCAATGCAGACAGCATTTCTTGAACTTCTTGCCGCTGCCGCAGGGACAAGGGTCGTTGCGTCCAAGTTTGTCAGGTGTCTTTGTGAGGGCCTCTGTCCAGGGGGCCACGCGCAAGGCGTTGTCAACTTTGCGGGTCTTCTGCTGGGCAAGAAACGCATCAGTATAACAGTGCCATTTCGACAGCTCATCGATGGCATTGGTGATCAGAGCATTCTGGTAACGACGGTTTGCGGGAGAAACATCTTCGTTGAGAGTGGCTTCCATATCCTCAAGGAAATGCCCGAAATCGCAATACTCTTTCGGGATCAGGCCCTGATCAAAAATCTCGCGCACGGGCTCCGACATGTCCTCGAGCCCGAGGGTGGCAATGGCGTCCATCCAGCCGGTCAGCACGTCCGTGGGTGCCTTGGGGCAGCGCTGGCGAAAGGTCCGGAAGTAATCCTCGATCATGTGGCGTTGAGCGGGGTGCTGTTGTGCGATCAAGACGAGGGCGCTGATCAGCGAAGACCGCGCGAACTCGTCAGCCTTCCTGTCCTCGATCGCGTCGAACACGGGCTGCAAGTCACCGTCAAATGTTCCAGCGACAACGCGAAAGCTCGTTTCGGTGACAGCGTCCCCTAAGAGATGGTCGATGACCTTTGTTGGGCGACGGAGTATCTGAACCAAAGGGCGATAGGCACGCGGATCCTGCCATTCGCCCAGCATGTGGAAGATCGGAATCAAAGCCATCAGATCGGCGTCTTTCATCGCCGGGATACGCTGATGTGCGAGGCGGGCTACGAGATCGATGAAGACTGGCGCCATTTCTTCGCGCCGTGTGCCTGCCTCGGCCATGGCGGTTTTCGGAAAAATGTCGTCGCGCGCGAGATCGCGCATGATTTCGGTCGGGGTCATGCTTTTGCCCTCACTCGGGATTCGGTTGGCTCAATGAAACATATTCCCAAGTCAGGTCAATTTCAGATGCCGACATTGACGGAACTCCATAGTCGCCGCGAGACCTTGGCTGTTCAGCGTGCCTCAGGCGTGGCGCGTGTCAGTTACGACGGAAAGACGGTGGACTATCGCAGCGTTGCGGAAATCGACCGGGCCATCGAGGCGCTTGACCGCGAGATTGCCGTTGCCTCGCGCCTCAAGGTGGTCGAGGCCGCCGGCTATGACCAGGGAGGTCGGGGATACCCGTTTGCTGTGCTCGACAAATCCATCGAAGGCCGGTGGCAGCGCCATGAGCGTAGGCTTCTTTGCCTTCCAAGTATCGGCAATCGTTCCCAGCAACTCTCGGTGCTGTGTCTCGGCCCAAAGGGCGATACAGCGATCCTCCAACCATTGGTGTTGATTTTCGTGTTGGATTGACCCAATTTTTCATTTGGTGCTGCCCCCTCTGAAACATGATAATCTTATGAAAAGTAAACGGAATTCTTGATTCCAGTGGGTTGCGGCGTTTCGGAAAACTGGGTCAATTCCTCGCAGAATTCAACAGCTCTGGGTCATCCAGAGAAGTCCGAAGAGAAGCTGCGCAGCGGAAACAGCACTGGCGAAGGTCCGCACCGAGTTCCAGAACGTCCATCGAGGGATATAGGTCTGGAGCCAGTAGTCACGTGTGGTGTCCAATGACATTTCCATACCCGCGAGGGCCTCGTTCATGGGAACGTTGAAGAAGACGGTGACGCCGAAACAGCCGATGAGATAGACCAGCCCAGCCATCATGATCAGCGTGCCCACGGGGCCCGAGAGGCCAAAGGCTCCATAGCCTGCAACGATCACCGAAACCGCCGCCATGCCGAGGAATAGCGCCATGAACACCCAGCGAAAGACCTCGCGGTTGATGACCTGCATGGCCTCGACGCCGCCATGGCCGCCTGTCAATGCGAGAGACCGCATTATGAAGTCGGAAAAGGCGAGAAACACACCGCCCACGAGGGCATAAGCGATGATTGCGAACTGCATGAGAAAGAAGAAGGCAGTCGACATTTTCGGAACTCCTGATGAGGGTGATGCGGCAGGAAAGCCCTGCCTCCTGCCGCATGTTGAGAGGGTCAGGCAGCGGCAGACCAAGCGTCTGCGGCCATGGCGGTCTGTGCAAACTCTGCGAAGTCTCGCGGTTTGCGACCCAAGGCGCGCTCGACACCGTCTGCCGTATAGGCGTTCCGGCCATCCAGTGTCTCTCGAGCGATTTGGGTAAAAACATCGGCGACGAAATCATCGCCGGAGGCCGCGACATTGGCATGGAACTCCTCGAAGGTGATCGGAATATGCTGAATGTGGCGATCCAGCGTCGTGGACAGCACCTCGGCCATTTCGGCGAATGTCATCAGGCGCGGGCCAGTGACTTCGTAGCGTTCGCCAATATGGCCCTCTTCGGTCAGGGCCGCGACCACCACGTCGGCGATGTCGTCAATGTCGATGATCGGTTCACGCATATCACCGCCAGGCATCGGCAGCACGCCGCCGAGGATCGGGTCACGCAGATAGCCTTCGCTGAAGTTCTGAGCGAACCACGCCGCCCGCACGATGGTGAAGGGCAGGCCAGAATTGCGGACGATGTCTTCGCCCATGCTGGCGAAGTGTTCGCCGCGACCGGAAAGGAGGACAATGTGTTGTAGTCCGCTTTCGACGGCAACCTTGGTAAAGGCCTCTAGTTTCTCGACTGCGCCGGGGAAAGCAAGATCTGGGAAGTAGGTAACATAGGCCTTTGAAACTCCGCTTACTGCTGGTGCCCAGCTTGCCGGGTCTTCCCAATCAAACGGGGTCTCGGACCGCCGGGCACCGCGCCGGACAGTGACACCTTTGGCTTCGAGCTTGCTGACGACGCGGGAACCGGTCTTGCCGGTGGCGCCGATAACGAGGATGGGTTGGTCAGTCATATTCTGTCTCCTTGGTTCAAGTTGATGACCAAGGTTTAGAAAGACGGACGGTCTCGGGTATTGACCGCGCTTGCCAAGGTTTTGACATCTGCTGCCAACCCGATGTCGCGTCGGATCACACCGCAAAACGAACAGCGGCGCTGGAATGCCCAACGCCGCTCTTTTAGGTCACAGTGTACTGGGATGCTTAGTCTGTCTCATAGAGCGTGAATTGCATCTCCGCGGCTTCTTCTCGAAGAGATTTGCAGGCCGTGTACTCCGGCGAGGCAAACCATGTCTTGGCCGATGCGACATCCGGAAAGCGAACCATGGCAACGGATTGCTTTTCTTCTTCCCCAACCAGCGCGCCAACCTTTTCGCCCATGGCGACGAACTCGCCACCGTGAGCCAACACGGTCGGGCCCGCCGCGGTGGCATAGGCGTTCATTTTTTCGGCATTTTTTACGTCGAAGCGTGCAACGATAAGTGCGGTCATTTTAGGTCTCCTTGGTTCAAGTTGATGACCACGGTTTAGAAAAACTAGGAGGTGCCGGTCTTGACTGCGCTTGCCACGGTTTTGACATTCGCGGCCAATACCGTGGATGGAGGGAACCTTATTTGAGAGACTTCCGATAGGTTGCCGGCGTCACACCCATCCACCGTTTGAAAGCGCGGTTGAAGGCGCTTTGCTCGGAATACCCGGTGAGAAATGCAATCTCGGACAGCGCGTAGCGTTCTTCCTGCAGCATGGCTGTGGCGATTTCGCGGCGGGTTTCCTCTGTCAAAGTCTGAAAGCTGAGCCCCTGTTCCGCGAGACGCCGGTGAAACGACCGGGCGCTCAGGCCCAGCCTGCGCCCGATATCTGCCATCTTGGGCAGACCTTCGCTAAGCGCGCGCGCAATTTCATCCTTTGTCTGCGTTTGCAAAGCAGGTGTGTAATCGATCTGCGCCAGTTCCTGATCGAGATGGGAGACAAGAAATCGCGTGATCCCCTCATCCCCTAGGACATTGGGATCGGAAACAGACTGACGAGAGAGCAGCATCGCATCCTTGTCTGCTCCGAAATGAACGGGACAGCCGAAATAAGCTTCGTGGTGTTCGATCGTTTTGGGCGCCGCATGTTTGAAATAAACCTCGATCGGAGCAAACGGTCTCGGCGACACCTGCCGACTGAGCGAAACGCCACTGGCAAGATCAGCCTCTATCGAGATGCGCATTCCGAGACGACGTATACCCTCTCGGTGCTCAACAAAAAGCATGCCTTCGTCCGCCTCCTCCAGTTCGTATTTAGTGAAGCTGCTCCAGAGGCGCCCGTATCGCGCCACACGGGAAAACGAGCCAAGAAGATTAGGCGCGGATTTCCAAGCAAGGCCGAGGGCACCGTATTCGTCCGGTCGCATCGCGTCACCAACGATCAATGGCAAATGCGTTATGTCCATCTGCTCGGCCATCAACTCGATCATGCCGTAGTAGTCATCTTCGTCGAGCATGTGCTTAGGATCCCATGCGCCATCCGCATCAACGCCAACGGATGCCAGCACTGCGCTGGCATCAACAGCATTATCTACAACGCCGACGACCTTTCGAGCAAAGAGAGACGTAACCTGACCCATGGAATTAGGCTAAGCCAGTCGAAAGCACGATCCAAGCCTTCCAAAAGCAAAACAGCCATTCCCTAAATTGATGGATGGCAGCTTCGTCCGCTGCCCTGTCGTTGCCGGGGTAAAAGCGCTGTGCTCTGCTCGAGTGGGTACAAACGCAGACCATCTACTGACTTCCTCGAAAAAAAAGCGCAGGGTGACGCAACGTTATCTTTTCGAATGCGTGCAACGGGAGGCGAAAACTTCGTCTTCTGCCGTCCTCAATGCCTCAGAAAGCGCGGAATAATCCACGTTCCCAGTCTCCTGCGAAAAGCGTGACATCATTATTTTTCACAAAGTTATCAATGTGTTGACGAATCTTCGCGGGAGCTGCAAGCATTCTCCGTGCCGAAAGCTTCAGCGCCGCAAGAAAAAAATGTGGACAAGTGAATTTTTAGATTCGGGTTTTTCACAAGACGGGTGAATATTAGGAGCATCGATCATTAGACGGTGAGCCCCGAGACAAGGAGCAAAGATAAAAGCAAAAGAAAAACCCGGCCAAAGGCCGGGCTGAGTCGAGACGGGAAAACCCGCCTTATTAGCAACAACAACTCTAGCAGCGCCGAAACGGCGCGCAAGGGTTTCCTCGCCTCGACGCAAAAACACTCCCGGCGCAGTCCTTGCGCCGGACCTGTCGACTTGCGCTTGAAAAAGGAGAGATCGCGCATGGATGCAAATACAACTCAGCCAGATTTTGGCTACCGCACGATGTGTGCGTTTCACTTCCTTAAGGGGATTCGAACCTGGTCCGGAAACGGAGACAGATCCCCGCCGCACGGAAGGAAGCTCGCATAGCCAAGGCAGAAACTGCCGCTCTTCACTCGTTCGCAGTCACAGCCTGACCGGCAGCGAAGAGAACAGGTCTGTTACTTAACGCAACCCAAAGGACGCCTGCCATGACCGGCAGGTGATGGAGAAGTCATGTCTAAAACCAAACGACATTTCAGGAAAACACCGGCGAAGAGCCGGGCTGTACGAAAAATTGTGAAGTCCTCCAAAGGACACTTCGTTGGAGAACTGGTCTACGACAATATCAACGGTCGCCCCCAACGTCTCGGCTTTGGAAGCTACACGGAATTCAAGGTCGCGATCTGTTTGATTTATCGAGACGATTTCGCTGACCTCGAAGAACAACTGGCACCTTTGCCCTTCACGCACCCTACTGGAAGGGCCAGTAGCCACTTTTTCGATTTCCGCTACACGACAAAGGGCGGGCAACGGATCTGCATTTCCGTGAAACCGGAACGGATCGCCAAAACCTTTGTCTATCAACAGGTGATCGACTCTGTGAGGGCCGCTGCGGTGGGGAATATCTGCGACGTGGTGGCAACGGTCACTGAACGTAACATCAACCCTGTCGAATTACATAATGCGGAACTCTACCATGCGGCTCGGAAGCCCGATCCCGTTTTTGATGCCGTCATTCTGGAGGCACTGAATGACCTCGATGGGCCGGTTTCGATCAACCAGTTCCTTTCGGACATCGGCGTTTACGGCGGGGGCTTTTTCAGCGTTGTAAGAGCCATCCGGGCGGGGCATGCGCGCCTGTTCGTCCCTGAAGAAATCCGGGGCAAAACCCTGATAGAACGCGCGAGGGTTGCATAATGTCGGCTGCGTTAAGGAAAAAGGTCAAAGTTCTTCTAGAAAAGGATTGCGAGTTTGCGATCGGCATCCGTAAAGGGCGCGTTCTCGAGAAGCGTTCAGAGGGGTATCTGATTTTTTGGGAGCCGTGGATCGACCCAGATACGGGTGAATGCCACGAAAGTAACACTTCGGTCGCACCCTTCGAACTCATTGCCAACGAGAACAAATATGGCACCCTGAAGATTCTACGTCGGCCGCTGTCCAAGTCTGTGTGTCAAAGCAGGCCCCGGCGCAGCGAGCGCCTCCCGACTGAGATCGCGCGTCAGCGGTTCAGGAAACAATTTGTTCTCGCAATCCAAGACATGCTCGACAGTGGGGACCTCAAGCTCGTCCGCGACGACTTCTGCAGGAATATTAATCGGATCGTCGCAAAGGGAATGACGCGATACAGCGAGTACTTAGCTGCGCAATCACGGCGTCAGAACAAGCGCGGTGGGGCCAGAACTCAGAAAGCCAGTACAGAAACCGATAGGGTCGTCGAGTTCCACCAAGGGTTTAAATCCGGACAGACAATGTGGAATTGGTACTGGCAGTGGCAGGCTGATGGCGATGACGGTCTTTTCGATAAGTATCGAAACTGTGGCAACTACAAACGCCATGACGACGCGACGGACGCATTTATTGTTAGTGTTCTCAACATTCTATGGGATCAGGAACGGGCAACCATCAAATCCATGGTGGAAAGCGTTCAGGCCGCAATAGATGCGGAAAACGAGCAGCGCGAGCGGTTGCCCGTACCCGCGGCAAAGATGAATAAGGTTGGGTACGACTATATCCTTAGCCTAATAAAGGAGCACGCCCCGCTAGATCACAAGATCCGGAAGAGCGGCTGGAACAAGGCATACAAAGACCTGCACACACTTGGCATGGGCATCGAGACCTCGCGCGCATTGCAGCGCGTTGAGATCGACGAATACACTGTCGATCTGTTCGTACTGATGCAAAGCACCGGGCTTTTCGATCATTTGCCAACGTCGATCATGCAGGTCCTACAATTGGACGGCAAGGCACGGCGCGTCACGTTGTCGGCTGCCCTTGATGTTCACACACGTTGCTTCCTCGCCCTGCAGATTGTGCCTGAGGGCATTGAAAATCCGCTCAGGCACACGCTTGAAATGATCTACACGGACAAGAATCCGATCGCTGACGCGGCAGGCGCCAAGTTTGGCTGGCCGATGTGCGGGGCGCCTGAGACTATCGTACTCGATCGCGGCGCCGCTTACATCACAGATGATGCCTATGACGTGCTTGCCAGCCTTGGGATTACCAACCTCGGCGCACCTGCGGGCAAGCCATGGCTGAAACCGTACATTGAACGTGTCTTTCGGACGATCCACAACGATCTGCTGCTCAGGTTCTCAGGGCGTGCATTCAGCAACGTGGTTGAACGCGGTGATAATGATCCTGCCAATCGTGCGACGCTGACTCTCGAAGCTTTTCTCGTCTGGCTCGTGCGGTGGACTGTCGACGCCTATCACACCCGAACCCATTCTGCTTTGGGCATGTCCCCTAACCAGGCGTGGGAGCGGGCGACGAGGGAATGTGAACCGCGCTCGCTGACCAGCGAAGAAATGCGTGAAGCATTCGGTGTTCGTGCGCGGCGTAAGCTCACCCGTCAAGGGCTTCGAGTGGCCAATATCGACTACCAGGCGGATGCCCTTATGGAAAAGTTTCTGGATTCGAATGCCGAATACTTCGACATTCTCCGGTGGGACGGCGACGTCGGAACAATCAGTGTGCGGTGTGATGACGGTCCTTGGACGACCGTGCCAGCATGCGAAGACAGATGGATCGGTAAGACCGACACTGATTTGAGGGTTTGGCTCCAAGAGCTTGCCGTTACCGATGATGAAGAGCGCATAGGGCGACGTGATTTTCTCAACGCAGCAAACAAGGAATCCGCTCGCTTAAAGCAGTTGATGGGATTGATCTCCCTGCCAAAGACACCCGCTGAACTCACAAAGGATGTTCAGCGATTCATGCGGCACGCAGATACCGCCGAGCGCCGTCACGCTGCAGGATCCTACAGCGAACTTTTAGCAGACATCGACACCGAGGTGGATGTCGAAGCCGAACAGCACATCCGCGAAAACGCGTCCGAACACGTCGGTCTCGACCGTGGAAGCGATGATCAAGAAGAAGATTCAATGGAGTAGACATGAACGACATGACGACAACTCACCCGGTGACCATCACCGAAAAGCTACAATGGCTGGAAAACCGATACTGGAAGTTCGGCGAGGAAGAAAACCTTGACGACCATTTGCATGACATTTTCGAAGTCGATGATGATGGACAAAGGACGGCACAGCCTCGGCTCGACCCCCTAACTCGTGAGACCAGGGGGCTTATGGTCCTTGGGGCCTCTGGCAATGGTAAGACGGCGCTCTTGATGCGCGCCTTGCGCGCAGACGCTGTCTTGACCGAATTCAAGATCGATCAAGGTGGCAATACGCTATTTATCACGGTGCCGCCGGAAGCAACGATCAAGAAGCTGGCCGAGATCATCCTCGCAAAGACGGGCTACACGAAGGTGGATGCAAAGCTCCGGGCTGCAGATGCATGGGAAATCGCGCGACATCGTTTCGGGCTGGTCGGCATCAAGACACTGGTGATTGATGAGTGTCATCATATTCTCCGTTCGGGCCCCGGTCGTGACATTCCTGCGGCCATTCAAGCGCTGAAACACATCATGCAGTCGGAGCATCGCGTGGCGCTCATCATCTCAGGCGTCCCTGGTTTGAAGAATGCGATACTGGCGGAACCTACCGGCGAAACCATGCGGCGCTTCAACGAGCTTCCTCTCTCGAGAATCCGCACCGGGAGCAAGAGTGCAGCAATGTTCGGCAGGAACTTCTTGAAATCCGCGAACACCCTCGGAGTGCATGTCGATGCAGAAGATGCGCTTCCTGAACGCATACTCTTTGCCGAGTACGGTCAGGTCGGAAAGAGCGTTGAACTGGGCAAGGAAATTTTGCGCGCGGCAATCACGCGGAAGTGCGCTGCAATCACTCTTGAAAACGCCGAGCGCGTGTTCAAGAAATCCAAGTCCGGGCTCGATATGACACCGTTTCATGCAGCCGATTGGAATGTTGTGAAGGCAGAGCTGAACGCCATCGGATGGGGACAGTGATGAGTCTCTGGCCAGTTCTCCCTTTCCATCCTGAAGAGACGCTCCTGTCGTATTCCGACCGGCTGGCCATGTTGCACACCGGTCGTGGGATGGACCGGCTTCTCAGGGATATCGGCATCAACACAGAGCATTTCACCTCAGGACGCGAAGCTGCTGTCGCGAGGTTTGCGGAGGCTGTCGGGCTGCCCCTTGAGGCGCTGCAGCAAGCATCAATCCGTGTGTCACAGCGTGTTGCATCTTTCCGGGGCGAGGACATCTCCAAGTCATTCCTGAGTCCGCGCGCGGCCCGCTATTGCCCGGCTTGCCTTGAAGAGGAGGGTCACAGGACTGATCGCCGGTTTCGTTTGATCTGGGGCTTTCGCCATGTTGCTCGGTGCGAACGACATTCCCTTTGGCTGGTGAATTCGCCCTGCGCGAATGAGACCAACCTCCGTCTTGCTTTGGGAACATCGCCGCTTGGTGCAGCGCTGTCCGTTAGTTCCGAAACGCCGGACTATCTGAAATGGCTTCGGACGCGTCTCCATTTCGGACCCCGTCTCGGCGCTTCTTGGATGGACGATCAAACCACTGAACAGGTCCTAGCCGCGTCCGAAATGCTTGGCGGAATTTTACAACACGGGCACAAGGTTGCCCTGAGGAAGCTGACCCCAGGCGAAACCGAGGAAGCCACGGATATAGGTTTTTCCATCTACTGCGAAGGACCAGCCGCAATCGAGGAAGCGCTGGATACGATACGCCGGAACTCGTCGGCGACCGCAGTCCAAGCGGGTCCTTTAGCTTACTATGGGAAGCTCTTCGAGTGGCTGGACCGTCGGAGCAACGCGTTGGACCCGGGGCCCATCCGTGACATCCTGCGCAACCATATTGTCAAGCACTCGGCAATCGAACCCGGCACCAAAGTTCTCGGCGTCGAAATCGCGGAGCGGCGATATCATACTCTGCACAGCCTATCCGCGACTGTAGGTGTCGAGCGGCCGCGCCTATCGCGTCTTCTGAAAAAACTTGGCGAAATCCCGGAGGAGGCCACCGAGTTGGAGAGCGGAAACATGTTGTTCGAGGCCGCTAGGACTGTGCCACTGATCGAAGCCTTTTCGACCGCTATCCCGTTGCAGGACGTCCCCTTATATCTAGGAGCTACCCGGCGTCAGGTAGACATTCTATATCGCGTCGGCATCGTTAAGCCTCTGATCCCGAGAACTGGTCGAGGCTCGGTCCGCCACATTGTCTTTGCTCGTTCGCAACTTGACGTGCTTCTGGATCGGATAGCCGAGTTGCCGAAACTGGACGACATAGATGAAGCAAAATTCCTTCCGATATCCTTTGCCTGCCAGAGAGGGGCGGGTCGTTTCGAGGACTTGTTCTGTAAAATTATTGATCTTCAGATCCCGGGGTTTCGGCGTTCCGGAAAAGTCGGCATTGGTGCAATTTACGTTGATGTCGAAACGCAGACTTTGAAAAAGAAATCCATCTGACACCCCGGAAAATCTTTAAACATTGGGCTCGCTTCGGCGGGTCTTTTTTGTCTTGCCCGGAATTCGCGGGATCTTTGCCCAATTTCAGCGGGATCTTTGGTCGGGCTTTGGGCTGGAGAAATTTAAGACATTGATAATGTGAGATTTTTATGGCTCATTCGAGATAACTTTGGCCGGATTTTCAAAGGATGTAAATCGGGGTAAAGTTGTCTCGGAATCGGGTTAAAGATCGCGCGAACACGGGGCTGAATCAATATACCGTGTTCGCTTTGGATTGATGTGCTATATCTTGTGATTACCAATGCGGTCGATGGTTGCTGGTGTGGCGATCAAAGTTACTCCCAAGAACGAGCGTAGTTCGGCCCAGAATACTCAAAATCGGTGCAGGGCTGGCTACTCAACCCTCTATTGGCTGTCTCAAGACAAATCCAAATGGCGAGATTGCACCGGCGGTTCGAATCCTCGCCGCTCCGACACTTGCCCTAGTGAAACGATTCTCCCGAACCGTCTTCGGCCGGAGTTTTCCGTTATATTCAAAGGTTATGGGGGAGGGGCTGAGCACTGGCCTCGGTCCAAGGATGGCCCAAAGCGTTCTCTCTGGGCGAGATTCTCTAGACCTCATGACTGCGCCGTTTTGACGTGTCAACGGCGGCGTGAAAGTGAGCCAAAGGGCAGCGCAAAATGTTGCCACTTTGGGGCTGGGATAATCAGCGTGTAGCCGAGCGCCAGCATCCGTGCAGCCGCGCTTGTCATATAGCTGGCGGTTGCCCGGATGCTTTGGCCCGTCAGGGCCAATTTGTGCGGATTGAAGTTTAGGTTTTGGGCGTTGCTTGACGCGCCTTGCTCTGGCCAAGGCGGTAGCTTTCGCCGTTCATCTCGAGGATGTTGACGTGGTGTGTCAGGCGGTCGAGGAGTGCGCCTGTCAGGCGTTCTGACTCAAATGTTTCTGTCCATTCGTCGAATGGCAGGTTGCTTGTGATCAGCGTGGAGCCGCGCTCGTAGCGTTGGGAGATCAATTCAAACAGCAGTTCGGCCCCAGTTTTTCTCAATGGCACAAAGCCCAGCTCGTCGATGATCAGCAGCTTGCAACCCACCATCTGCTTTTGAAGCCGTAGCAGGCTGCGTTCGTCTCTGGCTTCCATCAGCTCATGGACGAATGCGGCGGCGGTGACAAATCCAACGGACAGGCCTTTCTGGCATGCTGACAGGCCAAGGCCTGCGCGTTTCGCGTGATGGCGGGCACTGATTTCAGCTGATTGTGGGCACTGATTTCGCGGGAAGGCGGGCGCGGATTTCACGCGATCGCGGGCACTGATTTCACGTGATCATGGGCAGGACTGGTCGACGAACTGAAGATACTCCCCCTCCGTATCAACAGGAGGGATGGAATGCCGACAGGACGTTTGACCATGCGCCGGATACGGGACGTATTGCGATTGAAGTTTGCCCAAGGGCTGAGCGAGCGGTCGATTGCCGCGTCGCTCGGGCTTGGGAAGGGAAGTGTGGGCACCTATCTGCGGCGGGCTCGCGACGCGGGCCTGAGGTGGCCGCTTCCCGATGGGTTGGACGACGACAGCCTTGAACTGTTGCTGTTCCCGTCCTCGCCGAGCGTGCCGGATCCGGATCGCCCTGTTCCGGACTGGGCCGCGATGGACAAGGAGCTGCGCAAGCGCAGTGTCACCAGGATGCTGTTGTGGGAGGAATACCGGGCGCAGCATCCGGGCGGGTTCGGATACACGTGGTTCTGTACGCATTTCGACGCCTGGAAGGGGCGTGTCCGCCCAAGTATGCGGCAGACACATGCGGGCGGTGAGAAGGTGTTTGTCGATTACGCGGGCGACACGATCGACATTGTCGATCCAGAAACTGGCGAAGTGCATGCGGCGAAGCTGTTCGTCGCCACCATGGGGGCGTCCAGTTACACCTACGTCGAAGCTGTTGCCTCGGAAGGGCTGGAAGACTGGATCGGTGCCCATACCCGGATGTTCGCCTATCTGGGCGGCGTGCCCAAGGCGGTGGTCCCGGATAACCTCAAATCCGCTGTCATCAAACCCGACCGCTACGATCCCGGGTTGAACCGGACCTATGCCGAGATGGCAGAGCATTACAGCACCGCGATTCTGCCCGCGCGTGTGCGCAAGCCCAAAGACAAAGCCAAGGTCGAAGTGGCGGTGCAGGTGGCACAACGCTGGATCCTCGCGCGGTTGCGCAATCACAGGTTCTTCTCCCTCGCCGAACTGAACGCCGCGATCCGGCCTCTGCTGGACGATCTGAACACCCGGGTCATGCGCGATTACGGTGCAAGCCGCGCCGATCTGTTCGCCACGCTGGACCGCCCGAGCCTGCAACCGCTGCCCGCCGATCCCTATGTCTTTGCCAGATGGAAGCGAGCCCGTGTTGCACCCGACTACCATGTCGAGGTTGACCGGTGCTGGTATTCGGTACCCTTCAGCTTGATCCGGCAGGAGGTCGACGTCCGCGCAACCCATTCCACGGTCGAAGTTTTCCACCGTGGCAAACGCATCGCCAGCCATGTCCGCAACCCTGGGCGGCGCAGCCACGTCACGGTGCCCGATCACATGCCGTCATCGCACCGCCGCCATGCGGAATGGACCCCGGCGCGCGTTCTGGCCAGCGCTGAGAAGCTTGGGCCCTCGGTCGCCGCGTTTTGTCAGATCGTCATGGAAGACAGACCGCACCCCGAGCAGGGCTTCCGCACCTGCATGGGCGTGCTGTCGCTGGCCAAAAGCTATGAACCTGACCGCCTTGATGCCGCCTGTCGCCGGGGCGTCGCCATCAAGGCGCGGTCGGTATCCTCAATCCGGTCAATCCTGAAGAACGGGCTCGATCAGGCGTTCCTGGAACCAGACGCTGACGAGCTGCCGCTGCAGCACCCCAACATACGCGGCCAGAAGTATTACCACTGAAAAGGAGACATCCCATGCTGACACATCCCACATCCGACCGGCTGGAGGCCCTTGGCTTCACCGGCATGGCCAAGGCGCTCGACGAACAGCGTCGCGCCTCCGCCATGTTCGAAAGCCTCAGCTTCGAAGAGCGACTTGGATTGCTGGTCGATCGAGAGGCGGCAGAACGTGATGCCAAGAAGCTGGCCACGCGGCTGCGGTTTGCCGCGCTCCGCCATGCGGCTTGCGTGGAAGACATCGACATGCGCAGTCCGCGCGGCATCGACACATCCGTCATGGCGCACCTCATCGACAGCGGCTGGATCGACCGGCATGAAAATCTGCTCATTACCGGCCCGACCGGGCTTGGGAAAAGTTGGATCGCCTGCGCGCTTGGCCACAAGGCGTGCCGCGACGACCGCCGCGTGATGTATCACCGTGTGCCCCGGCTCTTTCAGGCGCTGGCCATCGCCAGGGGCGACGGGCGCCACGCCCGTGTCCTGAAATCCATCGAACGAACCGAGCTGCTGATCCTCGACGACTGGGGTCTATCGGTGCTGACCGCCACCGAACGCCGTGACCTCCTGGAAATCCTCGAGGACCGCCAGGGCCGCGGCTCCACCATCGTCACCAGCCAGTTGCCCGTCGATCAATGGCACGAGGCCATCGGCGACCCAACCCTTGCCGATGCTATTCTCGACCGGCTGGTTCACAACGCCCACCGCCTCGCCCTATCCGGAGAAAGCATGCGAAGAAAGATGAGCATCACAAAACCGCTTGACCCAACCGATCAGGCCTGACTCAATGCACCTAGTCGACCAGCCTGCCCACGACCGTGAAATGGCTGCCCACGATGGCCTGAAACGCGTGCCCGAGATCGCGTGAAATCACTGCCCAAGTTCCGCGAAATACGCA
>NZ_SMZO01000060.1 GCF_004358675.1 Meridianimarinicoccus aquatilis | reverse complement strand
CAATGCGGTTGAGCCAGCGCGAGGGCACGGTTTCCGCTTCGCCGTCTCGCCGGGCGCGTGACAGAACAACGTCGGGCGCGGCGATGGCCTGTTGAAAGTCATGTGCTGAAAGTCCGATCCGGCGTTCTGGAAGCAACAAACCCGCCTCTTTGCGCATCCGGCGGTTCAGCCAGGGGTCGGGTGCGGGCATCTCGGGCCAGCTTCCATCATTCAGGCTGCCAAGGATCACAAGATCCGCCCCCTGCACGCGCGCTTCAAGCGTGCCCCAGATCATAACCCGTGGGTCCGGTGTGATCGGCTCGCGAACTTCGCCGCCCATGATGCTGTCCAGCAGCGCCCGAAATGCGGAGGGTGTCACTGGCGCTGCGCAAGGTGCTTCGTTCAGCAATTCGCCAAGCGCCTTGTGCGCTGCCTTTCCATCGGGGTCGTCCCAGACTTTCAGTGCCGTGTGATCGCCATCGGCCCCAATCGCCAGCGCCTCGACCGTTGCAAGAAGCCGGTTGGTCATATCGAGAAGGGGCACACGGGTTTGTCCGCCATCGGCAGGATTTTCGTGGCCGAGACAAGTTTCTGCGACCCATTCTGCCCAAGGGCGCGGGTCCGGTCCGGCGTCGCCTTTGCGGCGGTTCCCTTCGGCCCAAGTTGCAAGTGCTGCGGCATCGGGGAAGGGCGGTCCATAGCGGCGCAGGCGGCGTTCCAGTTCCCGGACCCATTTCAGGTGCTGGTTTCGCCCTGTACCCGCGTGCACCATAGGATGCTTGAGAAGCACAATCAGAGCCTCTGCCGTGAGTTTCTGACCGAACAGCGCGGCAACATGTCGGACAAGACGGCCTACGGCCGTCTGGCGCAAAGGCTGTCCGGCGCTGTCATCTGGCTCGATCCCCCAACGGTCCAGCGTTGCGGCCACACGGCGCGTGAGCATTCTGTCCGGGGTGATCAACGCGGCGGTTTGCCCATCCTCAAGCGCGGCCCGCAAACGAAGCGCGATTGCCATGGCTTCGTACCTTGGATCAGCGGCCTCGATCAGGCACAGCCCCTGCGTGGCATCAGGTAAATCGCCCAGCGATGGCCCGTCGCGGCGCCAGCTATCGGTAACCGGGGCCGGCCGCATTGCGAGCGAAACAAGCGCATTTCGCGATGGGCTCGGCGCGTCAGGCCCGCCCCATATGGGAATCCGTGCAGGATCTGTGCCCAACTTTTTTGCCAGCACGGCAAAGCGGTATTGCGGGTGATCTTCTTGCGGTGGATCGGCTGTCAGGCCAGACCAAACATCGTGTGGCATGTGCGCATCAACGCCGGGCAGAACAACTGCGCCGTTGGGCAGGTGCGCCACTGCCTGCATGAACATGGCCGTCGCGCCACGCGACCCGGTGGACCCGGCAACAATCACGGGGTTGGCCGGCGGCGTGTCTTGCCAGCGGGCGAGCAGCATTTCCACCATCCGGCGCTGCCGGGCTTCCGGATCGGTTGGCGCATTGGGGTCGGGGGCGATAAACTGGCCGACCAGTGACAGGAATTTCTGACTTCGCGCCCAATGGCCTGACAGGTCTGATACGTCCAGCGCATCAATATCCGAAAGCGAGACGCCTTCGCCCTGCATTTCGTCCATCAGCGCGGCGAGACTGGACGCCAGATCAAAGGCCGCATCGCGGGGGGCAAGGTCGGGTTCCGCATCGATCAACGCCTCGATCAGCCGGGCAAGTTCCAACTTGCGCCGCAGGGCGGGAACCACCGGCGGAAGGGTTTCAATTGTCTCTCGGCCGATATCGGTAATCAGCCGAAGGCGGGGCAGCAGGCGCGCAGGCCCCTCTGAGAACAGGTCAACGATGCGCCGTTCCATCCTGCGTGTGTTGACGTAAACAGTTGTGCGCGCCAGCGCTTCGGGCGGTGCGCCTGCAAATCGCTGGACCAATCCGTCGACCAGAGCGCGTGGAAAATCCACACCGGGCGGCACTGCGAACAGCCCACCCAGATTGATTGTCGGCCGGGGCTTCATCCCAGCAAAGCGGGTGGGTTGGCGAGCATGGCTTCGGCTTCTGCGATGCCTTCGGGCCGGCCGACATCACACCAACCGCCTTTGTGTACGGTCCCATACAATGCCTCGTCACCTGACATCCTGTCCCAGAGCTGGTTCAAAGAGAAAGACGTTTGCCGGATAAGTGACAGCCCTGTCGGGTCGATGATTTGCGCGCCAGTATAGACATACCCAGCCCCGCGCGTGATCCGGCCATCCGGGCCAATCGCGAAATCGCCGGGCCCAGTGTGTCCCAAGGCCCGTTCCGCAGGCACCAGAAGCAGCAGCGCCTTCATGCGACTCGGATCCCACGCTTTGTACAAGGCTGTCAGGGGGTTTGGACCTGTCCATATTGCATCTGTGTTCAAGGTGAAAACCGGCCCCGCCCCCAAAAGCGGCAGCGCTGCACGAAGCCCGCCGCCTGTTTCCAGAATGTCCGGCTGTTCGCGCGAGATGGCAACATCGCGCCCCGCAAGATGGTCTTCGACCTGATCGGCAAGATAATGTGTGTTGACGACGCGGCGCTGAATGCCGGCCACGTCAGCCAATGCCAGCGCATGGTCAAGCAAAGGGCGACCACCAACATGGATCATTGCTTTGGGGCAGTCCTTGGTCAATGCGCCCATGCGGGTACCAAAGCCCGCAGCGAATAGCATTATGGCTTCGGGTGTCTGGGACATCGCGATGTCATCTCCTCAAGGTAGTCTGGGGTTGGGGCGGGCAGGTGGGCTGTAACAAGGGCGTTCAGGTCGGCAAGAGCAGGGTGTGTGAGGTTGGCGCTCAGGTGTGACCAGACACGCGGCATCAGATCGATGTAACGAGGTTTGCCCATTGCCAAACACAGCCGCGCAAAGACGCCCATGATCCGTAAATTGCGCTGGGCACCCAGCACGGCCAGATCGCGCTGCACGGCGGCTTCTGCCAGCCCGGTTCGCTCGGCAAAGCGTGTTACCATTGCGGCGCGCAATGCACCCGTGATATCGCGCCGCGCGTCCTCCAGCAGTGACACAAGATCATAACAGTCGGGTCCGGCAAAAGCGTCTTGGAAATCCAAAAGCCCCACGCGCGCGGAGCCTTGTCTTTCAGGAAGCCAAATCAGGTTTTCGGCATGAAAATCGCGGTGCGCCAGAATTCGAGGTCCTGTGAGAACCTGCTGCAACGCCGGTGTCAGCGCCTGTGCAAAGGCTGCGGCAAGATCGGGGTTTGCTGTGCCTTGGCCAAGATACCAATCAGCGGCAAGATCGGTCATTGCGGCCATGTCGGTAGCGGTTGGCGATGGCAGGCTTGACGGTGCGGGGTGTGTGCGCAAAGCGGCCAACATATCGATTGCTGCGCCATAAAGCGTAAGCTCCGTCGATGGATCGGCGTCGATGACCCGTGCGAAAACCGCATCACCGAGGTCTTCGAGAAGAGCAAGGCCGTCACTTGGGGCGGCGGAAAGAATGGCTGGCACCGAAAGCCCCATACCAGACAGGTGGGCCGAAATATCGCAAAACCGCCGGGTGCTGTCATCGGGGGCAGGTGGCGCGATCATCAGAACGGCGCGCGCGCCGTTTGGTGCGGTCAGCCGCAAATACCGCCGGGCTGAAGCATCGCCTGCCAAAGGGGCTGTTTTTGCGGCGCCCCACCCTGCCTTTTCGATGAAGTCTTGCCAGTTCGGGTCAGTCATGTGCTGTGTTCTCGGTATCCAGAACGGAAACAAGGCGATGTGCCCAGGCACCGCCTTGCGCATGCAGCGCGGCGTTTCGGTCGGTGTCTGCCGCGCCAGGCGTCAGGTGAATGTGCAGCGCGTCAGTTGGCAAATCGGGACCCAACCGATCGGGCCATTCGATAAGGCACAGTGCGAATGAAAATGCCTCGTCGAGGCCAAGTTCAAAAACGTCATCGGGGCTGGTCAGCCGGTAAAGGTCGCTGTGCCAGATTTCCAAATCCGCGGCTTGGTAGCATTGTACCAGTGTAAAGGTTGGCGATGGTATGTCTTCGTCCAGTCCGACCGCATTCAGCCGTGCCCGGATCAGGGCGCGGGCAAAGTGGCTCTTTCCGGCGCCGATTTCGCCTGACAACGCGACGACATCCCCGGCACCCAAAAGCGGCGCCATGGCTTGGGCAAATGCGCTTGTTGCGTCTTCGCCGGACAGGATCAAATGTCGTTCAAATTCTTCGGGCATAGGGTGACTATGGGGTTTTGCAGGGGGCGCGGCAAGCACGCTCAAGGGGTCATTTGTTGCTTGGTTCGCGCCATGGCCATGGGGATCAACGCCGACAGAAGAAACATGCGCGCAACATGATGAAACCCGACAAAGGCAGGGTCTGCACCGACAAAGGCTGACATTGCGATCATTGTTTCCAGACCACCCGGCGCAAGCGCAAGAATGACGTCGGCGAATGGCAGATCGACGGTTGCCACAACCGCGAGACTGGCCAGAGCGACAATGGCGATACTGCCGCCTGTGAGCAGGATTGCGGCCAAGCTGGCCTCTTTGATCTGGCCAAGCCCGACGCCGGAAAAACGGGTGCCGATGAGGGTTCCCATGCAGACCATCGCCGTATTGGTCAGCAGGGGTGGAACACGCCCAGGTGTGAGGCCCGTTCCGTGACCTATAACCGAAACGAACATGCCGCCGAGCAAAAAGGCAGCAGGGGCCCGCAGCAGCCCGAGGCCATACCCCGCGAGAACGGACAAGAGGGCGAGCAGGCCAAGATGTACGAGGCTGAGTTGCTCGACCACCCTTGGGATCGCGGTCAAGTCCGCGTCGGTTCCAAAGGCAATAGCCGCAGGCGTTGCGAGGGTCAGAAACAGCACGCGAAGCGACTGAACTACCGAAATGAAGGCCGTGTTGGCTCCGGTATCAAGGCTGAGGCCCAGCACAAAACTCAGATGCCCGGGGGTAGAGCCAAGGACGGCAGTGCGCGGGTCACACCGGAAAAGGTGGCGCAGCAGCAGAGAGCCAAGCCACATGATCAGGACAACACAGACGGCCATTCCCAAAAGGCTGGCGGGCCATTTTACAGCGTTTGCCAAAATCTCAGGGCTGACTGATGAGCCTAATCCAAGCCCAATCGCGACAAAGCAGGCGTTGCGGATTACTGTGGGGACAGCACATCGCAAGCCCAGAATGCCGGCGAGCGACACAGCAGTTGCGGGACCGGTCAGAAAAGGAGCGGGCATCCCTGCGGTTGCGGCCGCGAGTGCGCCCAGGCTGCCAAGGGCGAGAGACAAGAGCGTTGCGCGAAGCATAAATACGCTATGGCGCGACTTTTTCTCAGGCTCAAGTTGTTTTGCACGTTCTGGTGCGTCGGGCGGCATTGGCGAGGTGCTTTGAAGAAACGGCCAAATAACGTCGAAGACATGTCGGCGACGTTGGGGGCTTGGAGGCGGCTTACTTCCGGCGTTAAGCGGCGGACGCCGCTTCGAGGCCCGTCAGTTCATCACGCGTTGCCCGCCAAACACCCTCAATCCGGTCAAGGTCTTCTGGATCGGGCACGGTTTCAGACAGGAGCGTTTGCTCAAGCTCTGCCATTGTATCGGCCAAAATACGGCATCCTAGCGTCCCAGCGCCGCCGGCAAGCTTGTGCGCGCGGGCAGCGGCGCTGCTGGTTTCGCCGCTTTGCAGGTCAGACCGAATACCGGCAAGGACCTCGTCACCTTGATCTTGTAACTTGCGTGCCAAAACACTCAGTTTTTGCCCGCCAATCATGTCGCGCAGTTCGTCAAGCTCTTCCGAAATGATCATGTGTTTCTGAACGGGCACGACGGTTTCTTCTTCGGTCGTCACGCGGGCTAAGGTGGGGCCCACACCTATTTGGGCAGAAGAAATCGCATCAAGCAGTTCAGCGCGCCGTGTTGGTTTGCCGATAAAGCCATCCATCCCCGCAGCACGGGCACGATCCTTGTGCTCTTGAAGAACGTTTGCTGACAGGGCGAAAATGATACTTGGTTTCCGGTTGGTTGTCGTCTCGTGGGCCCTGATTTGGCGCGTGGCTTCAAATCCGCCCATGATCGGCATGGAAATATCCATCAAAATGAAATCAGGCCGGGCGCGTTGGCATTCCTCTACGGCCTCCACCCCATTCACGGCTAGCTTCAGGTTGCACGATGTCATGGCAAGTTGTTGGCTCAAAACCTCTCGGTTGATGTCGCTATCGTCCACGACAAGCACGTCGACATCTTTCAGGAAGCCAACGTACCGATCCAACCCGGCAGCGTTGTTGGATCTTTGCGAGTCTAGATCGCTGGCACCGCCGCTGATCCCAAGAACCGTGCACAAGGCGCGCGCAAGTCGCTTTGGTCGTAACGGTTTGGTCAGCGTCGCGTCGAAGGGGGTCGAAGGGTCGCGGGCAAGCCGGGTCACGACCGCGACCGACGACAGCAAGATCAGCGGCGTTTCGGCGATATCAGGTTCTGCACGAATGATCTCTGCAAGCTCTTTGCCGTTGATGTCCGGCATGTCGAAATCAAGGATCATGGCATCAAATGGCGCGCCATTGGCCTTGGCGACAGTCAGCGCTTCCAGTGCTTCGGCAGGGGAACCGCAGAGGGTTGCATCAATCCCCCATAGTTCAAGCCGCCGAGAGAGGATTTGCAAATTTACTTCTACATCATCAACTGCCAGTACATGCAGCTTTCGATCTTCTGACGCGGCTTTGAGGCGCGTGATCGATGGCGATTGTTGAACAGGGCCGCCATGCTTCAAGGGGATGGTGAACTTGAATTCTGACCCCTCACCCAGAGTCGAGGTCGCGCTGATCTGGCCGCCCATACGTTGCACCAGTTCGCGCGAAATCGTCAGGCCGAGGCCCGTGCCGCCGAAATCGCGCGTTGTGGTGTCGTTGGCTTGACTGAAGGGGCTGAAAATTGCCTCAAGTTTTTCTGGTGCGATGCCTATGCCCGTGTCTTGAACTGCAATTGTCAGATCGCTGGACTGGCCATCTTCTTTCGGGCTCACGGTCGCGGACAGGCGTACAGTGCCAGTTGGGCAGAATTTCACGGCATTGCCGAGCAGGTTCAGCATGACCTGCCGCAAGCGGATATCGTCCCCGATAAAGCCGTTTGGCAGGCTATCGGGAATATCGACAACAAGGTCGACACCCTTGCTTGCGGCGGCAGGCTCAACCAGTTCTGATGCATCAAAGACGACTTCGCTAAGCTGGAATTCGTCTTCGTTCATCTCAAGCTTTTCAGCTTCGATTTTGGCGAAATCCAAAATGTCCTCGATGATGTGCATCAGGGAATTGCCTGAGCTTACGATGGTCTGGACGCTCGCCGCTTGTTGTTGCGTGAGTTTGCCTTCACTCAATAATTCGGCGGTGCCGATGATCCCGTTCATCGGTGTGCGGATTTCGTGACTGATATTTGCCAGAAATCGGGTTTTGGCCCGGCTTGCGGTGTCGGCTTCGTCGCGGGCTTGCACAAGGTCGGCAATTAGATCGTTCAGGGGTCGACCGACGATCACCCGGAAGGCAACCCAACTTGATAGCATGGAGATCATCAGCGCACCCAGAAGGACGGTCAGAAGGTATTCCATCTGGGTGGATCGTGCTTCGGCCAGCTCTTGCTGGCTAAAACCAACCTCAAGCAAGGTAAAACTGTCAGAGAAGATGCGGACTTTCAGCCAGTCATCCACGGTTCGGCCAATGCAGCCGATCCCAACCGGAGCGACGACGGTTCCCGCATCTGGATTGTTCGGGTCGGACAGGCGCGCGCAGATAACCGCTTGATCGCCCAGCAACATAAGCAAAAGCTGCTGTGAGGCCGCTTTGCGTTCCACGGCATTGAACTTGTCAGAGTTCAGAAGCTTTTCCATCGAGGTCGCAGAGCGACCAACGCTGTTTCCTATCCGGGTCGAGAGCGCATCACGCGCATCGATCATCTGCTCGTTTTGGATGTAGAGCAGGCCAAAGGACGAAAGCACAAAGAAAATCGGCACTGTGAAAAGTGCCAATTTTCGAAATAGTCCAAACGTCCCTGGTAGCTTTAAGGATGTTTGCTGTGGTTCAGCGGATTCGCTCAACGAGTCCCTGCTTGATTAAGCTTTGCAGTGGGGCCCGATTGTCGATCTCAGTTTGATAGACACTGAAGCCCGATGCCGTTTCTGTTATGTAGAAATCTACCGGAACTGACGTGCCATCTTTGGTAGTCAGATCGCTGCACAGGACGTAGTCAGTGCCTAGTCCCATAACCATGGTATGCGCGCCGGTCGGATAGAAATCTCGAAACTCTCCGGTATCAAAATCGACTGAACGAATAGCGCCATCAATCAGGATTGAATCGATGTGCCGTTGCATCACAACCTGAAGTTCGGCGATTTTTGCCGTGTCGTCCTCAGCAAGTATTGGCCCGCCAAGAAGCGACGCCGACAGGGCAAGTGCAGTCAGGATGGTTTTCTTCATATTCGACTCCTCGAACAACCTTCTCGCAACTATAGCATGTCGCCCTAACTGGCGCGACATATACTCAAGTTCGTACTGTTTCTTTAATTGTATAAGTTAAACTGCCGGAACTTGAAAGAAAAACGGCGACCACTGGTGTGCGGCCGCCGTTCATGTGGTCGAATGTGTCGCGATCGCTTAGTCTGCGTTGGACAGAACCGAGAGTCCGTTCAGGATATCGATCGCATATGCCAATTGATAATCCTCTTCGCGAAGCTCCGCTGTTGCACGGGCGCGGGCTTCGTCTTCTTCCAATTGACGAAGCTCATCGTCTGACACATCGGTGTTCGACAGGCTGCCGCGCAGATCGGCCTCGGTGCGGCTGGGGCGCTGATCCTCTGCCTCATCTGCCTCGGCATCCGGGTCGCGGCGGGGCTGCTCGACAATGATGTCAGGCGCAACGCCGAGTGCCTGGATCGAACGACCTGACGGCGTGTAGTACCGCGCGGTTGTCAAACGCATTGCGCCATCGCCGCGCAGGGGCATTACCGTTTGAACCGAGCCCTTGCCAAAGCTCTTGGTGCCGACAACGACGGCCCTGTGATGGTCCTGAAGGGCGCCAGCAACGATTTCCGACGCCGAGGCAGAGCCGCCATTGATCAGGACAACGATCGGTTTGCCTTCGGCAAGATCGCCTTCGGCTGCGTTGTAACGATCACTATCGGCAAGATCCCTGCCGCGCGTTGAAACGATTTCGCCAGCGTTGAGGAATGCATCAGACACCCGGATTGCTTGCGTCAGAAGTCCGCCCGGGTTGTTGCGCAGGTCAAGAACGAACCCGCTTACATTATCGATCCCACCAAGTTCAGCGACAGCTTCTTGCAGGCCACTTTCAAGATTTGGGTAGGTTTGATCGTTGAAGGTTGTAACCCGCAAGATCACCGCGTCGCCCTCTGTCCGTGTCCGGACGGCGGTCAATTTGATCGTGTCGCGGGTAATGGTCACATCGAACGGTTCAGTATCGCCTTCTCGGACGACGGTAATGATGATGTCAGACCCGACCGGACCGCGCATCAGATCGACGGCTTCGTCCAGGGTCATGCCCAGTACAGGTTCGCCATCGACATGGGTGATGAAGTCGCCCGCTTCGATGCCTGCCTCGTCGGCTGGGGTTCCATCGATTGGAGAGACAACTTTGACGAAACCATTTTCTTGGGTGACTTCGATACCGAGCCCGCCAAATTCGCCGCGGGTTTGCACGCGCATATCGCTGGCGTCTTCGGGCGAAAGGAAGCTGGAGTGCGGATCAAGCGATGTCAGCATGCCATTGATGGCCGCTTCGATCAGGTCTCCTTCGTCGACTTCCTCGACATATTGTGCGCGAATACGTTCGAATATGTCACCGAACAAATCGAGCTGTTCGTACACCGAACGCTTGCTGTCTTGTTCTTGGGCCAGAAGCGGCCCGGCCAATTGGGTGCTCAGCAGCACGCCGGCCAGTGCGCCGCCGACAGTCGCCAACATGAATGATCTCATCTCAGGTTTGTCCTTTCCCGCCGCCTGTCTGAACCGCAGCGGCTGTTTGCGGATCTATCCAGCACTTTAAAGCGCGTCGAACGCAAGGATGCCAGCACTTTGCCAACCCAATGCGGCGGCACTCCCGGCATTGTGACTGTGCACGATGATTGGGATCTAGAGTGCCCGGTCAAAACGTCGAACCCAGGTTAGCGCCGCAGCAGGCTTTGGCCGGTCATCTCGTCGGGCTTTTCAAGCCCCATGAGGTCCAAAAGCGTGGGCGCCAGATCACCCAGCCGACCATCGGTCAGAGTTGCCCCATCCGGCCCGCCAAACAGGGCGACGGGCACCGGGTTGATCGTATGCGCGGTATGCGCGCCGCCACTTTCCGGGTCGATCATGGTTTCGCAATTGCCATGATCTGCCGTGACGATCATCGCACCACCGACCTCTGTCAGTGCCTGCGTCACAGCCGACAGTCCGCGATCCACGGCTTCACATGCCTTGATGGCCGCATCCAAATCTCCTGTATGCCCAACCATGTCGGGGTTGGCATAGTTCGTGACGATCAGGTCATACCCATCATGGATGGCGGCCACGAAGGCTTCGGTCACCTCGGCGGAGGCCATTTCAGGGGCGAGATCATAGGTTGCGACCTTGGGTGACTGCGGCATATGCCGATCTTCGCCGACTTCTGGCGTTTCCTTGCCGCCATTCAGAAAGAAGGTGACGTGTGGATATTTCTCAGTTTCAGCAAGCCGGAACTGGCGCTTGCCGTGTTGTGCGACCCATGCGCCCAGAGTGTTGACGACTTGCTTTTTGGGATAGGCGGTCGTCATCCACGCGTCATGATCTGTTGAATAATCGACCATGCCCAGAACTTCGGCCCATTTCGGCGCGGTGCCCCGGTCAAAGGCGTCAAAATCGGGTTGTGCGATCCCGCGAAGGATTTCCCGTGCGCGATCGGCCCGGAAATTGAGGCAGAAAAACCCATCCCCATCTTTGGCGCCTGAATAATCGCCAATCACGGTTGCTGGAATGAACTCGTCTGTTTTGCCGGTGTCGTAGGCGGCTGAGACGGCTGAGGCGGGCGTTTCCGCATGATCACCTTTCCCCTGCACCATGGCGGCATAGGCAGTTTGAACGCGTTCCCAACGGTTGTCGCGGTCCATGGCAAAATACCGACCGATGACCGTTGCGACATGGGCGCCTTCGGGCAGTTCGCGCATCAGATCTTCGATGAAGCCGCCGGCAGAGCTTGGCGCGACATCGCGGCCATCTGTTATGGCGTGCAGCGCAACGGGTACGCCTGCGCCGGTCAGGGCCCGGCATGCCGCAAGGACATGCGTGATGTGCCCGTGTACTCCGCCGTCAGAGACAACGCCCATGACATGCGCAGTGCCGCCCGACGCCTTCAGTGTGTCAATAAACCGGGTAAGCGCATCGTTGGTGGCAAAACTTCCATCTTCAATGGCCAGATCAATTGCGCCAAGATCCATGGCGACAACTCGGCCAGCGCCGATATTGGTGTGGCCCACTTCTGAATTGCCCATCTGCCCCTTGGGCAGTCCGACATCCGGGCCGTGCGTGATAAGTTGGGCGTGGGGGCAGGTGGCCATGATCCGGTCGAAGGTCGGTGTGTTCGCAAGGGCCGGTGCGTTTGCTGCTGTATCGATGCGCGCCCCCCAGCCATCAAGAATGCAAAGGACAACGGGTTTTGGCAGGCTCATGACGTGGCTCCGGATTCAGGACTGATCCCTGTATAGCGCCAAGCCGCACCGGGTGCGAGAGTGGACAAAGTGGCAAGGGAGGCTCCCGCCCGTCTTCAGCATCTTTTGATGCCTCATCCCGTTGGGCGTAGCCGCGCGCATCTGCGCGCGGCGGAAGCGCGCCGGTCTCGGGTCATCGATGCGAAAAGTTTCGACGGCTTTACGCCTTTTGGCGCCTTCAGTCTTCGCGCCGAACCTGACCCAAGTGCTGTTCGCCGCGCTCGCGGGCGAGGGTCATCTGCTTTTGGCGTTCGCGGAAGCGTGCCTTGTCGGATTCTGTGGTTTCCGTAATGCACTGGTGGCAGGAAACTCCCGCCTCGTATTCCGGGCGGTTCTTGTCTTCGGGCAAGATCGGGCGGCGACACCCGTGGCACAATTCGTACGGGCCTTCGCGCAGGCCATGGCCCACCGACACGCGCCCGTCGAACACGAAGCAGTCACCCTGCCAGAGGCTTTCCTCTTGCGGGACCTTTTCAAGGTATTTCAGGATGCCGCCTTTGAGGTGGAACACTTCGGGTACACCTTCGCCCAGAAGATAGTTGGTGGATTTTTCGCAGCGGATCCCTCCGGTGCAGAACATCGCGATCCGTTTATTGTGAAAACGATCCTTGTTCTGGGCCCACCATTCGGGAAATTCACGAAAGCTGGCGGTTTGTGGGTCAACCGCGCCCTCAAAGGTGCCAATGGCGACTTCATAGTCGTTGCGCGTGTCGATCACGGCCACGTCCGGCGACGAGATCAGTTCGTTCCAGTTTTCGGGATCGACGTAATGCCCGGTTCCGGCCATCGGATCCACGTGTGGTTGGCCCATTGTCACGATCTCGCGCTTCAGGCGGACTTTCATCCTGCCAAAGGGTTCATCGCTGGACTGGCTTTCTTTCCACTCAATGTCGGCACAGCCGGGAAGCGCGCGGATGTGTGCCAAAACTGCATCTATCCCGGCGCGCGGGCCGGCGATGGTTCCGTTGATCCCCTCATGGGCCAGCAGCAGTGTTCCCGTGACCCCTTGCGCACAGCACAACTGAGCAAGCGGCGCCTTAAGGGCGGCAGGATCCGGGAACCGGGTGAAGTGATACAGTGCGGCGATAGTGATCATGGGCGTGCCATACGCCAGCCGCACGTTGAGCATCAAGGTGTACAGGCGTCGCGGTTGACCTCTGTGCCGGGACTGCGTAGCGATAAAGAAACACAGGCGGAGACCCGACATGCGCCCGCAAAGCCATGCACTTCTCGTGATCGACGTGCAGAATGATTTCTGCGAAGGTGGGGCGCTGGCCGTTCCGGGTGGGAGCGGGATCGTCGCGCCCATCAACGCATTGATGGCGGAATTTGGGGCCGTGGTTTTGAGTCAAGACTGGCACCCTGAGGACCACTCGTCGTTTGCTTCACAGCATTCTGGCAAGGCGCCGCTTGAATTGATCGATATGCCATATGGCCCACAAGTTCTGTGGCCTGATCATTGCGTTCAGGGCTCTGCCGGGGCGAGCTTTCACTCTGATCTGGAAACGAACTGGGCCGATGTGGTTATTCGCAAAGGGTACCGGCGGTCGATCGACAGCTATTCTGCCTTCTTCGAAAACGATCACAAGACCCCTACCGGATTGGAGGGGTATTTGCGAAGTCGCAATATTGAGCATGTGACGCTGGTTGGGCTCGCGCTGGATTTTTGCGTGAACTTTTCTGCCGTCGATGCGGCGCATCTTGGCTTTTCGGTGGAGGTGCGGTGCGATCTTTGCCGCGCCATCGACTTGAACGGCTCTCTTGAGGCTGCGCGTATCGCCATGCTGGATGCTGGCGTCCAGCTCACCGACTGACCTGCCACAGGAGGGCTGTTCGTGGACATTGCGCAGCGCGTCTATAATCACAAATGGAAAATCGATCCGATCGTGCGATCGTTGATTGATACCGATTTTTATAAACTGCTGATGTGTCAGTCTGTTTTCCGAAACCGGCCAGATACTCAGGTCACGTTTTCCCTGATCAACCGAAGCCGTCAAGTACGCCTTGCGGAGCTTATAGACGAAGGGGAATTGCGCGAACAGCTTGACCACATCCGGTCGCTTTCGCTGAGTCGGGGCGAGTCGACTTTTCTGCGCGGGAACACGTTTTACGGAAAACGCCAAATGTTTCGTCCCGATTTCATGGAGTGGTTTGAAGGGCTTCGGCTACCGCCCTACCATCTTGAAAAGCGGGACGGACAGTACGAGCTGACTTTTGAGGGTCGTTGGCCTGAGGTTATGTTGTGGGAAATTCCCGCTCTTGCCGTGCTGATGGAATTGCGAGGTCGATCAGTTCTGAAGGATATGGGGCGGTTCGAGCTGCAGGTTTTGTACGCACGGGCCATGACCAAGGTTTGGGAAAAGGTCGAACGCCTGCGCGACGAACCCAAACTCCGGATCGCGGATTTCGGAACGCGCCGCCGTCATTCTTTTCTATGGCAGGATTGGTGTGTGCAAGCGATGCGCGAAGGGCTGGACGACAGTTTTGTCGGCACGTCAAATTGCTTGATTGCCATGCGGCGCGAAGTCGAGGCGATTGGAACAAATGCGCACGAACTGCCGATGGTCTATTCTGCTTTGGCGAACAATGACGATGACTTGAGGGCGGCGCCCTATGAGGTTCTGAAAGATTGGCACGAAGAACACGAAGGCAATCTGCGGATCATTCTTCCTGACACTTATGGCACTCAAGGATTCCTTGAGCATGCACCAGATTGGCTGGCTGGATGGACGGGTATCAGGATTGACAGCGGCGATCCGGCGTCTGGCGCGGAAACAGCGATTGAATGGTGGAAAAGCCGTGGTGAAGACCCATCCGCAAAGTTGGTGATCTTCTCAGACGGGCTAGATGTCGAGCAAATGCTGAGTTTGCAAAAACAATTCTCTGGACGCGTGCGCGTGTCCTTTGGTTGGGGCACACTTTTAACAAATGATTTCAGGGGGCTGGTTCCAGACAACGCTTTGGCGCCATTCTCTTTGGTGTGCAAAGCGGTCAGCGCGAATGGAAAGCCAACTGTAAAGCTTAGCGATAATCCGAATAAAGCAATGGGCCCGGCAGACGAGGTGGCTCGCTATAAGCGTGTATTTGGTGTCGGGCAGCAAGAAGCCTTGGCAATTGAGGTGTGAGCGCGAGGCACTTCAATTGCCCCGCAATGCCCGTATCGTTCATTTCATGCTGTTCAGATAAGTAAATCGTCGGGCGTTGCCCCGGCTTCTACCGCGTCCTTGAACCATTGTGGCTGACGGCCACGGCCAGACCATGTTTGCTCAGCGTTTTCGGGGTTTTGATATTTGGCTGGACGAGGTGCCGACGCGCCCTTTTTTGGCGCAGCGTAAAGTTCTCCAATTGAAAAGCCCAATTCACGTGCCTTTGCTTCAATCACTGAAAGGGCTTCTTTCTTACGTCTTTCCTCGTAAGAATCAATTGCGCGAGCCACTTGGTTCTTAAGCGTTTTCAGTTCTTCCAACGACATGTTGGTGAGATCAATGTCAGCCATTTTGCCATTCCTTTATTCCTGTTTGAAGCATCGTTATTCTACCTCTTCGTAGTTATCAATTACGATTCGTTTGAGCTCGCATTAACGTGCGCTGATTTTCGCCCATCACGTACAATGGCTTTCAGGCCTTGCAGAGATGACGGGTGGAATTCGTAACGTTAGGGCCTGGGCGACGGAGCATCAGTTTTTCGGATGACATGCTGGCGCTCGCAGGCTAAGCCAAGAAAGCAGTTTTTTGGAAAAAGCCCCTTAGTCCGTGTCTAACAAAGATCTTGAAAACCTCATCGCGCGCGTGGCGCTTGGCGATAGATTGGCTTTTAGCTCTCTCTACGACCTGACCGCCTCGAAACTTCTGGGCGTTACCCTTCGTGTCTTACAAGACAGGGCCAGCGCGGAGGATGCCATGCAGGAAGCTTTCGTTAAAATCTGGCGAAACGCGGACAGATATAGCGTGACCGGCCACAGTCCAATGACGTGGCTGATCACAATTGCGCGGAATTCCGCGATAGACGGGTTGCGCAAAAGGCGCCCGACCGAAGATGTTGCGGCACTGGCAGATACGCTTGCCGGAACCGGCATCACGGGTGAAGATAGTGCTGTTGCCAAATCCGAGGCGGCGCGCATTTCCGGTTGTCTGGGCGAGCTTGAGCCGGACAGACGCGGGGCGGTGCGCGGAGCCTATCTTGAGGGGCGAAGCTATGCAGAGCTGGCGGCGATCTATGATGTGCCGCTGAACACTGTTCGGACGTGGCTGCGCCGCAGTCTCATCCGCCTGAGAGAGTGCCTGAGCCGATGACAGACACGCCAGATACAGATCGCGGCAGCGTCGGAGGTCCACGCTTAAGCGAGGAAGATCGCGCCTTGGCTGCTGAATACGTTTTGCGTTTGCTGGAACCTGCAGAGCACGCGGATTTTGAACAGCGCCTCGGCTTTTCACGCGAATTGCGCGATGAAGTGGCCATGTGGCAGGCCCATTTCGGGGAGGTCGCCGAGACAGAGGTGCAGCCGATTGCGCCGCGGCCGCAAGCCAAAGCGACGCTGATGCGGTCGTTGTTCGAAGTCGAAAAGAAAGTTTCGTTCTGGAGGGCTGCCGGACTCTGGCAGGGTCTGGCGGCGCTGTCCTTTGGCGCGGTTGGGGTGATGGGATACCTGTTGACGACTCAACAGGAAATGCCCGCCCCGCTGCTTGTGGGTGAAATTTCCGCGCAGGATGACAGCCTCCGGCTTTTGGTGCTCTATGACGGGGCCGATGGCACATTGCGCATCACACGGACTGACGGTGTATCGCGGCCGGGGCGGGTTCTTGAGCTTTGGGCGCACGGCCCGGATGATCCGCCGCAATCTTTGGGTCTGCTTGATGCGTCGGCGCAAGGCGTTGTCAAAGTCCCGCCTGCATTGCGGAATTCGCCCTCTGACTTGATCCTTGGCATCAGCGACGAGCCTGCGGGCGGGTCGCCGACCGGAAGGCCCACGGGCGAAATTATGGCTATTGGCAGCCTTGCCGATCTTTAGGCGTCAACCGGTCTGCTCGGAACACTAAACATCAAACTGTTCCGAAGACTGGTTGGCGGATTAACGCAACCGTAAGCCGCTGCCGTCAGACGTGGTCCTCACCTTTTAGTGTCAGGACCCGGATATGAAGCACATAACATCTGAGGGCGATATTTCGCGTATCGAAGCCCTCGCCGAGATCATCGATCAGCCGATGTTCATGATCGATGTCAAACCGAATGGTGGCTTCATTATCCGGAAAATCAACACGGCTCATTCACGCGACACCGGCATTGACCCGGCGCTTGTGGAGGGGAAAAACCCGTTTGATGTTCTCCCCGTCCGGCTGGCAGAGACCGTATGCGCCAATTACGCCAATTGCGTGAATAGCCGTGGGCGGATTTCTTATGAAGAGCTGCTTGAGCTGAACACCGGCGCGCGTTGGTGGAAGACCACGCTGACCCCCTTGTCGGACATGCGCGGAACTGTGCTGACTCTGCTGGGAAGCTCCGTAGACGTAACAGATCAGAAGGCTGCGGAACTCAACGCTATTCAGGAATTGGCCCTGTCGCAGCGCGAAAAGGCCGACATGCAGGTGTTCGCTACCTTGGCCGCCCGCGACGTGGCTGATCCGCTGGCAACGCTGGTGGGCATGCTGGATTTGCTGGCTGGTGACTTTGTTGATATGGGTGACGGTAAGGTCGAAATGATTTCTGCCAGCCGCAACATTGCGATGCGCGCCATGGGCGTTGTCGACAGAGTTCAAAAGCACGGTGAGGGTCTTATTTCCAGTTCCAAACAACCCACATCCGAGTTCTGCATTGGGCACATCTGCAAGGATGCCGTGGCGCTGAGCGATCCGGAAGGTCGCTTGGCAGTTGAATTGCCAGAGCTGCGGGTCGATGGTGACAAGGCCGGGCTCCAACTTGCTCTGCATCGCTTGATCCGGAATGCCTGTGAGCAAGCAAAGAGCCGCATTTCTGTGAAATGTATGATTCAGGGCTCTGGGATTGCGTTGCAGGTGTGTGACGACGGTGATGTCGTCAATGGAAGCAAGCGTCGGGACGGTCGCGCCATTTTGCCCGAATCGAACGATAACTTCGTCGATTCAGAATTGCTTGCGGCGGTATCGTTGATTGAAATGCGTGGCGGCAGTGCGCTTCTGGCCGTCCCGCCTGCGGGGATGACGGCCGCGATTGAGGCAACATTTCCGTCGATCCAACCTAAGGTATCTGAGGGGCGACCGGCCTGGCCTGTGGCCGCTGCTCCGCCTAAGACTATGGCGGTATCCCCAAAGCACTCCAAGAATTACGAGAAAACGCGATGGACTTAAGGGCAGGATTTGGTCGGCAGACTCTTGGCAAGCCGTATCCGCCACACAGCAGCCGCTGAGGGTGGAAAACGGGGCGAAGTGAAAATAAAGCGTTTGCCGCGAAACTAATCCCAGATCGTCTCGTGTGTTCTAACAATCGGAGCAACAGCCCCGATAGTGAAATCACAGTATGCGTCCGGTCTGACTGGTGTTGACTTATTCTGGCGTCCGGTTCCAGGGCATGAGGTCTTCGAGCTGGGTCATCTTTTGATCGGAGACGCGCGCGAGAACCCAGGTCAGCCAGGCTTCGGGGTCGAGCTTGTTCATGCGGCAGGTCTCGATGAGGGTGTAGGCGACGGCCGCAGCATCGCCGCCGCCCTTTGAGCCCATGAACAGATAGTTTTTGCGGCCCAGAGTCACCGGCCTGATTGATCGCTCACAGATATTGTTGTCCAGCTCCAGCGTGCCGTCTTCGAGATATGCCCGCGCTTTCGGCATGCGCCCGAGCGCGTATCGGATTGCCGCTGCGAGGGTCGATTTGCCGGAGATCTTGGGGAGTTGCAGGGTGAGCCACGCCTCGAGATCGTCGAAGATCGGCTTTGCCTTTTCTTGTCGCAGCGCCACGCGGTCTTCAGCCGGTTTGTAGCGGGCCTCTTTTTCCACAGCATAGAGGCTCGCGATCCGCTTGATCGCTTGCTGGGCGATGACAGAGCCTTCGCTTTCATAGATATCGACAAACTTGCGGCGCACATGGACCATGCAGGCCTGCTCGCTGGCGCGATCGGCCCCGAATAGACCATTGAAGCCGGTGAACCCATCGGCATGGATCACGCCCTGATACCCCTTGAGGTGGGATGAGGGGTGCTCGCCTTTACGGTCCACGCTGAACTGATACCACGCACAGGGTGGCGCTTGCCCGCACCATGGGCGTTCATCGCGGACATAACTCCACAACCGTGCGGTTTGCGCGCGGCCTTTGGCCTGCATCTTGACCGGCGTGTCATCCGCGAACAGCGCAGGCCCGGCGCGCACGAGTTTGCCGATGTGGGTGGCCAGTGGTTCCAACAGCGTCGTTGATCGCCCAACCCAATCGGTCAGCGTGGAGCGATGCAGATCGACTTTTTCGCGCGCATAGATCTCAGACTGGCGATATAACGGCAGGTGATCACAATATTTCCCGACCAGAACATGCGCCAACAGACCCGGTCCAGGGCGGCCGCGGTTGATCGGGCGCGAGGGTAGTTCGACCTGGGCGAAAGCCTCGCAGCAGGTGCAGGTCATGCGCGGACGCACGATCCGCCTAACCACAAAGTGGCCGGGGACGTATTCCAGCTCTTGCGTCACATCTTCGCCGAGCGGCTTGAGCGCGCCGCCACAATCGCCGCAGGTGTCACCGGGTGAAATGATCTCGTCTTGTCGCTGAAGGTGGTCAGGCAGCGGCGCGCGATTGTGGCTGCGTTTGTCGGTGGCCTGATCATCGGCTTCGCCTGTGAGCACTGTCTGTTGTGCTGCGGCGGCTTCGATCTCGGCGTCTTCCTGCAGATCGAAGGCCAGTTGATCCATGGTCTCGGATTTGCTGCCGAAACGCGCCTTGCGATGTCCCGCCAGTTCATTCTTCAGCTTCTCGATTTGATAGGCTTGCGACTTCACTTCAGCGACCAAAAGCTCACTGACTGCGCGCAGTTCAGCAGGGTCTTCGGGCAGGGATTTGAAGGTCTCACGCATGGGCAATTTATATCCGCTCAACCTGCCAAACGGAACGGGGAATGCGCCAAACCCTATATTTTATTGGACTAACCAGCCCGCGTTGGCCGCCATGTTCGCTGCGGTGTGCGCCAGTCAATGCCTTCCAGCAGCATCGAAAGCTGCGCCGCCGTCATGTGCACTTTGCCGTCTTTGGCAGCTGGCCAGACAAACCGACCCTTCTCAAGGCGCTTCATGAAAAGGCATGCGCCTTGGGTGTCCCACCAGATGATCTTCAACAGATCGCCGCGACGCCCACGGAAGACGAACAGATGCCCCGAATAAGGATCCTCAGCGAGCTCCTTCTCCGTCTGCGCCGCCAGCGTATTAAACCCGCGCCGCATGTCCGTCACGCCCGCCGCCAACCAAACGCGCGTATTGCTCGGCACCGGGATCATGCTGTCAGCCCATGGATCAGGCCAACAACCGATGACAGGGCCGTCGGACCTTCAACAAGAATGCGCCGCCCGTCCGACAGGGTAATGTCCACCCGCTCCGCGCTGATCGCGCAACAAGGAGGATCCTCCGCACCATGCGCACGTTCGGCGCTCTCCAGTGGCGGCGCTGCAATCTCCACAGGGAGAAAAATGCTCTCATCCACGGCATCAACGGTAGATACGCGGCTCTCTATCGGCGCAAATCGGGGATCCTTCAGCCATTTGAAAATCAAGTTCGCATTCATCGAATAGCGCCGCGCAACCTGTGCAACCGAAACGCCCGATGTCAGTGTCTGCGCGCAAATCGTGCGTTTCTCGTCATCCGACCAGACCCGCTTCTTCAAGCCCTTCTTCCCCGCCATAACAAACCTCAAGATGTCCACTATCGATAGTGGACATTATCACCCACTCTATCATGCAGGCAGGGCAGTCACACCGGACGCATAC
>NZ_SMZO01000006.1 GCF_004358675.1 Meridianimarinicoccus aquatilis | reverse complement strand
CCTTCGAACGGAAAGTGGCTTAAACGAGCACCTGGAGCAGCACAAATACGTGACAGGTCCACTTGCCAGAAACTCGCTTGTAGCGCCCATCGAGAAACTCCCCACAAACCAAAGATTCCCCTGAATCGCAGATCAGACGTCAGCTCGAAAGTGTGGGGGCCGCGCACCGCTTACGGAATGTTGATTGTCACTGCCTTCATTTTCCGCCACGCAGCATTATCGGTTAAAACGTGGTCGCGACCGTCACACCCGGCCCTTAGCGGGCATCCCAGCGTTAACTATAGTGCCGCGCTGCAGCATTCCTATAAATTATATTTGTTCTTAATTTCTGCCAGGCATTTCCCCCTAGATACGTGCGAACGGCCAGCCCGTGTTTGGTGCAATTCATTGCAGGCGAAGTTCCTCCACAGTCTGTTAAAAGTCTCATCTTTCTTGTCGGGATCCCAATCGATTCGTCTGGGCCACTTCTCCGCCCAGCGATGGCACATCTCGGCAAAGAGTTCTCTGTTGAAGGTGAGGACGAGGGTGTCAACTGCAGCAACGGTTCGCTGCAACATAGAAAAATCAACAACAATCCGAACCGGCTTACGATACTTCTTCACGCCCAGTTGGACGGCGTTTCTACCAGGTAAGATACCACCATTGTGAACAAGCCCGTGCCGCAAATGACAGGCAACGTCAAAATCTGCCAATGGCCCGCTAAATTTGGCGTCCTTCAGGTCGAAAGCTAGATAACTATTAGATGCCCTTTTTAGTTCAGACTTCGAACTGAAAGACATGTGTTCAAAGGCGCTTCGCCTAAACTCAGAATGACCGTGCCATAGTACCCCGCCTAAATTAATTTGTTTTTCTGCAGCAGTCTCACGACATATCGGGCAACCTTCGAGGCTTAGTGATAATATTGACCTAAAGTAAGCTTCAGCGGCAGAAACAGATCCAAGGACGAGAAGACCTCCCAAATGATCATTTTCAGACAACCGACGAACAGTTCCATATGAGAGAAGGCTTCGGGAACTCTTGATGTACTCATCAATCGGAGACTTAAGATCAACTTCCGTTAGAGCCGAATGTATCGACCCAATACTACCAGATGGCGGAGCTTCATTTACAAAGTCTGCAATCGACAGGTTCATGACACATGTTCTTCTGCAAGCGCCACAATTTTGGTTGCACGGACTTTTCCTATATAATTGATCCCTAGTAGGGTTTCCCGACTTGCATCTATCAGGATGTCACGCACCTTGCGGATATGTGAATTAGCCTTGATCCGTTTTAACATCGTAGCGGAAATCGGAAGGACGGAGATATCTTTCTGAACAAGGGCTTCATACGTGGATGAAGGCTTCAACTGGGCCCCACAATTCGAACAGAATTTCGCTTCAGGGTTATCTCTGGGAGTTTCGCAGGAATGACAGAGAGGAAGTGAAAGTGTAAACGTGTCGGATTTAACTTTTGCCGTTTCAAGAAGGCCATTTGTGCTAAGACGCGGCCACGCATTGTGTCGAGTTGCTCTAATCACTTCTAAAAATAGCGGTATGGACTTAGTTCGGTTTCCTACGATGGTGTTGTCCGCAGCAAGATCGCCAATATGGACGTCAAAAATCTTGAAGCTCCCTTTTTCTCCTTTGAGAATTTGCCCCGCAGGCATAATGAGTCCCGAGTACTGAAGAAATCCAAAAACTTTTTCAAGATCTGCCCCTAGTGGCGTCTTGATCGCGAACTGGATGGCTTGTCTCGACGGCACCTTACCCTTGTTGAACGCCTTTAACTCGGAGAGGATTGCTTGGTATAACTTGGATCCGTTTTCGACATAGCTTTCGTACGAAGGCAGTTTTGCAGTTAGCGAGTCAAAAACTGCATGTGACATGTCCCTTCCAGCGCGAGACAGTCGAAGCACTTTCGCTTTGTTTAGGCTACCATCTGAATTCAGATATGATTCTGGTGAGTTGTAAACCGCTCTAAGCATTCCCAGAAAACCTCTAGGTACTCCAAAGGACGCATATGCTAGAAAACGTATGTCTTCTTCATTATCAGAGATGAAATCCGAACCCGTCCCCTCGAGGCGTTTGGTAGCTAACGAAAGCATGAACTCTTCGTACTCTGATCCGTTCGGGCGAACCCAAGCGTCGATTTGCTCAGCGTCGTGTCCAACGTGAAAACTTGCTGAGTTCGATGTGATGCCAGGATAAATAGCAGCCTTTGGCGACAACAAACGTGTCTTTATTGCTCGGAAAAAATCAAAAAAATCCTCTTGTTGCTTCTCCGAAAAGGAATGCGCTGCATCATCGATCAGGACCACTGATCGTGAAAGATCATTTTCAGAAATAATTTCCTCAACTAGTTCAACAAGGAAACTGACCGTATACTCTTCCTCAAGACCATCATCGGAATGATTTGCTTCCAAAGCATCGATCCGTTGAGATAGCTTCTTCTTGGACGGAAGGCGTGAAGGTGTCACAAGCTCATCAGAAATTTCGATTGTTTCTACGGCAGACTGAAGGACTTTCAGAACTAACCACTTCTTAAACCAATATGAAGCATTGGGCCCATTCACATAGTAGGGCTCCAGTTTGAGGGCGAGTTTGAAGTTCACATAGATTGGAAATACGCCTGTTACCTCACCACCTAAAGCAGCATAATAGGCCTTACGCATAAGAGTGCTCTTGCCACACCCTCTTGGACCGATGAGAAGCTTCGCACCACCACCAACAAGTTTCTTGAGTATGCTGACTTCTCGGGGATGCTCAGCTGCAAGCTGAAGAAACTTGTCACGACCAATATATTCGGCTTGCTCTATGAAATTCTCTTCGAAAGGCAATTCGTCGTTCGCCTCGTCCGTGAATAGTAGTGATGACATGAAAAATGTTTCCTGTAGTTTTTAGATCCAGCAACATTTCAGCCCGTTAGAACCCATACACGTCACTAGCGGCTTCGTACCTATGCCCTCAAACATACTGTCTCTAAATTGCATAGCTTTGACAAGGACGCGTTGTGCCATGCTCCGTAGCGCAGCCACTTGTTCAAAGCTGACAGATCCGCTGTTCGGATAAAATCCAAATGCTGGTCCGCACCCTCCATCTAAATTTCCAAGTTCAGTTCCACAGAGCAAACTCCTCTCCATCTTGCCCAGTTTTGGATGATCAATCTGTGAAGGTTCGATTTCGTGTTGTGTCGGTCGAAATGCGCCAGCGCAGCGAATGACAGCAGTCCGCCCATTACGTGACGTCTCGATTTGCTAGGCCGCAGAAACACAGCCGTTCCCTCATTCGGAGGCAGGCGAGAGTTCGATACCAGTTCCAACTCGCCGGACTGGCCCAGGATCCAAGTGTTTCGGTATCCAAGGCCGAAAACAAATAAAGGTCAGCGGGTTACAATATCTGCACCAAATACGCGCAGTCATCAGGTTCAGAAAATACCGCGATGGAGAGAACGATTTTGGCTTTTTCGCGTCGGAGGCGGTGCTCAGCCCACGCCGCAAACGCATTTGAAAACGCAAAAATGTCCGGCCGAGGCTTGATCGAGAGAAAGCCTTTTCAAGGGCAAGTGGCGGAGCGGCGACGACCCGAACCGCCGGTGCAATCTCGCCATTTGGATATGTCTTGCAACACACAGTGAAGGGGCTGAGTAGCCACCCCTTCACCGATTTTGAGCCTCTTGGGCGGAACTATGCCCGTTTAGGCACGACTATGCCCGCTCTTGGGAGTAACTATGGTCGCCACACCAGCACCAAGCGACACACCATCAGCTGCACCCGCTGGTTCCGCCACATGTGTTACACTTCATGCACGTCCCATTGCGCACGAGGGTGTAGTTGCCACATTCGCCGCACGGATCACCCTCATACCCTTGGATCCGGGCTTTGGCGCGGGCGTCCATCGAGATGGCGCCGATAGCCGTGCTCCCCTCAAGGGCCGTGACCGCGCCTTCTACCGATATCCCGGCATCGAGCGCGACCGCGCCGCCGCCACCCCCCTGAAGAAGCACCAATTCCTGTGGCATCCGCTTGCGCAAATACCCGGTCGATGAAATCTGCTTGAGCACTTCAAGCGATTTGCTGGCCGCGCTTTCGCTCACAGGCGCAACGTTGGGTTTGCCTTCAGTCTCGCCGCCGCCCAAATCGTCAAACGCCGCCCCTTCTGGCTTTACATGCGCAAGATCCGTGCGATCCAGATAGCTGACCGCCAACTCACGGAAGATATAGTCGAGGATCGAGGTCGCGTTCTTGATGCTGTCATTGCCCTGCACCATGCCGGCCGGCTCAAACCGGGTGAAAGTGAAGGCATCCACGAATTCCTCCAGCGGCACACCGTACTGCAAGCCAACCGACACTGCGATAGCGAAGTTGTTCATCATCGCCCGGAAGCCCGCGCCTTCCTTGTGCATGTCGATGAAGATCTCGCCAAGCGCGCCGTCTTTGTATTCGCCGGTGCGCAAATACACTTTGTGACCGCCGACAATGGCCTTTTGAGTGTAGCCCTTGCGCCGCTCGGGCAGCTTTTCACGGTGGCTGCGCACGACTTCCTTGACGATGATCTTTTCGACAATCTTCTCGGCAAGCACCTGCGCTTTTGCCTGCGGCGTGCCGCTGGTCAAAACCTCTTCGGCTTCGTCATCATCTTCGATCAGCGCAGCAGCAAGAGGCTGCGACAGCTTTGATCCGTCGCGGTACAGCGCGTTGGCTTTTACACCAAGCGACCAAGACAATTCATAAGCGCTTTGGCAATCTTCGATGGTCGCATCATTGGCCATGTTGATCGTCTTGGAAATCGCGCCCGAGATGAAGCTTTGTGCCGCAGCCATCATCGTGATGTGGCTTTCCACACCCAGATACCGCTTGCCCTTCTTGCCGCAAGGATTGGCGCAATCGAATACAACGTAGTGCTCGGTCTTGAGGTGAGGTGCGCCTTCCAACGTCATGGTCCCGCAGACATGGTCGTTCGCAGCTTCGATCTGCTGGCGTGTGAAGCCAAGCGAGGTCAGCATGTCAAACGTCGGGTCCGCCAGCTTTGCGGCCGGGATGCCAAGCACATCGGTGCAGAACTCTTCGCCCAGCGTCCACTGGTTGAACACGAACCGGATGTCGAAGGCCGATGGCAAGGCCGCTTCAATCTTGTCGATCTCTGCCGCGCCGAAACCGTGACCCAACAACGCCGTGTGGTTGATCCCCGGCGCATTGCCCAGCGTGCCATGACCGACTGCATAGCTAACGATTTCTTCGATCTCGGCGCTGCCATAGCCCAGCGTTTCAAGCGCGGCCGGAACCGACCGGTTGATGATCTTGAAATAACCGCCGCCCGCGAGCTTCTTGAACTTCACCAAGGCGAAGTCAGGCTCGATCCCGGTGGTGTCGCAATCCATGACCAGACCGATGGTGCCGGTTGGCGCGATAACCGTCGCCTGCGCGTTGCGGTACCCGTGCTTTTCACCCAAGGTCAACGCCTTGTCCCACGCCTGAGTTGCAAGCTCGATCAAACGCGCGTCAGGGCAGTTGGCATGATCCAAGGGCACGGGCTTTATGGCCAGTTTCTCGTATCCCTTGTCCTTGCCATAGGCTGCAGTGCGGTGGTTGCGGATCACACGCAGCATGTGTTCGGAATTCGACGGATACCCCGGGAACGCGCCCAACTCTGCCGCCATTTCCGCCGATGTCGCATAGGACACGCCGGTCATGATCGCGGTCAGCGCACCGCAAATCGCCCGCCCTTCGTCGCTGTCATAGCCAAGGCCCATCTGCATCAGCAGGCCGCCGATGTTGGCGTAGCCCAGTCCAAGCGTCCGGAAATCATAAGACCGCTGAGCGATTTCCTTGCTTGGGAACTGCGCCATCAGAACGCTGATTTCAAGCGTCACTGTCCACAGCCGCGAGGCATGGATGTAATCATCGGCCTGAAACTGCCCGTCTTTGTAGAAGGTCAACAGGTTCATCGACGCAAGGTTACAGGCCGTGTCGTCAAGGAACATGTATTCAGAACAAGGGTTCGACCCGCGGATCGCGCCATCTTCGGGGCATGTGTGCCACGCATTGACGGTGTCGTGAAACTGGATGCCCGGATCGGCACAGGCCCAAGCGGCATGGCCAATCTGCTCCCACAGATCGCGCGCCTTGATGGTCTTGGCAACCTTGCCGTCAGTGCGGCGGATCAGCTCCCAATCCGCATCGTCCCGCACCGCTTGCAGGAACGCATCCGTCACCCGGACCGAGTTGTTGGAATTCTGGCCCGAGACAGAGCTGTAAGCGTCGCTATCCCAATCCGTGTCATAGGTCGGAAACTCAATGCTGTCATAGCCTTGCTTGGCATAGTCCAGCACGCGCTTGACATAAGTTTCAGGAATGGCAGCCTTCTTGGCCGCCTTCACGGCGCTTTTCAGCGCCTCGTTGGCCTTGGGGTCCACGGCGTCCTCAAGGCTGCCATCCCACCCACGGATCGCGGCGAAAATCTCGTTCAGCCGCGCTTCGTGGGACTTGGAACCAGCGACCAGCGATGCAACTTTCTGCTCCTCGATGACCTTCCAGTTGATGAACTGTTCGACATCGGGGTGGTCCGCATCACAGATCACCATTTTCGCAGCGCGCCGGGTTGTTCCCCCCGATTTGATTGCACCCGCTGCCCGGTCACCGATCTTGAGGAAACCCATCAAGCCAGAAGACCGCCCACCGCCCGAAAGGGCCTCGCCCTCTCCCCGCAGGGAGGAGAAGTTCGTTCCG
Source organism: Meridianimarinicoccus aquatilis (assembly GCF_004358675.1). Classification (GTDB taxonomy): domain Bacteria; phylum Pseudomonadota; class Alphaproteobacteria; order Rhodobacterales; family Rhodobacteraceae; genus Meridianimarinicoccus; species Meridianimarinicoccus aquatilis. The sequence continues at coordinate 126,731 of NZ_SMZO01000006.1, read as the reverse complement.
GTGCCCGACCCGTATTTGAACAGCCGCGCCTCTCGCACCCACAAATCCATGATGCCACCTTCATTGACCAGATCGTCTGCGACGGACTGGATGAAGCAAGCATGGGGCTGGGGGTGTTCATAGGCGCTGGCCGATTTGGTCAGTTTACCGGTTTTGTGATCGACATAGAAATGGCCCTGCGATGGCCCGTCGATGCCGTATGCCCAGTGCAACCCGGTGTTGAACCATTGGGGGCTGTTGGGCGCTGCGCGCTGCGTCGCGAGCATGTAGCGCATCTCGTCAAAATAGGCGCGGGCATCGGCTTCCTTGGTGAAATATCCACCCTTCCAACCCCAATAAGCCCAGGCACCCGCCAGACGGTCGAACACCTGCGTTGCCTTGACCTCGCCGCCAAACCGTTCGTCTTCGGGCAATTCTGCCAGCGCGTCTTCGTCGGGAACAGACCGCCACAGAAACTCGGGCACGCCCTTTTCGCGCACCTTGCGCAATTTGGCGGCCACCCCCGCTTTACGGAAATACTTTTGTGCCAGCACATCAGACGCGACCTGCGACCAGCCTGCCGGAACCTCCAACCCTTCCAACCGGAATACGATGGTCCCATCCGGGTTGCGAATTTCCGATGTTGTGGTCGCGAATTCCAGATCGCCATAGGCGCCTTTGGCGTCACGGGTAAATTTGCGATCAATTCTCATGGTCAGCCCCTGTGCAGGTCATTGTTATTCGGCCGCTTTCCAGCAAAGACGCAGATCCCGTCCCTACAAAGCCCATGGGCGGCGCAGGTGTGGGTCGTGACACTCTATAAGCTGATCAGTCCACCATATGTGGTGGGGCCGTTTGTGATGGGCACAAATAAGCCGGATTCGGCTGCACCCGTCAAACAAACTTTTCACTAAATGTTGTGTTTGTTCGCTTGACTGCCACAAGTCACGCCTTCCGACTCAAAACGTTCACAAAGCGTTAAAACGCCCGCGGATCGTTAAGGTCTCAGCATCACCCGACAAGCCCAACAAGCCAAAGGGAAATCCCCGGAAACGCCACCAAAAGCACCACCCGCACCAAATCAGACAGAATAAACGGCGCGACGCCGCGATAGGTCACCGACAGCGGCACATCCCCGGCAATTCGATTGATGATGAACAGATTCAACCCTACGGGCGGCGTGATCAACCCAACCTCGACCACGATAAGCGCAAGGATTCCAAACCAGATTGCGGTGCCTTCTGACCCAAGTCCGAAGTCCAATCCCTGCACGATCGGAAAAAAGACCGGGATCGTAAGCAAAATCATGCTGAGGCTGTCCATCACGCAGCCCAGCAGAAGATAACACAGCAGCATCAGCGCCAGAATCGTCAGCGGTGACGCGCCAAGATCAGCGACCCACGCGGCCAAAGCTTGCGGGGCCTGTGTGAAGGCAAGAAACGTGTTGAATACTTGCGCTCCCAGCAAGATGGCAAAGATCAACCCGCTCGCGGTTGCGGTTTCCAGCACGGCATCTTTCAGGTCTCGCAAGCTCAATCCGCCCGTCATCATCGCAGCCACCGCAGTGGCCAAGACGCCGACCGCTGCGCCTTCTGTCGGAGTAAACAGCGCCTGAACACCGTCCCGTGTCCAATTCCAGTCGCCAACGATCCCGCCCATGACCAGCGCGAAGATCACAATCACAGGCCAAACCTGTGCCAGCGCGGCGATCCGTTCGGACCGCGTCAACCGCGGTGCGCGCGGCGCAGACCCAGGCGACCGCCACACCATGACACGCACGGTCACCAGATACCCCGCCACCGCCAAAAGTCCCGGTACAAAGGCCGCGGCGAACATCTTCACAATATTCTGCTCGGTCAGGATGGCATAAATTACCAGAATGACGGATGGCGGGATCAAAATGCCCAACGTGCCGCCCGCTGCCACAACGCCAGTGCTCAGCCCGTCAGAGTAGCCGCGCTTGCGCAATTCGGGCAAAGCCACCTGCCCCATGGTCGATGCCGTGGCCAATGACGACCCGCACACCGCGCCGAAGCCCGCCGACGCGCCCACCGCCGCCATCGCCATCCCGCCGGACCGATGCCCCACCAAAGCGGCAGCCCCCCGGAACAAGGCCGCGCTCATTCCGGACTTTGCTGCAATCTGACCCATCAGCAGAAACAGCGGTACAATAGACAGGGAATAGTTGGCGAAGCTGTCAAAGCTCAGGGTCTTGAGTTGGCTCAGCGTGCCGTTCGGTGTGCCGGTCACAATCCACGTGCCGATAAACCCGGTCAGCCCCATGGCCGCCGCAATGGGCATGCGCAGAAAAATCGCGCCCAACATTACCGCGAACCCACCAAGGGCCAGTGTCAAACCCGTCATGTCGCGCGGGGCTCCTGCCCGGCCAACACCCAGTTCAGCGATCGCCAAACGGTAAACGCACATACGACTGTCAGCCAGACCGCGCCCAGCAAGGCAAGGCCATATGGAATCCAGATCGGCAGTTGCAACTCATAAGTTGTCTCGGGAAAGAACGGCGGCGCGCCAAGCCCCAACGCGTCACGAAACGCGGGGCTGCCATGGGGGAACTTTTCACCAAACCCGCGCGCAAGCTGCCGTGCGATCACCACGCTACACAGAAGAAGTGCAAGATTACCCATCATCCCAAGGACAGCATGGCCGCGCGGGCCAAAACGTTCTGACACCAGATCGACCGTCACATTGGCCCGCCGCATCTGGCACAGCGGCAGAAACCAGAATACGGCAACGGCGCAACCAAGCTGGACCAGTTCGAAATCACCGGTGACATTGGACAGGCCAAACCCCGACAAGGCCCGACCGGTCACAGACGCAGCCGTGACACCGGCCATCCCGACAAGAACCAGCCCGCCTGCAATTGCAAAGCCTTGCGCGACAAGATCAACGCCCCGACCGATCCGCTTTTCAAGTTCCGGTGCAATCGCCATGGCCGACCCGCAACCTCCCCGTGTTGGCGTCCCCTAACCCAGCGTGCACCGCCCCTGCAACGCCAATTTCGGGCAACTGCCTTGACCGAAGCCAAGCGACGCGCCATAGCCTGCGCGATGTAAGAGGTGTGGTATGATCCGTGGTCTTTATAATTGGACAATGAGCCTGGCCGACAGCCGCTATGCTCTGGTCGCTCTGGCCGTCGTTGCATTTGTCGAAAGTTCGGTATTTCCGATCCCGCCTGACATCCTGATGATCCCGATGATTTTGGCCGCGCCGCGCCGCGCCTTTCTGATCGCCGCCATCGCAACGGTTTCGTCCGTTCTTGGCGGGCTGATGGGCTATTATATCGGCTACGGCCTGTTCGACACGGTCGGTCGCCCCGTCCTCGAATTCTACGGCAAAGACAAATATTTCGACGAATTCGCCCTCCGTTACAACGAATGGGGCGCGTGGGCAGTTCTGATCGCCGGCGTGACGCCCTTTCCCTACAAGGTCATCACCATCCTGTCCGGCTCGACCGCGCTGTCGCTCCCTGTGTTTATTTTCGCCTCCATCGTGGCCCGTGCCTTGCGGTTCTTCGTGGTTGCAACGCTGCTTTGGAAATTCGGCGAGCCAATCCGCGACTTCATTGAAAAGCGGCTTGGCCTGATGTTCATCCTCTTTGTGATCATCCTTCTGGGTGGCTTTTATGTGGTGAAATTCCTGTGATGGGCCGAACGATGGCCTATCTTGCCGGCGCGGGCTCCGCTGCAATTCTGCTTGGGGCGTGGGGCTTTCAGTATATCGGCGGGCTGGCACCCTGCCCGATCTGCATCTGGCAACGCTGGCCCCATGCGGTGGCGGCTATTTTGGCGATGCTGCTTTTGGCCCTTCCAAAACCTTTGCACGGCCTGACCATGGCCCTTGGCGCAGTGGCTGCGGCTGTTACCGGTGCAATAGGTGTCTACCACACCGGTATCGAACGCGGCTGGTGGCAGGGGCCGGACAGTTGTACGGGAAGCGGCGATGCACTTGGCGGCTTGACGGGCACAGACCTGTTGGATTTCAACGCGCCGGTGACCCTGGTCATGTGCGACGACGTTGCGTGGTCCATGTTCGGCCTGTCCATGGCCAGTTGGAACGCGCTTGCGTCTTTCGCTTTCGCAGCCCTCTGGATCATGGCCCTGCGCCAACGCGCCTGACAGCACTGGCGCAGACGCTACCGGTTAGTGCATCGTGAACTCACCGCTGACATTGCGCCACTCGCCGGGGGCAATCATCTTGCGATGCGTAAACCGCACGGAATGAAGCGGCCCTTCAATCTCGTTTTGCCAAAACTCGATGAAGCCGAACAATTTTGGGTGGTCTGGTGCCAGATCATATTCCTGCCAGACAAAGCTGTTCAGCACGTTTTGATAGTCCGGCATTCGGTAAAATAACTCTGCGGTGGTCAAACCGTATCCCTTAAGCATCAACTCGGTTTCTCGGTGGTCCATGATGATCCTTTCTGCTCTTCTCACCACGATCATGCCAACCTTGCATTAATAATCAATATACTCAGCGTGTTAGCACTCAATCCGCCCGGCTGATGACGGTTTCACGACAGTCGCCTTGCCCCCTTTCACCGCGCAGTGATATACCTTGACCCAAGCAAACATAGCGCCAGAGCAGCAAGGGCGAGACAGTTGAACGACACGCCAGAACCCCCCGAAAACGATAGCGAAATTCCCGAAGGCACACCGGCGGCACCGCAAGGTCCGACAATTTCCATCGCCGACGAAATGAAAGCTTCGTACCTCGATTACGCCATGAGCGTGATCGTGAGCCGCGCAATTCCCGATCTTCGCGACGGCCTAAAACCTGTGCACCGGCGCATTCTTTATGCAATGCATGAAACCGGAAACACCCATGACAAGGCCTATCGCAAATCTGCGCGACCCGTGGGGGACGTGATGGGTAAGTACCACCCCCACGGCGACAGCGCGATTTACGACGCGCTGGTGCGCATGGCGCAAGACTTTTCCATGTCCCTGCCGCTGCTGGATGGGCAAGGCAATTTCGGCTCCATGGACGGCGATAACCCAGCCGCCATGCGCTATACCGAAGTGCGAATGGACAAGCCTGCGCAGTCTCTTCTTGCCGATATCGAAAAAGACACGGTCGATTTCCAAGACAACTATGACGGCAAGGATCTTGAACCGTCCGTCCTGCCCGCACGCTTTCCCAACATGCTGGTCAACGGCGCAGGCGGGATCGCGGTCGGCATGGCGACAAACATCCCGCCGCACAATTTGGGCGAAGTCATCGACGCAACGCTGGCCTTGATCGAGCAACCAGACCTCGATGTGATCGACCTGATGCAATACGTACCCGGCCCGGATTTTCCGACCGGCGGGATCATGCTGGGCCGGTCCGGTGCGCGCAAAGCCTATCTCGAAGGGCGCGGCAGCGTCATCATCCGTGCCAAGACCCGCATCGAAGAGATTCGCAAAGATCGCTATGCCATCGTGCTGGATGAAATCCCGTATCAGGTGAACAAGGCCACGATGATCGAACGGATCGCTGAACTGGTCCGCGACAAGAAGGTCGAAGGCATCTCGCACGTTCAGGACGAATCTGACCGGGTTGGCGTGCGCGTGGTGATCGAGCTTAAACGTGATGCGACGCCAGACGTGGTGTTGAACCAGCTCTTCCGCTTCAGCCAGATGCAGACCTCGTTCGGGTGCAACATGCTCGCGCTCAATGGCGGACGGCCAGAGCAACTGACCTTGCGCAAATTCCTGACCTCTTTCATCGAATTCCGCGAACAGGTTGTCGCCCGGCGGACCGCGTTCGAACTGCGCAAGGCGCGTGAACGCAGCCATGTGCTGTGCGGTCTGGCTGTGGCTGTGTCCAATGTCGATGAAGTTGTGGCCACGATCCGCGGCTCGGCAGATGCCGCCGAAGCCCGCGCCAAGCTGATGGAACGGCGCTGGCCCGCCACTGACATTGAGGCGTATATCCGCCTGATCGACGATCCATCACACACGATGAACGATGACGGCACCTATTACCTGTCCGAAACACAGGCGCGCGCGATCCTGGATTTGCGTCTGCAACGCCTGACCCAGATCGGCGTCAAGGAAGTCACGGACGAGTTGGAAGACCTCGCCGCCAAGATCAAGGATTACCTTGCCATTCTGCGCTCCCGTGAGCGGATCATGACCATCATTTCGGACGAGTTGCGCGACGTGCGCGACCAGTTCGCGGTGCCGCGCCGCACCGAAATCGTGGACTGGTCCGGCGACATGGAAGACGAAGACCTGATCGAACGCGAAGACATGGTCGTGACGATCACCCAGTCGGGCTATATCAAACGCACCCCGCTGGCCGAATTCCGTGCCCAGAAACGCGGTGGTAAGGGGCTTGCCGGGATGAACATGAAAGACGACGACGTCGTCACCACCTTGTTCGTCGCCAATACCCACACGCAGCTCTTGTTCTTCACCACTGACGGCATGGCCTACAAGATAAAGACGTGGCGCCTGCCCCAAGGCGGGCGTGCGTCGCGCGGCAAGGCGTTGGTCAATGTGCTGCCCATTGCGTCCGGTGTTTCTATCGCGGCCATCATGCCCGTGGACCGGGACGAAGGCGAATGGGGCGATCTGCAAATCGTCTTTGCAACCTCTGCCGGGACTGTGCGCCGAAACCGTCTGTCTGACTTCACCAATGTCATGCGCAACGGCAAGATCGCCATGAAGTTCGAAGACGAAGATGCCGATACACGCCTGATCAATGCGCGAATATGCTCGGAAGATGATGATGTGATGCTGGTCACCCGACTGGGCCGCGCCATCCGTTTCCCATCCACCGATGTGCGCGTGTTCAACTCGCGCGCGTCGCTTGGCGTGCGAGGCATCCGGCTTGCCAAGGGGGACGAAGTCGTCTCCATGTCGATCATTCGTCACTTCGAAGCGGACCCGGAAAAGCGGACGGCCTATCTCAAGATGCGCCGCGCTGTCGAAGGCATGGTGGACGAACCTGAACAGGACGACGACGAAGAGACCGTCGAAAACCCCAACGTCAGCCTGACCCAGCAGGAATACGCTGAAATGTCGGCTGCTGAACATCTGTTGGTGACCATCACCGCCAATGGTGCAGGCAAGCTCAGCTCAAGTCACGACTATCCCGTGAGGGGACGTGGCGGCATGGGCGTGGCGGCGATGGATCGCGGCATGCGCGGCGGCCCCATCGTGACCAGCTTCCCGGTGGAACTCGACGATCAGATCATGCTCGCAACCTCCACAGGCCAATCGATCCGCTGCCCCGTCAACGGCATTTCGTTCCGCTCCCGCGCAGCGGGCGGCGTGCGCGTGTTCAACACCGCCAAAGGCGAACAGGTCGTGTCTGTCGCATGGATCGCAGAACAGCCTGACGAAGATCTCGTCGAAACTGACGCGGGACCAGATACAGGCACGGCGCCCGATGCCTCGCCGGGCGATCAAAGCTGATCGCGCCCCAAACCCACGAAAAGAACCCACAACCACCGTTGTGGGTTCTTTTATTTCCCAAGAATACCGCTGCGCGACACATTTATATGTCGTTTGATGGTTGACGGGCCTGCACTGCCGTCTTATCAGGCAAATGTGGTAGGAGACCCAAAAATGACGATCCTAGTCGTAGTAGTGGAAGAAAGGCGCATGGGCCGGTAACGGCAACCAGAATTTTTCCCATGCGCCCCCCGAGTAACACCGGGGGTTTTTTTATGGCCACGACGTAAAACCGAGTGATGGAAACGGAGCGAGAAAATGACCCAGATGAGCGGCGCCAAGATGGTGGTTCAGGCCCTGAAGGATCAGGGTGTCGAGGTAGTGTTTGGCTATCCTGGCGGTGCCGTGCTTCCGATCTATGACGAGATTTTCCAGCAGGAAGAAATTCAGCACATTCTGGTGCGCCACGAACAAGGCGCGGTTCATGCTGCCGAAGGCTACGCCCGGTCTACCGGCAAACCCGGTGTTGCGCTGGTGACCTCTGGCCCCGGCGCGACCAACGCCGTGACCGGCCTCACCGACGCGTTGATGGACAGCATTCCGATCATCGTTCTGTCGGGTCAGGTTCCAACCTTCATGATCGGCAACGACGCCTTTCAGGAAGCGGACACCGTCGGCATCACGCGCCCCTGCACCAAACATAACTGGCTGGTCAAAGACACTCAGGATCTGTCCAACGTGATCCACCAGGCATTTCACGTGGCCACCTCTGGTCGGCCCGGCCCGGTTCTTGTGGACATTCCAAAGGACGTGCAATTCGCCACTGCGGATTACACGCCAAAGACCCGTGCCCGCACGCAGCACTATCAACCGCGCGTCAAAGGCGACATCGATCAGATCACCCGCATGGTTGAACTGATGGAAACCGCCGAGCGCCCGATCTTCTATACCGGCGGCGGCGTCATCAACTCTGGCACGGCGGCCAGCCAATTGTTGCGCGAATTCGTTTCGGCAACCGGCTTTCCGATCACCTCCACCCTGATGGGGCTTGGCGCCTATCCCGCCTCTGGCGAGAACTGGCTGGGGATGCTTGGCATGCATGGCCTGTACGAGGCCAATCTGGCGATGCACGGGTGCGATCTGATGATCAACATCGGCGCCCGTTTCGATGACCGCATCACCGGACGTGTGCAAGACTTCTCGCCGAACTCCGCCAAGGTCCATATCGACATCGATCCGTCCTCGATCAACAAGGTGATCCACGCGGATGTTCCGATTATCGGCGATGTTGGGCACGTTCTAGAAGACGCCCTGAAAATCTGGAAAGCGCGCGGTCGCAAGACCAATACTGGCGCGTTGCCGAAATGGTGGGCACAGATCCAGGAGTGGCGCAATATTCGCTGCCTCGACTACAAGAACTCGGAAACCGTCATCAAACCGCAATACGCGCTCCAGCGGCTCGAAGCGCTGACAAAAGACCACGATCGGTACATCTGTACCGAGGTCGGCCAGCACCAGATGTGGGCGGCGCAATACCTCGGCTTTGAATCTCCGAACCGCTGGATGACATCCGGTGGCCTCGGCACCATGGGGTATGGCATCCCGGCCTCTATCGGCACACAGGTCGCGCATCCCGATGCGCTGGTCATCAACGTGGCCGGTGAAGCGTCGTGGTTGATGAACATGCAGGAAATGGGCACGGCCATGCAGTTCAATCTGCCGGTCAAGCAGTTCATTTTGAACAATGAACGCCTTGGCATGGTGCGTCAGTGGCAGCAGCTTCTGCATGGCGAACGCTACAGCCAATCGTGGTCCGAAGCCCTGCCCGACTTCGTCAAGTTGGCCGAAGCGTTCGGCGCCAAAGGCATCTTGTGCAGCGATCCGGCCGATCTGGACGATGCGATCATGGAAATGCTGAACTATGACGGCCCGGTCATTTTCGACTGCCTCGTTGAAAAGCACGAAAACTGCTTCCCCATGATCCCGTCGGGCAAGGCGCATAACGAAATGCTGCTGGGGGATGCCACGGTCGATGGGGCAATCGGCGTGTCGGGCGCCGTGTTGGTCTAAGAAAATCCCGGTCCCCGTTTCAGGGGACCGGAAAGCGCAGGTGGGGGTCAGTCGTCCCCGCCGCGCCGAGCCCGCAACACTGCCGCCGCGACCAGAGCAAACAGCACATGTCCGACCAATGCCACCCACGTGATGCCGGTGAACCCCAGAAACGGTGGCATGCCAGCGATCAGGGACGCCATGATATACAGCGCAAAGATCCACAAACCGACGCCATAAGCGGCGGCAGCCGCATACCAAGGCAAGCTTGGCGTGAACTTCCGGCGAAGTGGCTCACCGATCAGAAACCAACCCAGCGGGTAGCCGATCACACCAGCCGCATAGTGCAATGCATGGGCCCCCGGCATCCAGCCCTGACCGGTCAAGGTGCTGATCACCTGGTTGGCCAAGGGGACTGGCGACAGCCCCGCAAAACCCAGACCCGGACTAATCGCTTGCCCGAAAATATCAAAAGCTACAGTGGCCAAAGAACCCGCAACAGCAATATCTGCAACGGTTTTTTCAATATTGCGCGGCGCTGTGGTGATCGGGGTTTGGGCGGGGCTGGTATCGGTCATCTTGGCAATCCTCATATGTCGGTGTGTCTTGATGCCCTCAACATCACCGTCAGACTGCCTTGGCGCAATGTCCGCCACTGTTCCGTGATCAGACGCGATCTGCCGACACCTGAAACCCAGCGCAGCGCGCCAAATTGAAATAATTTCCCGCCGGATCGGCCAGTATTGTTACAGATTGTTTCAAGAACGTGCCCTCCGATTGAAAGGACTATCGAAATGTCGCCACTTCAGATTCAGCAAGGCACCTCAAAGCACTCTGCCTATGATCTCCGCAGCCACCTGTCGGAAACACTCGAACGGCACACGCTCGCCGTCGTGGTGGACAACGAAGCAGGCGTTCTTGCGCGAACCATTGGCCTGTTCTCTGGGCGCGGCTATAACATCGAAAGCCTCACGGTGGCCGAGATTGACCACGAAGGGCACCGCTCCCGGATCACAATCGTCACCACCGGAACCCCCCAGGTCATTGAACAGATCAAGGCACAGCTTGAACGCATGGTTCCGGTTCACGAAGTGCATGACCTGACCGTCGAAGGCCCCTCGGTCGAGCGTGAATTGGCGCTGATCAAAGTCTGCGCATCCGGCGAAAAGCGGGTCGAGGCGCTGCGCTTGGCCGATATCTTCCGCGCCAAGGTGGTCGACACCTCGCTCAGCAGCTTTGTGTTCGAAATCACCGGCACACCGGAAAAGGTCGATGCATTCGCCGACCTGATGCGACCACTGGGCTTGACTGAAGTCGCCCGCACCGGTGTTGCGGCCCTGTCGCGCGGCCCGGCGGCGCTGTGACCGCACAATGACCGACCGACCCACTGCCCCCGCGCCATCCCGCAATCGGCGGGGGCTGTTGGTCTTTGGCGCGGCCGCTGTCGCATTTCTGGCTGCACCGCGCATTTGGCAGCGGTTCGCCCTCGCGCCTCAGGGCGAGCCGCACCCGAATGTGCAGGGGTACCTTCGCCTGCCAGACGGCGCGGTTACAGGGGCTGACCCTTTCGCCGGGTTGACCCCGCCAAATCCCGACGCGATTGTGCCCACCCCCATGCCACCGACCGGCCCCGCGCTCTGCGCCGCGCTCTTTCGCGATGGGATCAAGCAAGGCACTGTGCCGGTCGCTTTCTTCACGGACGTTAATTGCCCGTTCTGCCGGGCCATGGAACAGTGGCTACCGCATCTGCCCACAGATCAGGTGTCGTTGACATGGCATGATCTTCCGTTGCTCGGCCCGGCGTCGGAAATGGCGGCTCGGGCTGTTGCCGCAGCAGCCCTTCAAGACGCAGGCGACGCCATGCGTGCGCGCCTCAACCGTGCCCAGATTCAACCAACCGTGTCCTACATTGCGCAGGTTGCGACCGGGATCGGGCTTGACGGCGACCGGCTTGCCACAGACATGACCAGCCCCGCCGTCACTGCCCGCGTGGCGCAAAGCATGGGACTGGCCAATGGCTTTCTGGTTCCGGGCACCCCGGCGCTGATCGTGGGCCGCACTCTCGCCGTGGGCCAACGGCCAGAGGGCGAGGTCAAACGCCTGATCGGTGATGCCGCTGCGCGGGGCAACGGGGTGTGCACCTGACGAAAGCTCGGGGCTGGCGCGACTTTTCCAGCTCAGAGTTTTCCAAAGGACTCTTACGCGACTCCTACAGGACTCCTACAATAATCTTACACCGCCTTCTCGGGTGTTTTCACACGATCAACCGAAGCGGAAAGCGGCGGCATATCCAGTGTCACCGCACGCCCTTCCAGCGCCGAAAGTTGCGCCGCCTGCCCCATCAGCACCGCGCGCAGACCGTCATCAAATCCGACTTCGGGTGCTGCCCTGCCGCGCACGACATCAAGGAACCGTTGGTGTTGATAAAAGGTCGATCCGTTGTGATCCCCGGCATCAAGAAGTGCTTCTGGCACCGGAATATCGTGTGATTTCGGCCCTTTGGGATGTCGCGGACTCACAATCAACTTTGGGGTCGGCGCAGGCCCAAGCGTCTCTGGCCAGAACCGTCCCGGTCCCGGCACCAGCGCCTGAACCTTGCCCAGCGGGCCAACGGCGGTGATCTCTTCCTGGTACTCGGCCCCTTCTGCGAACATGCACAAATCCAGCAACGCCCGTGCCCCACCAGCGAAATCCACGATGACATAGGCGTTGTCCCACACATCCGCCAGCCCCAGCCGGTTCACAGACTGCCCACCGCTGGCCATCACACGAACCGGCTCATCGCGCAGCAAAAACCGCATCAAATCAAAGAAATGGCAACACTTCTCGACCAGAGTCCCCCCTGTACGGGCATTGAACTGGTTCCAGCCCCCGACCTTGTCGAGAAACGGAAACCGATGCTCCCGAAGGCTCAACATTCGAATGCCCCCAGTGACGCTGTCCACCGTTTCTGCCAAGGCCGCTACCGGCGGCATATAGCGATATTCCATCGCCACCCAGATCGGCGCGGGATAGTCTTTGCGAAACGCCGCAAGGCGCGGCAGGTCGGCAGGGTCGGTAAACAACGGTTTTTCAACAAGAACTGGCAAGGGCCGTGTGGCCTTGACCTGCTCCAACTGGTCCAGATGGCAATCATTGGGGCTGACAATGACCAGCGCATCCAACCGCGCATCGGCCAAAAGTTCGCCCAAATGCTCATAGAAAACAGCGGTCGGCGCCAGCACTCGCGCTTGCGCCCGCATCTCAGGGTCCGGTTCAAAGATCGCGGCAACGGTTGCATCGTCCAGCAATGCGATGTTGCGGATATGTTCGCGCCCCATCATCCCACAGCCGATCAACCCATATCTAATGCGTTCCATGCGCTGTTTTCCCTTTATCCGCTTCGCGAGACATATCTCGCCCGGTCTGGATTGAACCATGTATGTGATACTTCTGCGCGGGTGCCGTTTTGGGCTAAGCTGACGCGCTCAACCAATCCGCACGCAGCACTTTCCGCCAAACCGATTGCCACCGCCCAATCGGGTACTTCACCAACGCCGATCCGGTCTTCGACGCCAACGATCCACAACCCAAGATGTTCGCGATAGTAAAGATAAAGCGACTCCGACAGATCCTCAGGTGCCAAGTGTTCTGCATAGTCGCCATCAAGCCAAATCTCTTCTGCGGCGACGATCACATCATCCAGAAGCCGCAGACGCCGAATGCGAATGGCCTCGTCATGCGCGCCAAATGTGGGCAGCCCGTGGGGTTTTTTCATCCGTTCAGCGGTCAACACCCGCGCACGGGGCAGCCCACCGCCATCAATCCTCTCCAATCTAAAAAATGAATATATTCCCAATAATTGCCCGCTGTTTTTGATGTAATTTCCAGACCCGTGATGCCGCGCGATAACGCCCTTTTCGGTCAAACTTGCCAGCGCTTTGCGCAATGTTCCCACGGCCACACCCAGATCATCCGCCATCGCACGCTCTGGCGGCAAACGATCACCAACACGAAGCCGTCCCGCCGCGATTTCGCGCAGCAGAAGTTCGGCCAGCTGTTGGTACTTCGGCAGCGCGCTGCGATCAGTGTTCATCGGGTCCAAGTAAAATTGATTTATTATTGATGCACCATCACGAAGCTGCTACGCAAACAAAAAGAGGAGCGCTAACATGACCGTTGTCCCCGTCACATCCGCCGATCTAGATGCCGTGGAAGTGTCGTGGTTTTCGGCGCTGTGTTCTGATGACTATCAGTTTCTCGGTGTCCCGGACGGCGCGCTGAGATCAAGCTGGGATCACTGCTCGGCGATCGTGCGCGAGGCTGAAGCGCAGGGGTTTCGCAACATTCTATGCCCCTCGTCGTATCAGGTGGGCCAAGACGTGCTGAGCTTCGTCGCCGGGAATGCCCCGATCACCGACAAGATCAACTTTCTGGCTGCCGTCCGCTGCGGCGAGATGCAGCCAATCATGCTTGCCCGCACGTTGGCCACCCTTGATCACATGCTTAAGGGACGGTTGACGGTCAACATCATTTCCAGCGATTTCCCTGGTGAAGTCGCCGACAGCGCATTCCGTTACCAACGGTCGCGTGAAGTTGTCGAAATCCTCAAACAAGCGTGGACGCGGGACGAAATCAATTATTCCGGTCAAATCTATGACTTTAAGGGCGTCACGACAGACCCTTCACGGCCGTACCAAACAGGTGGTCCACTTCTGTATTTTGGTGGTTATTCTCCGGCTGCGGTCGATCTTTGCGGGCAGCATTGCGATGTCTATTTGATGTGGCCAGAGCCGAAAGACCAGATAGCAGAACGCATGAAGGCCGCCTCACAAGCCGCTGAAAAATATGGTCGCACACTGGACTTCGGACTTCGCGTGCACATGATTGTGCGTGACACCGAAGCAGAGGCACGGGAGTATGCGGACTACCTTGCCAGCAAACTTGACGATGAATACGGAAAGCTGATCCGCGACCGTGCCCATGACAGCATTTCATTGGGTGTATCGCATCAAGCCCGTGCGCGCGAGTTGGCCGATAAATACGGGTATGTGGAACCGCATTTGTGGACAGGCATTGGGCGAGCACGCTCTGGGTGCGGCGCCGCACTGGTCGGATCGACAGACCAGATTATGTCCGAGATCGAAGCTTATAAGGAAATGGGCATTCGCGCGTTCATCTTCTCGGGGTATCCACATCTTGATGAATGCCGCCATTTTGGTCAGCGCGTGATGCCGCATCTGAACACATGCGCCCTGCCCGAAGTTTATGGGCGCGTACCTGCAACAACACCGCCCACACCGTTGGGCACCGGAGTCCGCCGCTAATGCAACGTGCCATTCTCGCCCCTGATTTGTCTTTGTCGCGCATCGTTTACGGGATGTGGCGATTGGGCGATGACGAAAACACCAGCCCAGAACATGTGCAGGCCAAGATTGAGCTTTGCCTTGAGCAGGGAATTACGAGTTTCGATCAGGCCGACATTTACGGCGGTTATACGGCCGAAGCGATACTGGGCGAGGCCGTGCGCGCCGCGCCGCATTTGCGCGACAAGATGGAAATTGTGACCAAATGCGGGATCGTGGCACCGGTGGGTCGCCATTCCGGGGCACGCGTGAAGCATTACGATACCAGCGCGGCCCATATCACCGCGTCGGTTGACCAGTCGCTGACAGATATGGCAATCGAGCGGATTGATCTGCTGCTCATCCACCGGCCTGACCCGTTGATGAACCACACTGAAACCGGCGCCGCGCTGGATGGGCTGATCGCATCCGGTAAGGTACGCCATGTCGGCGTGTCGAATTTCCGCCCGCATGATTTCACGTTGCTGCAAACTGCCATGCGGGCGCCGTTGGTCACCAATCAGATTGAAATAAGCCTGCTTGAGACAAGCGCCTTTACAAACGGGGATCTGGCATTCTTGCAAGAGAGGGCCGTGGTGCCAATGGCGTGGTCCCCTCTGGGCGGTGGCGCTTTGTTCAAGAAACGCAACAAAAAGCTGCTCAAGCTGATGACGCGCATCGGCGCGCAGTATGAGGTTGATGCCGCTGCGGTTGCTGTGGCGTGGCTTTTGGCACATCCTGCTTGGATCGCGCCCGTGATGGGCACCAATTCCCTGTCGCGGATCGCCACATTGTCAGATGCATGTAAAGTAACGCTGAGCCGCCAAGACTGGTTTGAGCTTTACACCGAAGCGACCGGCGCAGAGGTGCCATGACATGGACGGTGCAAAGGACTTTCAAATGACGAGTTTTCTGCCCGGTCCGGGATCGGAACGTTTACTGCGAGATGCGCTTGGCCTGTTTGGAACGGGTGTGACCGTTGTCACCGCACAGGGGCCAGACGGGCCGGTGGCAATTACGGCCAACAGCTTTTCGTCCGTGTCGCTCAGCCCGGCGTTGGTTCTTTGGTCGGTTGATTTGAATTCCGACCGCTGCCCGATCTTCCGCGAAGCGAAATTCACCGCGATCCACGTCATGAGTCACGATCAAGCGAATTTGGCCTTGCGCTTTGCCAAAAACGGGAACGACTTTGACGCGGTGGACTGGACCCGATCAGACACGGGCGTTCCGCTGCTGAATGGCTGCCTCAGCCGTTTCGAATGTGAAACTTTTGCGGATCATCCCGGCGGCGACCATCGCATACTTGTCAGTCAGGTTCTGCGCGTGACAAGGTCTGACATGGACCCGCTGCTATTTGCGAAAGGTCGTTTCGGGCGCTTCGTCAAGAACGACTGAACCACTGCCGGGTCCGAAAGGGCCCGGTTTGCGCAGGACCCGCCACAAGGACGGGCCTGCAGGCCCAACGCGGCCACTTGGGAGGAGACACCGCCATGGCGGTACTGCTTTGGCTGATTGCGCCGTTGCAGGCGTTCAATACGGCCGTCGGTCATCTGGGCCGTTGGGTGACGATCATCGCGATGGCGTTGATGGTTGCCGTCATCCTGTTGCAAGTGTTCTTTCGCTATATCTTGAACAATGCTCTTCCATGGCCAGACGAAGCCGCACGCTTTCTGATGCTGTGGATGACGGGCCTGATCGCACCTGTGGCGTATCGCCGGGGCGGGTTCGTTGCCATTGATCTGGTCTCGCGCGCCCTGCCCGTGCGGGTCGCTGCGCTTCTGTCGCTTGGCCTGTTGACGCTGGCGTTTCTGGTTCTTTTGAAAGGTGTGCCGCTGGGCCATGCACACACCATGTCAGGATGCCTGTTCAAATCCTCGTCGCTCTGGCTTCCTTTTACGCTGGAGTTCGCTCTGCCACTGCCGGGCATGGACATGTCACTGACCCTGTGCACTCGCGCCGATGCGGCGTTTTCGATCACTCCGGGCTGGGTGAAGATGCCCTTGGCCTTGATGTACGCGTCGCTCTTTGTCGGGTTGATGTTACTCACGCTCGTCAATGTCGAATTGCTGTTACGCAGTCTCGTTACCTTTCTGGGGAATGGGGCCGCCTTGCGCCCGATCCCTCAAGACATCGTGGAGGCAGAATAGGTGCTGATATGGTTCCTCCCCCTTTTCTTGCTGTTTCTGCTGATCGGGTTGCCCGTGTTCTTTGCCATGTTGGCGGCGCCGGGACTGATGCTGTTCATCAACGGTCAGGAACGTGACATCGCACTGCTTTACCGAAATGTTTATAATGGGATGGACAGTTTTCCGCTGATGGCGATCCCGTTTTTCATGCTGGCGGGCGAGTTGATGAATCGCGGTGGTATCACGGCGCGGCTCGTGGAGTTCGCGCAAGCCTTGATGGGTCATCTTCGCGGCGGGCTGGCCCATGTGAACGTGCTGTCATCGATGCTTTTTGCTGGGCTGTCAGGGTCAGCAGTTGCAGATACGTCGGCGCTTGGATCAATGTTGATCCCGGCGATGGAGCGGCAGGGGTACACCCGGCGCTTCGCCGCCGCGATCACGGCGGCCAGTTCGGTGATCGGACCGATCATTCCCCCATCAGGCATCATGATCATCTATGCCTATGTGATGGGCGAAAGCGTCGCTGCCTTGTTTCTTGCCGGGATCGTACCGGGTATTCTGGTTGGGCTTGGCCTGATGGCCATGATCAAAGTGATGACGGACCGGTATGACTTTCCAATTGCGTCACGGCGCACCACGTGGGGCGAAACTGGGCAGGCAAGCCTGAAAGCGTTTTTCCCGCTCATGACCCCTGTCATCATCCTTGGCGGGATTTTGGGTGGTGTCTTTACCCCGACCGAAGCCGCCGCCGTCGCGGTCGCTTATGCGCTTGTGATCGGGCTGTTCGTTCTGCGCAGCCTGAACCCGAAAGACCTGCCCGATGTGCTTGTTCGGGCGGGCACAACATCGGCTGTTGTGCTCTTGCTGGTTGGGTCTGCAATGGCGTTCAAAACAGTTGTGTCACTCAGCCATGCCCCCGAAACTCTGGCCGCGATCATTCTGGGGCTGTCCGAAAATCCGCTGATCCTGCTGTTTCTGATCAACATCTTGCTCTTTGTCGTCGGCATGTTCTTGGATGCGGGGCCAGCCATCATCATTCTTGGGCCGATCCTTGGACCCATTTTCACCGATCTTGGTGTCGACAGCGTGCATTTCGCCATCATCATGTCGGTCAACCTGACCGTTGGTTTGGCGACGCCGCCCATGGGCTTGGTGCTGTTTGTCGCCTCGAGCGTTTCGGGCGAACGCGTTGAAACAATCGCTCGGGCAATCCTTCCGTTTCTGGCGGTTGAAATCGCGGTGATTTTCCTGATCACCTTTGTGCCCGCAATTTCCATGACCGTGCCCCGCCTTGCAGGGTTCGTGAACTAACGCATCAAAAATAGGGAGAACCAAAATGCTCAGAAATCTGACGACGCCGCTTCTGGCTGCAACTCTGCTCGCGGCACCGCTGGCGGTCACCGCTCAGGAATATACCCTGCGCGCAACGGCCAATTCCAACGAGAATGACGAAGACTATGACGGCCTCGTGGTGTTCAAGAACTACGTGGAAGCTGCGTCCAATGGCGCCATCGAGGTTGAACTGTTCATTGGCACCCAACTGTGCAGCAACGGCGCAGAATGTTTGCAGGGCGTCGCTGATGGTTCGATCGATATCTTCATTTCGACGTCGGGTGGCGCAGCGGGCATTTTTCCATACGTGCAGGTCCTCGATCTTCCGTATCTGATGGCAGGTGATCGCGTTGCGGAAACGGTTCTGCAGGGCGATTTTGTACGGACCATGCGCGATATGGCGTTGGAAGACAGCGCCGGCACGATCCGCTTGATGACCATCGGGAACACGGGCGGCTGGCGCAACTTCGCCAACACGCAGCGTCGGGTACAGTCCCCCTCTGACCTTGAAGGACTGAAGATGCGCACCGTGGTGGCCGACCTTCCCCAGGAGTTGGTCAAGGCGCTTGGCGCGTCGCCCACCCCGATCCCGTGGCCTGAACTCTTTACCTCGTTGCAAACTGGCGTTGTCGAAGGCACCAAGAACGGCATCACCGACATCATGGGCATGAAATTCCCCGATGCCGGCCTGCAATACGTCACATTGGATGGCCACGCCTATATGGGGGCGCTGTGGTGGATGAGCAATGATCGTTTCATGTCCATGCCAGAAGACCTGCGCCGCGTCGTAAATGACGGGTTCTATCAGCTTCAGCAGGCCACCTTTGCCAGCCCCAAACGCAAATCTATCGCGGCATACGAAGCCTTCGTGGAAGGTGGCGGTGACTTGTACGTCCCGACTCCAGAAGAAAAAGAGATGTTCCGCGATGCGGCGGCACCGGTATACGACTGGTTCAAAGCCAATGTTGATGGCGGGGAAGCAATTTTCACGGCGTTGACAGATGCCGTGGCGAGTGCCGAAGAAGAGATCGCTGCAGGGAATGCGCGCGATCTTAACTGACCCGAAAGCAACTGAGTGAATAAAGGGGCGTCGCATGTGCGGCGCCCTTTGTTTTTGGCGTCATGCACCCAATGCATATCGAAATTGACGCTCACGTCACTCCAACTCAACCATGCTGCTACCTATATATGGCGTAGACAGGAGGGCAGGATATGAAACACTTCATCGGTATTATTTTCGCGGCACTTATGGCCACAAGTGCAAGCGCGGCCACCATGTCCAGCGACGAGTCGTTCGCAGACAAGGGTGACTTCGGCGGCACCCCGCAGAAAGCCTCGGTGTTTGGGAGTGACATCGTTTCGGTCACTGGTGCGCAGAACAAACAGAACGACGTTGATTTTCTGACGTTCAGTGGGTTCGCCGACGGTACGCTAAGCCTTGATTTCGTGTTCACCCACGAAGACGGCAAAAGCGGCAAGTTGGATTTCGTCCTTCAACGTGAGGAGTTCAAGAACAAGTATTCTTGGCCCGACAGTTATCACAATCCAGGCTTCTACACAGAATCCATTAGCGGCTTGGACGATGATAGCGCGCACAAAGTATCCTATGTTCTGGACGGGTACACGGGCCCGCTTTATGTCGCACTGCGGTTCTATGACAGCGACGCGTTTTACGGAAAGAACAAGCGCGATGTGGGCATCATGTATACCGCATCGTCGATCAGCGGGTTTCCCGGTGGGCCGTCGCTTGCTCCCGCGCCCGTTCCATTGCCGACTGCCCTTCCTTTGGCACTGGCGGGCCTTGGTGCCTTGGCCGCGCTTCGCGCCCGGCGCAAAGTCGCCTGATCCTTCGGATCGCGCCCCAAAAGCGACCACATCGTCAACGAGTTTCGCCGCCTCCGCCAGAGGCGGCGTTCTTCGTTTTGCGCGGTCGCACGACGCTTTGTCCCGACAGGTCTGGCCCTTGTCCGTGTGATCGGCGATACCACCTTATAGCAACGTGATAGTGACCCGGATTTTCCGTGTGAAAGGATGCACATGACTGACAGCGCGCCCCTCAACATCGACCTGCTCAAGAGCCTTTGTGAAACGCCCGGCGTTCCTGGCAACGAAGGTCGCGTACGTGACCTGATCCTGCGTGAAATAGACGGCTTGTTCGATGAGGTCGAAGAAGATGCCATGGGCTCGCTTCTGTGTCGCCGCGCAGGCACCGGTGAGAACCCGCTGAAAGTCATGCTCCTGTGCCACATGGATGAAATCGGGTTTATGGTCAGCCACATCACCGAACAGGGCTACATCTATGTTCAACCCGTCGGCGGCTTTGATCCACGCAATCTGTTCTCGCGGCGGGTGCGTGTGTGCACTGAAAACGGTGACCTGCTTGGGGTAATGAACCCCGGCGGGCGTCCCGTGCACATTGCCAGCCCCGAAGACCGCAAGAAGATCCCGGAAGTCAGCGAATTCGTGATTGATCTTGGCCTTGGTGAGGCGACAGCAGACAAGGTCGAAATTGGTGACATGGTCGTGATGGAAGAGCCTTTCATCGAAATCGGCGAAAAGGTCGTCTCAAAAGCACTCGACAACAGGATTGCGTGCTGGCTCGGCATTGAAGCTCTGCGCGCTTTGGGCGATCTGCGAACGGATGCGGATATTCACGTTGCCTTTACCTGCCAAGAAGAGGTCGGCTTGCGCGGCGCGCGAACAGCAGCGTTTGCTATCAAGCCCGATATCGGCATCGGTATCGATACGACGCTGGCCTGTGACACACCGGGCGTGCCGGAACAGGACCGAACAACCCAACAAGGCAAAGGGTTCGGGTTACACGTGCGTGACAGTTCGTTCATTGCCGACAAGGGTTTGGTGGACACGTTCGCCAATCTTGCCGAAGCGGAAGAAATTCCCTTCCAACGAACTATGCTGCGCGCTGGTGGCCAAGATGGCGCAGCCGCGCAACAGGCTGCCGCGGGGGCCCGCGCGGTGGGAATCGTCGTTGGTACCCGGTACATCCATACCGTCACCGAGATGGTCCACAAAACCGACTTGGCCGCGGCCCGTGACATTCTCACTGCATATTTGCGGACGATGTGAGGTTACGCGCAACTGCCCGGATGCTCGCATCCGGGCCACCCCCAACGGGAGGCGCCCGCGCGTCAGCGCGGGCAACGACGGGCGGGAGTTGACCCGCCCCGCAGGGACAAACTCCTGATTGACGGGCTCAGAACGCGATGTCGAATTCGATCGCGTCTATGCCTGCCTGCGCACATTCGTCGTCAAGCGACGGTCCCGGTGCGCCAGACACTCCAATACCGGCAACGATCGATCCGCCCCCTTCCATCACCAGCAAACCTCCGCCAAGCGGCAAAGCCTTTTCGATGAAACGGATCCCAAAGGACTCCTTTCCGGGCGACGTTTCCTCGTGCAACGCGGCAGTCGGTGTTCTGAAACTCACCGCCGTCCAAGCTTTGCGGAAGGACGTGTCCTGAACATGTGCACCGGCAAACCGATCTCGCAAATAGACTTGCGCTTGGCCAAATCGGTCCACGACCGTTACCCCAACCTGATACCCCTCATCCCGGCAGTGCTCCATTGCCGTTTGCGCCAGCTTCAAGGCAATTTCAGGTTTGAGCACTTGGAATGTCACCAAAGCCCCGTCGTCATCCTGCGCGCCTGCTGTGCCGCAGGACAAACCCAGCGCCAAAACCCCTGCTGTCAGCCATTTCATTGTGTTATTTCCTCCCTGAAATCGGTGTGCTCGTTCAGCAGTTTACTCAGCCCCCACCAAAACAGTTCTTCCCCACCATACCCTTCCATACGGGCCAATTCTTGCCCGTCCTCCACGAGGATAAATGTCGGGGTAAAGACCGCTCGTCCGTCCAGTTCAAGATCGTCCGGTGTCTTCTGATGCAGATCGATCCGGCGCAGTGGCGCAAAGCGGCCCTCGTTGGTTTTGGGGTAGATTGGCCCAATATCGGCATTCCATTGCGCGCACCAATGGCACCCACGCTGCTCGACCATGATCAATTCAGCTGCGTTCACTCCGGTTGCCGTCAAAGCGCACCAAATGGCCAGCGCAATCGCCCGAAAATTCATGCGCATGTTTGACGCACCTCCCTGTGCACCGCATCTCTTGCAAATATAATAGTTTGAGAATGTAATCTGCGCAAGCTTCGGGGAGGGGCGCAGATGTTCGAGGTATCCGCCGTAAGCGCATTACTTGGCGGGGTGATTGTTTTCTTTTCGCCCTGTATTTTGCCAATCGTTCCTTTTTACTTATCCTACATGGCCGGCGCCAGCATGTCGGAAATTCAAGGGGATGGCACCCTGCCCCCTGGATTGCGACGTCGGGCTGTACTGGCGTCCATTATGTTTTCGATCGGGATTATCACGGTTTTCGTGCTGCTCGGCGCGGCCGCCTTTAGCCTAAGTCAGAGCTTCAGAAGCTATCAGGCTGAATTTCGGATCGGCGCGGCATTGATCGTGTTGGTTCTAGGGCTTCACTTTCTGGGTGTAATCCGGGTCGGGTTTCTAAACCGCAGCTTTAGCATGGACAGCGGGCAGACCGGCAAAATGTCGGTGCCCGGTGCTTTCCTCGTTGGGCTGGCATTCGCCGCTGGCTGGACCCCATGTGTGGGCGGCGTGCTCACCGCAGTCATGTTTCAGGCAAGCCAAGAAGCAACAGCGCAACAGGGGCTTGCTTTGATGCTCGTTTTTGGTGTGGGCATGACCTTGCCCTTTGTGATTGCCGCCGCCTTCATCGGTCCGTTTCTGCGTTTCGCAGCGCGTTTTCGGCAACACCTTGGAAAGGTTGAGAAGGCGATGGGAGTTTTCCTGATCCTGTTCGCAATCCTGATTGCCACCGACAGTGTCAACTACATCGCCGCCTGGATGCTCGACGTATTCCCGGCGTTTCAGTCGATCTGATCAAGGGAGATTACGTATGAAAAGAATCCTAATTCTCTGCGGCACACTGCTTGCCCTCGCGATTCCCGCTGGGGCGGCCAATGTTGGTGATGACGGGCTGCACAAGACGTCTTGGATGCGCGAGACCTTTTTGGACCTGCGCGAAGATTTGGCCGAAGCAAATGCCGAGGGCAAGCGTATGGCGATCATCTTTGAGCAACGGGGCTGCATCTATTGCGAAAAAATGCACAAGGAAGTGTTCCCGCGTCCCGAGATCGAAAGTTACATCAACGACAACTATTTCGTTGTCCAGCTTAACCTTCACGGTGCGCTGGAGGTTACTGATTTTGATGGCGAAGTGCTTAGTGAACGGCAAGCCGCGCGCAAGTGGGGAATGCTCTTCACGCCCACAATGATCTTTCTTCCGCAAGAGGTTCCCGATGACGTCGCTGCAGCGCAAGCGTCTGTCGCAATGATGCCCGGCGCCTTTGGCGCACAGACCACCCTCGATATGCTCACATGGGTCGTTGAGAAGCGGTACGAAATCGAAGACGGCGAAGACTTTCAAAGGTATCATGCGCGCCGGATCTCGGAACGCGAATCTGAAAAAAAACAATGATTTGGATCAATGTTCCGCTCAAACTGACGCAGGTGGACTTCTTTCCTTGCGCAGCGGGACTATAGTCGCATACCTTTGAATATAAGAAACTGTGCGCTTCAACTACGGGAGGAGATATGAAGCCATTCTCGATACTCGCGGCTTGTGCAGGCTTTGCCTGCGTATCCGCAATTGCAGCTTCGGCCGCAGAAACCGCACCAGACAACGTGACCCATGACGATTACGGCTCTGTTGCAGAGTCGTTGACCGGTACAGCCGGGGACGCGGCAAGCGGCGCAACCATCATGACCGATCGGGGGCTCGGCAACTGCATCGCCTGCCACGAAGTGTCCGCGCTTAAGGATGCGCCATGGCATGGCGAAGTCGGGCCGACGCTTGACGGTGCGGGTGACCGTTGGACCGAAGCGGATCTGCGTGGGATCGTTGTGAATTCCAAGATGGTTTTCGATGGAACGATCATGCCTGCGTATTACAAAAACAGCGGCTTTGTCCGCGCTGGTGATCTTTACACCGGCAAGGCAGCCCCTGCCGATTTGCCACCCATCCTGACAGCACAACAGGTCGAGGACGTCGTTGCCTTCCTGATGACGCTTCAGGATTGACCAGATAAACGAGAGGAGTTTTCAATGATATTCACGCGACGCGAGACACTCGTTCTCAGCGCCGGCGCGGCCACGGCAGCATTCCTGCCCATGCAGGTCAATGCGGCGGCTGATGACGCGATCGCAGCATTCACAGGCGGCGCCGAAGTAACAGATGGTGGGGTCGACCTGGTCGCACCCGAAATCGCCGAGAACGGTAACACGGTTCCGATCGAAGTGAGCGCCGAAGGCGCGGCATCGATCATGCTGATCGCAAGCGGCAACCCGACCCCAGGCGTTGCCACCTTCAACTTTGGCAAGTTGGCGGGTGCACACACAGCATCAACCCGCATCCGTCTTGCCGGCACTCAAGATGTTGTTGCAATCGCCAAGATGGCAGATGGCAGCTTCAAGCGTGCATCGGCAAACGTAAAAGTCACCATCGGCGGCTGCGGCGGCTAAGGCGAGGAAAGAGAAAAACAATGGCAGACAACGTCAAACCCCGCGTCAAAGTCCCACGGTCCGCATCCGCTGGCGAAAGCGTTCTTCTCAAGACGCTCATCAGCCACCCGATGGAAAGCGGCCAGCGCAAGGACAGCGACGGCAACCCCATCCCGCGGTCGATTATCAACCGCTTCACCTGCGACTTCAACGGCGAGAACGTCATTGATGCGACGCTGGAACCAGCTGTCTCGACCAATCCCTTCATCGAATTTGAAGCCGTCGTCCCCGAAGCGGGCGAGTTCGTCTTCACTTGGTACGATGATGATGGGTCGGTTTACACCGACACCAAGGCGATAGCGGTCAGCTGACCATTCAGAATCTAGGGAGGAATTCTATGGCAAAGCTGAACATCACAACTGCGGTGGCAACGCTGGCCCTACTGGGTGGAACTCTGGGCGCAAGCGCAGATGAGAACGCCAAGCTGGTCATTAATGGTGACATCGAAATGGTCACGCGCACAAAGGCGCCGGATCACGTCCCGTTCGACGAAATTCGTTCGGGCTGGACCTTCCGGACCGAGGAAACGCAAGTGCTCCAGATGGATGACTTCGACAATCCAGGCATGATCTTCGTCGACCAGGCAATCGACAACTGGAATACCGTCGAAGGCAGCGAGGGCAAATCCTGCGCAAGCTGTCACCAAGACGCTGAAAGCTCCATGCAAGGCGTGCGCGCTGTGTACCCGAAGTGGAACGAAACAGCGGGCGAAGTACGTACACTCGCGATGCAGGTCAACGACTGCCGCGAAAATCAGATGGGGGCAAAACCCTACAAGTACGACGGTGGCGACATGGCTGCGATGGAAGCACTGATCTCGGTGCAATCGCGCGGCATGCCGGTCAACGTAGCAATCGACGGGCCCGTCTCAGAGACTTGGGAACAAGGCAAAGAGATTTACTACACCCGGTATGGTCAGCTTGAGCTGTCCTGCGCAAATTGCCACGAAGACAACTACGACAACATGATTCGGGCAGACCATCTCAGCCAGGGTCAGATCAACGGTTTCCCGACCTATCGCCTGAAGAACGCCAAGCTGAATACGGCTCATGCGCGTTTCAAAGGCTGCGTGCGTGATACGCGGGCCGAAACCTTCAGCGCGGGCAGCCCCGAATTCGTGGCGCTTGAGCTTTATGTCGCCTCGCGCGGCAACGGACTGTCGGTCGAAGGCCCTTCGGTCCGCAACTGATCGTTTGAAACCTAACAGACCTTAATAACCCCTTCCGCTGTGGCGGAAGGGGAACACAGCCCCTTACCCATTCGGAGTGACACGCGCATGATTTCCCGCCGCGACTTTCTTCAGACCACCATGGCGGCCTCTGCCCTTGTCGGGGCATCCGGTTTCGGAAACTGGGCCCGGCTTGCGGCCCAGCAGAGCCTGACGCAAGACCAGTTGCTGGACTTTGACACGTTTGGAAACGTGACCCTGATTCACATCACAGACCTTCATGCGCAACTCAAACCGATTTACTTCCGCGAGCCAGAGATCAATCTTGGCGTTGGTGAAGTCGCAGGCAAGGTGCCGCACATCACCGGCGCGGATTTCCGCAAGCTCTATGGGATCGAGGATGGCAGCCCAAGCCATTACGCCCTGACCTACAACGATTTTACAGCTCTGGCCAAGACATATGGGCGAGTTGGCGGGTTGGACCGTTGTGCGACCGTCATCAATTCGATCCGTGCCGCGCGCCCGGATGCCTTGCTTCTCGACGGCGGCGACACGTGGCATGGCTCGTACACCTGCTATCACACCGAAGGGCAGGACGTGGTGGATGCCATGAGCCTGCTCAAGCCTGATGCGATGACGTTCCACTGGGAATTCACGCTCGGGTCGGACCGCGTCCGCGAATTGGTGGATGGGCTTGGCTTCCCTGCCCTTGGACAGAACATCTTTGATGCAGAATGGGACGAGCCATCCGAAGACTTCGCGCCCTACCAGATGTTCGAACGGGGCGGCACCAAAATCGCCGTCATCGGTCAGGCCTTCCCCTACATGCCGATTGCCAATCCCGGCTGGATGTTCCCGGAATACAGCTTTGGCATCCGCGATCAGCGCATGCAGGAAATGGTGGACGAAGTGCGCGCGCAAGGTGCAGAACTTGTCGTGTGCCTGTCTCACAATGGCTTTGACGTGGACCGAAAGATGGCGTCCCGCGTGTCAGGCATTGACGTCATTCTCGCCGGTCACACGCATGACGCCTTGCCCGAACCCGTCCTTGTGGGCGAGACCATCATCGTCGCCTCCGGGTCCAACGGCAAATTCATCAGCCGTGTCGATCTGGATGTTCGCGATGGGCGCATGATGGGCTTCCGCCACAAGCTGATCCCCATTTTCGCAGACGTGATCGAACCCGATGCTGAGGTCGCCGCGAACATCGACGCGTCGCGTGCACCTTTTGAGGCAGAACTGACCGAGGTCATCGGCAAAACCGATAGCCTTTTGTACCGACGTGGCAATTTTAACGGCACATGGGATGATTTGATCTGTGACGCGCTGATTTCGGAAAGAGACGCAGACATTGCAATGTCGCCCGGCGTGCGCTGGGGCCCCTCTGTTTTGCCGGGCCAAGACATCACACGTGAAGACATCTTCAACGTCACATCCATGACCTATGGCAAGGCCTATCGCAGCGAAATGACCGGTGAATTCATTCACACGATCATGGAAGACGTCGGCGACAACCTGTTCAATACCGACCCTTATTATCAGCAGGGCGGCGATATGGTTCGCATCGGCGGCATGGGCTATCGCATTGATGTCAGCAAACCGATGGGCAGCCGCATCAGCGAAATGACTCTTCTAAAAACTGGCGAGTTGATTGACCCTTCCAAGACCTATGTCGTCGCGGGTTGGGCCAGCGTCAACGAAGGCACCGAAGGTCCGCAAATCTGGGATGTGGTCGAAAACCATGTCCGCCGTCAGGGCACAATCAGTCTGACCCCCAATACCAGCGTCAAGGTGACCGGCGCCTGAGCGCGCCGCACCGGCAAAGGAGGCAACTTCAATGAATGATATTTTCAAAGGCATGAAACCGACGCGGCGGTCGTTTCTGCGCGGTGCAGCGGCGGCAAGCGTCGGTGCTGCGGCGGGCGGTGCGGCACGTGCATCCAGCGATCCGGCCTTTGCCGAGATTCAGCCTTGGATGCAGGAACTGGGCGACCCGGTCGATGCCGCCCCCTATGGCATGCCGTCCGAGTTTGAAGCACATGTTCAGCGCAAGACGGTCTATTGGCTGACGGCTGATCCGATCAGTTCGATCAACTTTACACCGCTGCACGAGCTTGACGGGATCATAACGCCGAACGGTTTGTGCTTTGAACGGCACCATTCCGGCGCGGCCCATGTGGACCCTGCCCTGCACCGGCTGATGATCAACGGCCTTGTGGATCGTGAACTTGTCTTCACCATGGAAGACCTGATGCGCTTTCCGCGCGAAAATCACGTCTATTTCCTGGAATGCGCCGCAAACTCTGGCATGGAATGGCGCGGCTCACAGCTTAACGGCTGTCAGTTCACCCACGGCATGATCCACAACGTCATGTACACCGGGATTCCGCTTCGGCTTTTGCTGGCTGAAGCCGGGATTCAAACCGCAGGCAAGTGGCTGTTGGCGGAGGGTGCGGACGCGGCTGGCATGACGCGCTCTATCCCTATGGAAAAAGCTTTGGATGATTGCCTTGTCGCCTTCAAGATGAACGGCGAAGCATTGCGGGTCGAGCAAGGATACCCCCTGCGTCTGGTCGTTCCCGGTTGGGAAGGCAACATGTGGGTCAAATGGCTTCGGCGCCTCGAAGTCGGGGATGAGCCGTGGCACCACCGCGAAGAAACCAGCAAATACACTGATCTTCTGGCCGATGGAAAAGCGCGGCGTTTCACCTGGGAGATGGACGCAAAGTCGGTCATCACCAATCCAAGCCCGCAGGCACCGCTGACCCACGGCGCAGGCCCAACGGTTCTGTCAGGGCTTGCATGGTCCGGCCGCGGAACTATCCCGCGTGTTGATGTGACCCTTGATGGCGGCAAGAACTGGCATCAGGCCCGCATGTCCGGACCGTCGCTGAGCAAATCCATGCACCGGTTCTATTTTGAATTCGACTGGAACGGTCAGCCCTTGCTGTTGCAAAGTCGTGCCCATGACAGCACCGGATACGTCCAGCCGACCAAGAATGCGCTGCGTGAGCTTCGCGGCACCAATTCCATCTACCACAACAATGGCATCCAGACCTGGCATGTCAAAAAGACAGGAGAGGCCGAAAATGTCGAGGTTTCCTGACGTTCTAAAGGCTCTCGCGGCCGCCACATTGATTGCACCCGCCGCATTTGCACAAGACGCCGCCGAAGCGCCGGAAGGCGGTTTTGGTCTGGGCCGAGAGGCCACCACCGAAGAAGTCGCGATGTGGGACATCGACATCCGCCCCGACGGCAAAGGTCTGCCCGTTGGATCGGGCAGCGTCGAGTTGGGTGAAGAAATCTGGAGCTATAACTGCGCCCACTGTCACGGTGACTTTGCCGAAGGGATTGACCGCTGGCCAGTTCTTGCAGGCGGCGAAGGTACCCTGTCTGACGATCGGCCAGTTAAGACGATCGGGTCGTATTGGCCCTATCTCTCAACCGTTTATGACTATGTTTACCGGGCGATGCCGTTCGGGTATTCGCAATCGCTCAGCCCTGATGATGTTTACGCAATTACGGCTTACCTGCTGTATTCCAACTATATTGTCGAAGACGACTTTGTTCTGAGCAATGAAAACTTCTCTGAAATTGCCATGCCCAATGAAGAGAATTTCTTCATGGATGATCGTGCAGAAACGGAGTTGCCGCAGTTTACGGCCGAGCCGTGCATGACCGACTGCAAAGAGCAGGTTGAAATCACCGCACATGCAACCGTTTTGGACGTGACGCCCGAAGACGGCGGCGAAGGCGGCGGTGGCGGCATCGACTGAGAGATCCAGCGCGCGTTGCCCCCAATTGCGCGCTGGGTGTAGGCCGGGCAATCCTCCCGTTGCCCGGTCTGTGGAAACGCAACGTGGATCGAATTCATGACCGGGAAAACCTGTGAAACGCTCTCTAAAGATGGACTCACACGAACGGTGCGTCACTTCTTTGGAATGAACTTGGGCGCAGCTGCCTTGGTTGCCATTCTTGCTCAGATGGCTCCCTTGGCTGCGCAAGAGACTGACGATGCGCTTGCAGGCGGCGACGCAGATCGCGGCGCAGAATTATTTCAGGAATGTAGCGGGTGCCACCAGATTGGCCCCGGTGCAACCAACCGTATCGGTCCACACCTCAACGAAATTTTTGACCGGCAAGCGGGAAGCATTCCCGGCTTTGCCTATTCCAAATCGATGCAGCGCATGGGCGACGATGGCTTGGTCTGGGCCTATCGCAACCTCGACGCATATCTGGAAAACCCCCGCGCGCTCGTATCACGCACTCGGATGAGTTATCGCGGCATGGCAGATGCGACCGATCGTTCTGACGTGCTTGCCTTTTTGCGCGCCTATTCTGCCAAGCCGTCTGACATTCCCGAAAGTCCCCCAACGGCTTCGGATGCAGGTCATGATCTGGACCCGGCGATCCTCGCTCTTGATGGGGATCCAGAGTATGGTGAGTACCTATCTGGCGAATGTATCACCTGTCATAGCCCGCAAGGCGCAGACACGGGGATTCCGTCAATCACCCTGTGGCCAGAGGATGACTTCGTGATCGCCTTGCACGCCTACAAAGAACAACTGCGCCCGCACCCGGCCATGCAGATGGTTGCCGCGCGGCTCAGCAATGAAGAGATCGCGGCGCTTGCTGCGTATTTTGCATCCCTAACCCCGGATTAACCGGGTGCGGGTGTTTTTGGGAGGAAACACCATGACACTAACAAGACGCCATTTCATCGGCACAACTGCAGCAGTCGCTGGCACGCTTGCCGCCCCTATGCTGGGGGCTCAAACGCGGCCACGGGCTGTCGTGATCGGCGGCGGCGCCGGCGGCGCAACGGCGGCGCGGTACATTGCGAAAGACAGCGGCGGCGCGATTGACGTAACCCTGATCGAACCCAGCCGCAGCTACTACACCTGCTTCTTCTCCAACCTCTATCTTGGCGGGTTCCGCAGTATTGACTCGCTCGCCCACTCCTATGGCAAGCTTGCAGCGGATAATGACATCAACGTCGTACATGACTGGGCGACCGGCATCGACCGTGACGCACGCACGGTCGCGTTGGCGGGCGGCGGGTCCATTCCCTATGACCGCCTCATTATCGCACCCGGTATCGGCTTTATCGATGATGCGGTGCCTGGCTGGTCTGTCGCGGCGCAAAATGCGATGCCCCATGCCTATAAAGGTGGCTCGCAAACCGAAATTCTGAAAGCCCGCATTGCGGCCATGCCAGAGGGTGGCACTTTTGTGATGGTTGCTCCGCCCAACCCATACCGCTGCCCACCGGGGCCGTATGAACGCGTCTCTATGATCGCCCATTACCTGCGCGAGGCAAACCCGACGGCCAAGATCGTGGTCGCCGACCCGAAAGAGAAATTCTCGAAGATGGCGCTGTTCCAAGAAGGTTGGAACGACCTTTACCCGGGCATGGTGGATTGGATCGGGTCTGATTTTGGCGGTGGAAACGTCGAAGTGCGGCCGGACAGCATGGAAGTGTTGATCGACGGTGAAGTCGTAAAGGCTGATGCATGTAATGTGATCCCGGCCATGAAAGCCGGTCAAATCGCCCATGCCGCGGCGCTCACTGAAGGTAACTGGGCCCCTGTTGTTCCCGCGACGATGCAAAGCAGAATGGACGAGAACATCCATATCCTTGGGGACGCAGCAGCGCAGGGCGACATGCCCAAATCAGGCTTTGCCGCAAACAGTCAGGCAAAGGTCGCAGCAATGGCGGTGCGTGGCGCACTGACCGGATCACGCGTATTCCCGGCGAAATTCTCCAACACATGCTGGTCGTTGATCGACACGGACAACGGGGTAAAGGTTGGGGCAAGCTATATTGCAACTGACGAAAAGATCGCGTCGGTCGACAGCTTCATCAGCCAAACCGGCGAGGCTGGCGATTTGCGTGCGGCGACGTATCGTGAAAGCCTTGGCTGGTATGATGCCATAACCGCCGACATGTTCGGCTGATCCTGTGCACCGGCTGCTGTTTCGCGGTCGGTGCGCCAACCCCATCGAGGATTCCATGACCCGCATCGCTTCACGCCTGTTCGCAGCCTGCCTTGCCGCGACGCTCACCTTGCCAGCAACTGCACAAGAGGCATTTGTGACGACCCAGTTTGACGGCGATTTTGGCGACGCCACATTTGCAATAGAAACGGCCATCGTGGGGCGTGGACTTGTCGTCGATCATGTGAGCCATGTTGGTGAAATGCTGGCGCGCACCAAAGACGCGGTTGGCAGTGATGTCGATCTCTTCACAGAGGCCGACATGTACCTGTTCTGCTCTGCTGTCACCTCTAGAAAGGTCATGGAAGCAGACCGCATGAACATTGCGCACTGCCCTTACGGAATTTTCGTGGCTGAAATGCCAGAAGGCGACGTTGTGATTGGTCACAGGGTGTATCCCGACGGACCGATGCAAGAAGTGCAGAACCTGCTCGCCTCAATCGTGTCGGAAGCCACAGAATTCTAACACCGCGTGTCGGTGGTTTGATGCAAATCATTCAGGGCCGGTGCGACCAGGCTTACGTTGCGCCAACTGAAATTGGGGGCCGCCGTGCTTGACGTCATTCTCAATCGCTTCGGCGATGCCGAAACCCTTTTTGCTTTAGGGCTCGCCGTGGGCCTGCTTTTTGGGGCCGCCGCGCAACATTCACGCTTTTGCCTAAGAGCGGCGACTGCGGAACTGGGCTCAGGCCGCGCGGGCCCCAAACTTGGCATCTGGTTGATCGTCTTTGCCACGGCTCTTCTGTTGACCCAAGGGGCTGTCATCACCGGCCTGCTCGACCCGTCACAGACCCGGCAAATCAGCGGCGTCGGAAGCCTGTCCGGAGCGATTATTGGCGGATTGATGTTCGGGGCCGGAATGATCCTGGCGCGAGGCTGTGCCAGTCGCCTGCTCGTGCTCTCGGGCACCGGCAACATGCGCGCCCTTATTACGGGGCTCGTGCTGACCGTGGTGGCGCAAGCGTCCTATCGCGGGGTTCTGGCCCCGGCACGTGAGGCGATCTTTGGGATGTGGACCGTATCAGGCGGTGCGGCCCGCGATCTTGTGGCGGTGACCGGGCTTGGGCGCCCAGCCTTCTTTGCACTCGGCGTTGGGATGCTGATTGCAGGTCTTGTTGCAGCGCGTCGCGGTAACCTTGAAACGTCTCGCATCATTTCGGCGGCCCTTGTCGGGGTTGCGGTCACAATCGGTTGGGTTGGCACATTCGCGATTGCCCAAATGTCTTTTGAACCTGTAGCGGTTTCCTCTGTCACATTCACCGGCCCTGCCACAGACACGCTGATGGGCTTGATCAACGAACGCGCGCTCACGCTGTCTTTCAGTGTCGGCCTCGTGCCCGGCGTCTTTTTAGGATCAGGTTTGATGGCCGTAGTTACCAAAGAATTTCACCTGCAACGGTTCGATGCGGATACAGGAATGGAACGGTATCTTATGGGCGCGGTCCTGATGGGTTTCGGTGCCATGCTTGCGGGCGGGTGTGCCGTTGGCGCTGGCGTTTCAGGTGGCGCGGTGCTTGCATTGACAGCTTGGGTTGCTGTTGCCTCCATGTGGGTCGGCGCCCTTGTTACGGGCTGGATCATGGCCACACCCGCCTTTACGCGCGCCGCACCCACATCGCACGCACAGTAGAGTACTTGCCACCCTTGCGGCTGGGCCTCACATCCCTTACGTAGCCCCAAACCGTACAAAGGCCGCCGACCCATGGAAAACGTCGTTCTCATCGTCCACCTGATCCTTGCACTGTGCCTGATTGGCGTAGTCCTGCTTCAACGCTCCGAAGGTGGCGGTTTGGGTATGGGCGTCGGAGGCGGCGGTGGTGTCGCCAGCGGCCGCAGCGCAGCGACCGCTTTAGGTAAGCTCACATGGGCTTTTGCCATAGCGTTTATCGCGACCTCCATCACACTGACGATTGTCGCAGCTCGCAATTCTGCCGACAGTTCGGTGCTTGACCGGATCAGCGCCCCATCCGCACCAGCTTCTGATGATGCAGGCGGGCCAGCCTTGCCGACGTTGCCGTCCGGCGATGCTTTGTTGCCGCCAACAACCGGCGATGCGCCTGCCCTGCCTCCGCGCGCCGAGTAAATCACACCACCCGTTGAAAATGAACCCGTAGCACACCCAGTATGTTGCGGTTTCACCCCGAATCCTGTAACTAGAAACCCCGTGATGCTGCGTGTCCGGGCCGGATGATCGCGGCCCCATTTAGCACATCACGAGGGGGATCCCGCGCATGACACGTTATATCTTCATTACCGGCGGCGTTGTGTCGTCGCTTGGCAAGGGCTTGGCCTCCGCAGCGCTTGGCGCTTTGCTGCAGGCCCGCGGCTTCACGGTGCGCCTTCGCAAACTTGACCCCTACCTGAACGTGGATCCAGGCACGATGTCGCCTTTTGAACATGGCGAAGTCTTCGTGACAGACGATGGGGCCGAAACGGACCTCGATCTTGGCCATTACGAACGGTTTACCGGGGTGTCCGCCCGTGCGACTGACAGTGTGTCTTCGGGGCGAATTTATTCCAACGTCTTGGAAAAGGAACGACGCGGCGATTACCTTGGCAAAACGATCCAGGTTATCCCGCACGTCACCAACGAGATCAAAGATTTCATCGCGGTCGGCGATGGCGAAGTGGATTTCATGCTGTGCGAAATCGGCGGCACAGTCGGCGACATTGAGGGATTGCCCTTTTTCGAAGCGATCCGTCAGTTCGGGCAAGAGCGTCCACGCGGTAATTGCATCTTCATGCACCTGACGCTTCTGCCGTGGATTGCGGCGGCTGGCGAATTGAAGACGAAACCGACCCAACACTCGGTCAAGGAATTGCGCGCCATCGGCATCGCACCGGACATTCTTGTATGCCGAGCTGAAAACCCGATCCCGCAGAAAGAGCGCGAGAAACTTGCGCTGTTCTGCAACGTTCGGCCAGAGTCGGTCATTGCTGCGCTGGACCTCGACACGATCTACGATGCGCCGCTTGCATATCACCGTGAAGGCTTGGATCAGGCTGTTCTGGATGCGTTCCAGATTTCGCCTGCCCCACAACCGAACCTGTCGCGCTGGGACGATGTTCATGACCGGATCGTCACTGCCGAGGGCGAAGTCCGCATCGCCATCGTGGGGAAATACACCCAGCTAGGCGATGCCTATAAATCCATCGCCGAAGCACTAACCCACGCGGGCATGGCCAATCGCGTCACTGTGCGGTCGGAATGGATTGATGCAGAGATTTTCGACAGCGAAGATCCTGCGCCGCATCTCGAAGGCTTCCACGCGATCTTGGTCCCTGGCGGATTTGGCGAGCGCGGCACAGAGGGTAAGATCAGGGCAGCGGAATATGCGCGCACGCGTGACATCCCCTATTTCGGGATTTGTCTTGGGATGCAGATGGCCGTGGTTGAGGCCGCGCGCAATCTGGCCGGATTGAAGGATGCAGGGTCCGAAGAGTTTGGCCGCGAAGGTCGCAGCCTAACGCCGGTTGTGTATCACCTTAAAGAGTGGGTGAAGGGCAACCACACAGTCGCCCGCAGTAAAGATGATGACTTGGGCGGGACCATGCGCCTTGGCAGCTACAGTGCCCATTTGCGTGAGGGATCGCGCGTTGCAGGGATTTACGGCACCACCGTGATCGAAGAACGCCACCGCCACCGTTATGAAGTAGATATGCGCTATCGCGAGGCGCTGGAGGAAAAGGGCTTGTCGTTCTCTGGCATGTCTCCTGACGGGAAGTTGCCCGAAATCATCGAAGTGGCCGACCATCCTTGGTATGTCGGCGTTCAGTTCCACCCAGAGCTGAAAAGCAAACCCTTTGCCCCTCATCCGCTTTTTGCGGACTTCGTTCGGGCAGCGAAAGAGGTTTCTCGGCTGGTGTGACTCTGCTGTCATGCACAGGAAATCAGGTCCGACCGTAACTGATTAGAGATGGCTCAGCAGCCCATTGGTGCGCGAACAGTACCAATGGGCTGTCGATTTAGCGGCATCTGGCGTGTTGGGCAGCTCGACGACGCCGCGCAGGTCCGCGCGAAAAATACATTCATACAGCGCCCGCGTCTTGAAACCGTATGGGCCTTGTTGTGCTTGCTGAAACATCCACATCGTGACGGTACGGCGCAAAAAGCCAACAGTCTGCCCCGCTCAACCGCATCTCGCAACACGTTGCGAATTCATGCCTTAGGACGGGTGATTCAGTGTTAGCGCCGAACAGAAAAACGCCTAGTTGCAAGCTCTTGCTGAAACGATCACGCAGCGGCGATTTTGTCACACTGTGCGCTTCTGACCCAAAGTAACCGTTTTTTGTTCGCACAGCCTTGAAATGACCCAAGCCCATATTAACCAACAGTTGGAAATCCTTGACAAAAAACCAACCAAACCGAAGCTTTACACACCTTTTCTAATCTGAGAAAATTTTTTTACAGAAATCCGTTGAGTTTCTGCGGGCTTATTCAACGGTTTTCAGAAGGTGGTACAGTGCCATAGGGGGTTTGGATGTCTACTGCGGTCAGCACCGCACGACGGCACCGGCACACACAGAAGACAATTTGACGGGAGGACTTCGATGACGGGTCAAGGTCAAGAAGCGAACACATATGCACCTAGCGCAGAGTTCGCAAAAGACGCGAATATCGACGCTGCAAAATACGACGAGATGTACGCTGCATCTGTCGCAGATCCTGAAGCGTTCTGGGGCGAGCAGGGTAAAGCACTTGATTGGATCAAGCCATTTACCAAAGTCAAAAGCACCGACTTCTCGCTTGATAACCTTGGCATCAAGTGGTTCGAAGACGGCACATTGAATGTTTCTGCCAATTGCGTGGACCGCCATCTCGCGACACGCGGCGATCAGACAGCAATCATTTTCGAACCCGACAACCCAGACGAACCCGCCAAGCACATCACATACAAGATGCTGCACACAGAAGTTTGCAAGATGGCAAACATTCTTGAAGGATTGGGTGTTCGCAAGGGCGACCGGGTTATCTTGTATCTCCCGATGATCCCCGAAGCTGCTTATGCCATGCTGGCCTGTGCCCGCATCGGCGCCATCCATTCCATCGTTTTCGCAGGCTTCTCGCCCGACGCGCTGTCCGCCCGTATTAACGGCGCCGATGCGAAAGTTGTCATTACAGCCGACTACGCCCCTCGCGGCGGTCGCAACACGCCCCTCAAGTCTAACGCAGATGCTGCGCTGTTGCACTGCAAGGACACAGTCAAGCTTCTGGTGGTCAAGCGCACCGGCGGGCAGACAACATGGGTCGACGGTCGTGACTTCGACTATTCGGAACTTCACGCAGAAGCGGATGACACATGCCGCGCTGTCGAAGTGGGTGCCGAAGATCCGCTGTTCATCCTTTACACCTCCGGCTCGACCGGCCAACCAAAGGGTGTTGTGCACACATCGGGCGGTTACCTGCTGTACGCAGCAATGACCCACAAGTACGTTTTCGACTACAAGGACGGCGATATCTTCTGGTGCACAGCCGATGTCGGTTGGGTTACTGGACACAGCTACATTGTGTACGGCCCGCTGGCGAACGGCGCGACGACCATCATGTTCGAAGGTGTACCGACCTACCCCGACGCAAGCCGCTTTTGGCAGGTATGCGAAAAGCACAAGGTCAACCAATTCTACACAGCGCCGACCGCGATCCGCGCGCTGATGGGCAAGGGCGCAGAGTTCGTCGAAAAATGCGACCTCTCTTCTCTTCGTCTGCTGGGCACGGTCGGCGAGCCGATCAACCCCGAAGCCTGGAACTGGTACAATGATGTTGTAGGCAAAGGCACCTGCCCAATCGTTGACACTTGGTGGCAGACTGAAACCGGTGGTCACTTGCTGACACCCCTGCCCGGCGCACATGCAACCAAGCCCGGCGCGGCCATGAAGCCATTCTTTGGTGTTCAGCCTGTTGTTCTTGATCCGCAGTCTGGTGAGGAAATCCACGAAAGCCCCACGGAAGGCGTGCTGTGCCTTAAGGACAGCTGGCCGGGTCAGATGCGCACCATCTGGGGTGATCACGAACGGTTCGGAAAAACCTATTTCTCGGATTACAAAGGCTACTACTTCTCGGGTGACGGGTGCCGCCGCGACGCAGATGGCGATTATTGGATCACTGGCCGCGTCGATGACGTAATCAATGTCTCCGGTCACCGCATGGGCACCGCAGAAGTCGAAAGCGCCCTTGTGGCGCACGCCAAGGTCGCAGAAGCCGCTGTTGTTGGCTATCCGCACGAGATCAAGGGCCAAGGCATCTATTGCTACGTCACCTTGATGAATGGCGAAGAGCCGTCTGAAGAGTTGCGCAAAGAGCTGCGTAACTGGGTCCGGACCGAGATTGGCCCGATTGCCAGCCCCGATCTGATCCAGTGGTCGCCCGGCCTTCCAAAGACACGTTCCGGCAAGATCATGCGCCGCATCCTGCGCAAGATTGCGGAAAACGATTACGGCAGCCTTGGCGACACTTCGACGCTCGCAGAGCCGGCAGTGGTTGACGATCTTATCGAAAACCGAATGAACCGGGCCTGAGACAGTGGACGGAGTAAATAACGTGACAACAACACCAGCAGTGCTCATCCTTCTCGGCCCTCCGGGCGCCGGGAAAGGAACCCAGGCGCGGATGTTAGAAGAAAAGTTTGGCCTAGTGCAGCTTTCTACCGGGGACTTGCTGCGCGCAGCCGTTGCCGCAGAAACCGATGCAGGTAAAGCGGCCAAGGCCGTCATGGAAGCGGGCGAACTTGTCTCTGACGAAATCGTCCTTGCGATCCTGAAGGATCGTTTGGCCGAGGCAGACACTCAAGCGGGCGTGATCCTTGACGGTTTTCCCCGTACCACGGTGCAAGCAGAAGCGCTCGACGCTTTGCTTACAGCCAGCGGTCAAAAGATCAACGCCGCTGTCTCTCTCGACGTTGTGGACGAGGCGATGGTTGAGCGGGTTTCTGGCCGATTCACCTGCGCCAATTGCGGCGAGGGGTACCATGACTCGTTCAAGACCCCAGCGGTCGAAGGCGTGTGTGACAAGTGTGGCGGTACAGAAATGAAGCGCCGCGCAGACGACAATGCTGAAACCGTGCGGTCGCGGCTTGCCGCTTACCACGCGCAGACGGCACCATTGATCGACTATTACGATGGCAAAGGCGTCCTGAAACGTGTGGACGCCATGGGTGGAATCCAGAGCGTCGCAGGCGATCTGGGCGCAATCGTAGCAGGCGTTTCAAGCTAACCAGGTCGGCGGCCCCGAGGGAGGGGGCGCCGGCTTTTAAGTGCAACCGCAGGCGACGTGGCACGGGGGGCAATTCCCGTGGCTTGGAACCTGCATCCATACATAAGGGAGTGACCGCGATGGCGGATAATTCGTCGAACAATGAGTATTGGTCAGCCAATATTCGGATCATTCGGATCTGCTTGATTATTTGGGCAGTTTGCTCGTTCGGGTTCGGCATCTTGCTGCGCCCATTGCTTGCCGGGATTCCGGTTGGTGGCGCTGATCTTGGCTTCTGGTTTGCCCAGCAAGGCTCGATCCTT
Source organism: Meridianimarinicoccus aquatilis (assembly GCF_004358675.1). GTDB lineage: Bacteria > Pseudomonadota > Alphaproteobacteria > Rhodobacterales > Rhodobacteraceae > Meridianimarinicoccus > Meridianimarinicoccus aquatilis. Next base: position 87,244 of record NZ_SMZO01000006.1, on the reverse strand, counting down.
GTCTTTCTTGCGCTGATCTTCTTCTACGCGTGGCGCGTTAACAAACTCGACAAGCAATACGGCGTCGAAGAGTAAGGGAACCAGGGACAAATGGATCAGTTTACACTTAACTTGCTGTTTGTTGGCGCATCTTTCGCGCTTTACATCGGCATCGCGATTTGGGCCCGTGCCGGGTCGACTTCGGAATTCTATGCAGCTGGGCGCGGCGTGCACCCGGTCACAAACGGCATGGCAACGGCCGCTGACTGGATGTCGGCTGCGTCGTTCATCTCCATGGCCGGCCTCTTGGCGTTCGGCGGCTACAGCACATCGTCCTACCTGATGGGCTGGACCGGCGGCTACGTTCTGCTGGCTCTGCTACTTGCACCTTACCTGCGCAAGTTCGGCAAATTCACCGTTCCCGAATTCATCGGCGACCGCTTCTACAGCCCGACTGCCCGCCTTGTGGCCGTTATTTGTCTTGTTGTCGCATCCATCACATACGTGATTGGTCAGATGACAGGCGTTGGCGTTGCGTTCTCGCGCTTCCTTGAAGTCGGCAACACAACCGGCCTTCTGATTGGTGCGGCGATCGTGTTCTTCTATGCCGTTCTGGGTGGCATGAAGGGCGTGACCTACACACAGGTTGCTCAGTACTGCGTACTGATCACCGCCTACACCATTCCGGCGATCTTCATCTCGCTGCAACTGACAGGCAACCCGATCCCGGCGCTTGGTCTGTTTGGCGACCACTCGGCATCCGGCACGGCGCTTCTGTCGCGTCTTGACGCAGTGGTCACCGATCTTGGTTTCCGTGAGTACACGCTTCAGGATGGCACGCCTTCTTCCGTCATCAACATGGTGCTCTTCACGTTCTCCCTGATGATCGGTACGGCGGGTCTTCCGCACGTCATCATTCGCTTCTTCACTGTTCCCAAAGTGGCCGACGCACGCTGGTCCGCTGGTTGGGCACTGGTGTTCATCGCCCTGCTCTACCTGACGGCTCCTGCTGTTGGCGCAATGGCGCGTCTCAACCTGATCGACACTGTTTATCCGAACGGTGTTGCGGAAGAGCCCGTTGAATACAGTGCGCGTCCAGACTGGATGAAGAACTGGGAAGTAACCGGTCTTCTGAAGTTTGAAGACAAGAACGGTGACGGCCGCATCCAGTGGTACAACGACGGCAACGAAGCGTTCCAAGCATCGGTCGCTGACCGTGGTTGGACAGGTTCGGAACTTACGGTGAACCGTGACATCCTCGTTCTGGCGAACCCTGAAATTGCACAGCTTCCGGGCTGGGTGATCGGTCTCGTCGCTGCGGGTGGTTTGGCTGCGGCTCTGTCGACGGCTGCGGGTCTGCTGCTGGCGATCTCTTCTTCGGTTGCTCATGACCTTTTCAAAGGTCAGTTGACACCGAACATGAGCGAGAAGAACGAACTCCTGGTCGCGCGTGGCTCCATGGCTGTTGCCATCGGTGTTGCAACCTACCTCGGCCTCAACCCTCCGGGCTTCGCAGCTCAAACCGTGGCACTTGCCTTTGGTCTTGCCGCTGCTTCGATCTTCCCGGCACTGATGATGGGTATCTTCTTCAAGCGCATCAACAACCACGGTGCCGTTGCAGGGATGCTGACAGGTCTGGTCTTCACGCTGGTCTACATCTTCTTGCACAAAGGCTGGTTCTTCATTCCTGGCACAAACCAGTTCGAAGACACCATCAGCGGCTCGCTTCTGGGCATTCAGTCCACGGCCATCGGCTCCGTCGGTGCTGTCCTGAACTTCGTTGTTGCCTACTTCGTGTCCAACGCCACGGATGAGCCTCCGCAGGAGATCCAGGACCTGGTCGAAAGCATCCGCGTTCCCAAGGGCGCTGGCGCGGCGGTCGATCACTAATCGACACCGCCCATGCGAGCCCGCCACAGGGCTCGCACCACGACTTTGCCGGACGCAGGGATTTTCTCTGCGTCCGGTCCTTACTCAGGGAGACTGTTTCAATGGACCAAAACACCGATCCCGTTTGCCGTTTCCTTGTTTCCGTACACCCGTACGACACCTTGCCCACGGAAGAGCTTGCCCGTGTGGCCGCGAGTTTTCAGTCCGCCGACTTCAAGCGCGGTGCCGAAATTTACACGGTCGGCCAGAAGATGCCGGGCCTTTTCGTCGTGATGTCTGGATCTGTAGAAATCCGTGACCAGCGCAGTGCACAGATCTCACTCCTCGGACCGCGCAACAGCTTTGGCGAACGTGGTCTGATGCGCGATGGCGTTGCCGTGACCTCTGCATTTGCCGCCACTGACAGTACCTTGCTGGTGCTTCCTGTCGGCGAATTTCGTCGCCTTCTGGACAGCCACCCCAGTTTTGCAAGTTTCTTCGACCGCTCGTCACAAGACACCAAACAGCCGCCTTCGCTTGCGACGACCCAAGTTTCAAACCTGCTAACCAGCGCACCAATCAGCTGCACGCCCGACACATCGATCCGCGATGCTGCCCGGCAGATGCGGGCGCGCAACGTGTCGAGTTTGGCCGTCGTCGAAGATGACATGCTCCGCGGTATCGTGACAACGACAGACCTGTCACACCGCGTTGTTGCAGAAGCCATAGACAGTGCGCTTCCCGTGACAACAATCATGACCCCGAAGCCGATCACCCTGCCCCCTGATGCGTTGGCCAGTGACGTTCTGCACATCATGCATGAACGCCACATTGGGCACTTGCCTATCGCGGAAGACGGCAAGATCATCGGTATGGTCACACAAACGGACCTGACACGCCTTCAGGCTGTGACGTCGGCACAATTCGTCAGCGATATCGCCCATGCCCGCACCGCAGCAGGCATGGCCCGCACAACGGCACAAATCCCGCAGCTTTTGGTGCAGTTGGTCGGCAGCGGAAACCGGCACGAGGTCGTTACCCGGTTGATCACTGACATTGCCGATGCCGCGACCCGTCGCCTTTTGACCATCGCAGAAGACAAGCTAGGCCCGCCGCCCGTGCCCTATGCTTGGCTTGCCTGTGGAAGTCAGGGTCGCCGAGAGCAAACCGGGGTCAGCGATCAGGACAATTGCATCATCGTGGATGACCGCGCGACAGAACATGACATGGCGTACTTTGCGAAACTGGCCGACATTGTTTGTGACGGTCTGGACACCTGCGGATACGTCTATTGCCCCGGCGACATGATGGCCAGCAACCCGAAATGGTGCCAGCCGCTGCGCGTTTGGCGCGAGTATTTCCAGACCTGGATCGCAAAGCCCAGCCCGGAAGCACAAATGCTGGCATCGGTCATGTTTGATCTGCGGGTCATTGGCGGCGAAGCTGAATTGTTCAAAGACCTTCAAGCCGACACGCTTGGCAAAGCCGCGAGCAACAGCATTTTCGTGGCGCACATGGTTTCAAACTCGCTCAAGCATACACCGCCACTCGGTCTTTTGCGGGGCTTCGCCACCATTCGATCGGGTGAGCACAAAAACCAGATCGACCTGAAACACAATGGCGTTGTCCCCGTCACAGACCTTGCGCGCGTTTACGCCCTTCAGGGAAAACTGACGGCTGTGAACACGCGCGGCCGACTTGAAGCCGCCGCCAAAGCCAATCTGCTAAGCAAGTCCGGCGCGAGCGATCTGCTCGATGCCTATGACCTGATCGCGCAAACGCGCCTGGACCATCAGGCAGCTTTGGTGAGGCGCGGCAAGAAGCCGGATAATTATCTATCGCCGTCAAATATGTCGGACTTTGAGCGAAGTCATCTTCGGGATGCATTCGTCGTGATAAAGACGCTGCAATCGGCCATTGGCCACTCGCGGGGCATGCTCGGATAGCACGCCTCTCGGGCCGGAAAACAAGGGGGGAGCCATGTTTCTGGAACTGATCGCAACATTCGTCATGGGCATTGGTGGTGCCGGTGTCGTGATGCTTGCCAACAAGATATTACGCGGACGCTTGCCGCGCTGGTTGGTTCCAGCCGTGGCGGGGGGCGCGATGATCGGATTTGCAATTTGGTCGGAATATTCGTGGTACCCACGCACGTCGGGCGCATTGCCCGACGAGGTGGTCATCGCGTGGGCCAATGAAGATGCAAAACCATGGAAACCGTGGACCTATGCCTTCCCTCAGATAAACCGTTTTGTCGCGGTGGATACGGGCACAATTCGCACCAATGCCGCCCTGCCCGGTCAACGGATGGTCGATCTTTACCTGATGGGCAGGTGGGCCCCCGGCCGTCAAGTTCGCATCATGGTCGATTGTCAGGAAGGCCGCCGCGCCGACCTGATGGAAGGCGTCGAGTTGGATGAAAACGGCGCCGTTGATCCGGAAGCATGGGTGGATATGCCCAACGACGATCCGGTTCTGCAAACTGCGTGCAATGTGGAGGTTGGATAATGTCTTTGAAATCGGAAAACGGTACCCGGGCGACGCTTGGATCAAAAATCGCCCTGATCTGTGACACTCCCGCTGTTTCGCGCATGTTCGAAGCCGAAATCGCCGCTCTTGGCGGCGGCGCACGCCCGATGAGGTATGAACCGGCAACACTCGAGGCCCTGCGCGCTGATCCGCCGGATATGGTTGTGGCCGTGGTCATGGGGCGAAACCCTGCAATGCAGTGCCTGTGCCAGAACATCGGCCAGTCCGACACATTTGCACGGACCCGGCTCATGGTTGTCCAGGACAGCAACCGTGCCATTGATCAACGGCGAGCCGAGGCACTTGGGGCAGATGTGCAACTTAAACTCCCGCTCGACGCAGCGGCCTTCAGAAAGGCAGCGATGGAAGTTCTGGCGGAGTACGCGTAAGATGCTAACACGATTATCGCTGCGCCTTCGGGTCTTCCTGTTCTTTGCCGCTTTGGCGCTTGGCGCAGTGGTGGTCATTCTTGGCAGTCTTTGGTTTGCAGCATCGCGAGGCGCAGCGGACAATCCGGCCAGTGCGTTGATGACGGGCGGCATCATGGCCGCATTCTTGGTCACCGGGCTAATCATCACCGTCTGGTGGTTGTTCGACGAAAACGTCGCCAAAGCGATTGAACGGCTGTCTTCCGAACTGCGCGCACGCACCCATGCGACCGTCAACGCCCAGATGGACACAAACCCGGCCCGATACCTTGGCGATCTTGCCCCTGCTGCGGGCGCTGTGGTCGAAACATTGTCGGATGCGCGCGGTAAGATTGAACTTTCGATTGCCGAACAAACAAAGCGTTTGGAAGAGCAAACAGCGCAACTCGGTGCCCTGTTGTCCGACGTTCAAGCCGGGCTCGTGTTGTGCTCTGCCGCGCACCGATTGGTGTTTTACAACGGGCCGGCGGTGGAGCTGCTGCAAGGCACAGGGCGTCCACGGCTTGACCGGTCAGTGTTCGATCTGCTTCGCGAAGGTCCAATCCAGCGCACCTATAGGCGGCTGCTGGCAAGCGACGAGAACGACGCGGAACTGCTTGTTTCGACAACCGGCTGCAGTCGGGTCTTGGCCGCACATATGCGGCTTGTCTCGGGCGCCTTGGGCATAGGAAACGTTCCCGGCTATGTATTGACCTTGCGCGATGTGTCCTCGGATCTGCGGCTTCACACGGAACGCGAACGGCTGCTATCAGAGACAGTCAATTCACTTCGTGCGCCTGCCGCCAGCCTGCGGGCCCTGCTGGATATGGACGAAGCCCATCCTGAACTTGAAGAACGCCTCACGGCCGACATCCGCCGCGAAGCGATGGAGCTTACAGCGATCGTTCAGAGCGTCAGTATGCGTCACGATGCACGCCAAGACATGTGGTGGCCCATGCAAGATGTGCGGGCATCGCATTTGATTGACGCGCTTCGCGGACAATTGGGCGATGACGGTCCGTCCATTTCCGCGCCGACAGTTTTCTTGCAGCTTCATTGCGATGCTTTTGCGTTGGTCAACATCTTGGCGGCGTTGATTGAACGCGCCGTCGAGAGCGGGCTCGCAAAAGCCTTTACCATCGATGTGACAGACGACAGCCCCGGCGCGCTTCTGACCATCGGTTGGCAGGGCGGGCTGATGGCTATGGAAATGCTGCTTGCGGAACTGGACGAACCGGTCCGCGATAGTCCACTGGCCGTCACCGGGCGCGAGATTCTGGATTTCCACAACACCGATATCTGGCCTCAGCGGCTCAAGGACGGTCGCGCGGCGCTTGTACTTCCGCTGCATCATGCGCAGCGGACCACACCAATAGACTTGAATGCCAGCAAGATCGCTGAACGACCAACCGTGTTCGACTTTGATCTGCTGAACCGAGTGCCCGATGGAAGTAAATCGGGCAAACGACTGCGCGACCTGACCTATGTGGTGTTTGACACGGAAACCACAGGACTTGATCCCAAGGGCGGCGACGAAATCGTGCAACTCGCGGCCGTTCGATTGGTCAATGGAAAGCGGGTCGATGGCGAAACACTGAACCAGTTTGTCGATCCGGAACGCTCTATCCCTGCCGCGTCAACCAAGGTGCACGGGATTACCGACGAGATGGTGGCCGGTGCGCCAACGATTGATGTGGTGGGGGCGCGGTTCCACCGGATATGCGAACACGCGGTTCTGGTGGCTCACAACGCGCCTTTCGACATGGCGTTTTTTCACAAGCAAGCCGACCGGATCGGAGCGCGCTTTGATCATCCGGTGTTTGATACGGTCTTGCTGTCGGCCATCTTGTTCGGACAGGGCGAAACACACACGCTTGATGCGCTTGCAGATCGCTTTGGCGTGGTTATCCCGGAAGAGGACCGGCACACCGCCTTGGGGGACACGATCGCAACTGCCGAGGTGTTTCAGCGGATGATCCCGATGCTTGAGGCGCGCGGGCTTGATACGTTCGACGCGGTTCTGGAAGCGATGCAGAAGAACAGCCGCCTGCTTCGTGAAATGAAGGCGCGGATCGGCTAGTCTGATTGCGTCCTTCTTTGCCGAAGTTGCCGTAACTTGCCAACCACCCCGGTCGGAAAGAAATAGACGCTGAGCACAAAGAGCAAGCCAAGCCAAAGCAGCCACCGGTCGGGATCAAGAAGTTGCGGCAAGACGGGTAACTGCGCTGTTGCCTCTGCTGCACTGGACATCACGTCGCGCAAGAATGACTGTGCCAGCACCAAAAGCACCGCACCAATGACCGCGCCATAAATGGTGCCCATGCCCCCGATCACGACCATCAGCAAAATGTCGATCATCAACTCGAAACTCAGTGTCGTGTCCGGTCCGACATACCGCAGCCAGATGGCGAACAATGAGCCCGCGAGCGCGGCGATGACAGCGGACAACACGCTGATGGCAATCCGGTATCGCACGACGGAATATCCGATCGCCTCGGCCCGGTAATCGTTTTCGCGGATTGCTTGCAGCACCCGGCCGAAGGGGGAATTGACGATGCGCAGCATCAACAAAAGCAACGCAAGCGCCGCCCCGAACACGAGATAATAGTTGGCAATCTTGCCGGTGATCCGCTGGCCGCCCAAGACCCAGTCAGCAGTCAGCGCAAACTCTGGCACCTCGCCGTACCGGACGGCTGCTGTCAACTCACGCGGAATGCGATAGGTCAAACCATCTTCGCCGCCGGTGATATACGACAGTTGCGACACCAAAACAGCCACGGCTGATGCAACGGCAAGGGTGATCATGGCAAAAAAAATTGCCCGCACACGCAGGGAGAACAGCCCGATCACGAGTGCAAGAACCGCCGCCGCACCGGCACCCGCCGCCGTTCCGACTGCCAGTGCACCAAAGCCCCGCTCCAAGTTGAGGCATGCAAGCGCAACGCCGTATGCGCCTAGCCCAAAGAACATCGTATGAGCAAAGCTGACGATCCCGGCATAGCCAAGCAGCAAATCGAAACTGGCCGCCAGCACGATCAAGATGCAAATCCGCGCCGCAGTGTCGAGCGCGCGAGTGCCGTCGAACAAGAAGGGCGCAAAGGCCAACGCGATCAGAACGCCAAATAAGATCAGCGACAAGAACCGCGAACCCGGTTTATCTCCAGACAAAATGCGGATCATGATTGTCGCCCTCCGGACCGGGACATCATCCCGGTCGGCCGCCAGAGCAAAACAAGCACCAAGACTGTGATGGTCGATACCAAAGCAAGCTTCGGTTCCACAAATGCAGTATAATTTTGCACGAGGCCAATCATCATGGCCCCCAGAAAACAGCCGGTTACCGACCCAAGCCCGCCAATGATGACAACGACAAAAACAAGCACCATCAGATCAGCGCCCATATGCGCGGTGACAACTTCCTGATAAAGCGCCCACAGAACACCGCCGAGCCCCGCCAAAGCAGACCCTGCCACAAATACACCAATGAACACACGCCGCAGCCGGTATCCCATCGCCTCGACCATCTCGCCGTCCTGCACGCCGGCCCGCACGATCAAACCAATCCGCGTGTATTTCAGAACAAGACTCATAAGCGCGAAGATTACGACACCGATCGCTACTGCAAGTAAGCGATAGGTTTCCAGCGCGACACCTTTGAACACGATGGCGCCTTTCAGGCTTTCGGGGCGACTGAGGTAAATCTCGGCAGGGCCCCAGATCACGTGAATCAATTGCTCTGCGATAATGAGCCCGCCAACCGTGACCAGAATTTGCTTCAGATGCGCGCCGTAAACCGGCCGCACAATAACCCGTTCAAACACCAGTCCCGCGGCGCCGGTGACGGCCATTGCCGCCATGATCGCAAAGCCGATGGCCGCAAGGTTCAATGCAATCTCGGGGCTTGATGTCCAACCCGACAGACCCGCAAGGACGCTTACCCCAACAAACGCCCCGACAGACACGAATGCACCGTGGCCAAAATTGATCACGTCCATCAATCCAAAAACCAACGTCAGACCAGACGCCATCAGAAAGAACATCATGCCCATTGCGAGGCCCGCAAGGGTGAGCGTAAACCACGATGGCAAGATGGCCGCGACTGCCGGCAGCGTTCGCGCCCGCATCAGATCGGGCGATGACAGAACGCCCCACAGGGTTTCGCCGTCGTTTGGCAGAGCCTGAATCGCCATTGCGAGAAGACCAAAGCCCATGATGAGCGGGACCAAGAACCACGGCATGACTCCGCCAACACCGGCAAAACGGCCTGTATTCTGCACACGCGGCGCTGCCGCCACACCAACATCGCTCATGCGGCATCCCCCGTCAGACCCATCAACCGGGTTTGCAGCTCGGGATCGTCGGCAAGGTCACTCATCTGGCCACGCCACGTGACACGGCCATCATCCATGACAACGCATTGATCCCCAAGGGCGCGCGCCACCGCGAAATTCTGCTCGACCATCAGGATTGTGGCTCCTTGCAACTTCAAATCCCGAATTGCCGAGACCACTGTCGAGACCACAGATGGCGCAAGCCCCTTTGTCGGCTCATCAATAAGATAAAGCCGACGCTTTTCGACCAGCGCCCGGCTAAGGGCCAACATCTGTTTTTGCCCACCCGACAAATGGCCTGCCGGGACCCGCCAGAATGTCGCAAGTTGCGGAAAGAGGCTGAACAACCAGTCCAGCCGTTGCTGGGAAACCGGCCCGGATACAGCCCCAAGGGTCACATTTTCCGCAACGGTCAAATCGGAAAATATTGACATACTTTCAGGGACATATCCAATTCCAGCGCGCGCGATGCGATGCGGTGGCCAGTGCTCAATCTTTTCTCCCGCGAAACGGATTGACCCGGCTCGCGCGTGCCACAGCCCCATGATCGTTCGCAAGGTTGTCGTCTTTCCAACCCCATTGCGACCAAGCAGCATGGTGACCGCACCCGAGGGCACATCAAACCCAACATCACTTAGAATGTGATAGCGACCAATATTTGTTTGCACACCGTCCAGGGAGAGCAAAGCCGGGCCGACCGGTCGTTGCCATGTCGCCCCCCGGCCTTGATACGCTGCAGAAGGCTCAGGCACCGTTGGGGCGGCTGCCGCCAACATGACCTTTTCGAGTTCTACATCGGTCTTCGCATGAGCCGCGAAGTCAGGTTCTGGCTTTGCTTGCGCGGGCACCTTGTTTTCTTCTGTCAACAACAGAGGTTTCGACGCGTCGTTACCAACCGGCTGGGCAACCTCGGTCAGAACAAGCGTTTCAAATTGGCTCGCGGGGTCGCGGATGTCCCTAGGCGGATCCGCCGGATCAGGGGACACGATCCGCGCATCATCCGGCGCAGTCGCATCAGCGACCGGCCCACCCAGTTCGGGGTCTTCAAAGGGCGGTTGATCCCCGTCAAAATCGGTATCAGGCTTATGCGCAACGTCAGCGTCTTGTGGATCTTCCAAGATCGGACCGGGCCCTGCGGGCGCATCCTCGGTGAGCTGTTCTTCACTTAAGATCGGTTCCCATTCGCGCTTGGGGCCTGTATCAAGATCGGCAACCCGTTCTTCTGGCACAGGCGCGTCTGGTTCCACGGTCATATCATGGTCCGAAGCCTCGTTTGCACGATCAGCCCGTACTACGCCGTGTTCCGGAACATCGTAGGGTGCAGAAGGCGTGTCTTCGGGCTGGGCGGGGACTGTGGAGCCCCGGTCATCCGGCGATACTCTAACACGGGGTCCGGTTTGCTTCGCTGGCGGCGTCTCCCCCCTCGCCCGCGCGCGTGCTGCGTCCATGGCCGCAGCGAGCCTATCAACGCGCAAATTCAGTTTGTCGTCGCCGCTACCGTCAGACATTCACCAAATCCTGTCCCATATACGCGTCTTGAACGATTTTCAGGCCCATAACTTCGTCGGGCGCGCCCTGCGCAACAAGTTTCCCGTTGTGGAGCACGACAATCCTGTCAGCCAGCGACCGGATCACGTCAAGCTTGTGCTCAACCAACAAAATTGACTTTGACGCGTCCCGTCGCAAAGCGTCGATCAAGCCCAGCACCAACGGCGCCTCTTCTGCGGACATGCCCGCCGTCGGCTCATCAAACATGTAAACGCTGGGTTGCAGCGCCATCAAAAGAGCAACCTCGAGCATTCTTTGCTCGCCATGAGACAATTCGGCAGCCAACCGGCGGCCCATGCGTTCCAGCCGCACATCCGACAGAAGTGCGTCAGTTTCTCGGCCCATTTGCTTGTCTGATTGGGCAAGCCGTAACAGCCTGCCCCCTTTGCGTTGACGCGCTTGAACCGCCAAGCGCACATTCTCGGTCACAGTCAGCCCCGGAAACAAGTTGGTCTGCTGAAACCCGCGCCCAATGCCGCGCCGCGTGCGCGCCGCTGGGCTTAGCCGGGAAATATCGGCCCCTGACAGGGTGACCCGTCCAGAGGTCGGGAACACCTGCCCCGATACAAGGTTGAAAAAGGTAGTCTTCCCTGCGCCATTCGGACCAACGATCGCCGTCAATTCGCCCGTGTGAAACCGGCAGGACACGGCATCCACCGCCGTATGCCCGCCGAACCGCACTGTCAGATCATGGGTTTCCAGCATAAGCGCCCAATCAATTCCGCACGGGAACAGGCAAATCGTCGATGCCCAATTCACGCACAAGATCTGGGATCGCCCAATCTACATCTGGATCAACACGGACCTTGAAGTGATACATGGATTGCAGGGCTTGGTGATCTTCGGCGCGGAACCGCATGGTTCCCTTCGGCGTCTCCCATTCCATACCTTCCATTGCGTCGATCAGGGCGTCAGTTTCCGACGTACCCGCCGCACGAAGCGCTTCGACGACCGCAATGCCTGCGGCCATACCGCCGGCCGTGAAGAAATCAGGCGGCGTGCCAAACCGTGCCTGATGTTCCTGAACCAGCCAATCATTCACCGGGTTATCGGGGATGTCGTAGTAATAGTAAGTCGCGCCTTCCATACCGGGCAAATCCTTATAGGCCGCTAGCGCGGCAAGAATGTTCCCGCCCGTGGCAATCTCGATCCCGAAGCGTTCCGGTTCCATCGCATTGATTTTGCCCATGGGATTGCCGCCGCCCGCCCAGATAAGGAACAACCGTTTATCACCGTCCATATCTTTCATCGCGGTAAATATCCGTTCAGCGGCGGCGGTGAAGTCGGTGGTGTCGCTTGGCACATATTCTTCGTGAACCAAATCTGCCCCGGTTCCGGCCAGTGCTTCGCGAAACGCCGCAACACCGTCGCGCCCAAAGGCATAATCCTGCGCCAAGGTGGCGATTTTCACCCCCGGTGCGCCCAGAGCAATTGCATTGGCAACCGCATCTTGGCTGGAATTGCGGCCAGTCCTAAAAATATAGCGGTTCCAGTTGCTTCCGGTAATCGAATCCGCAACAGCAGGTTCCACAATCAGAATTTTCTCGTAATCTTCGGCGACGGGCAGCATCGCCAGCGCCACGCCTGAACTTACAGGCCCCACGGCAAGCGCCACCTCGTCGTCGCCATATGCTTCTTCAAGCAAGGCCCGACCGCGCGCGGGATCAAGCTGGGTGTCCTTTTCAATCACCACAATCGGCTCACCATTCACCATCATCGTGCCGTCGGTGGCAAATTCGAGGCCCATCATGAGCCCATTATGCGACTGCTCTGCATAGGCTTCGAAAGGCCCGGTTTTGCCATAGACATGGGCAATGCGAATTTCGGCGGCAGCGGCGACTGCGCTCAAGGCGAGCGCGCTTGAAAATAACAGAACTGGTCTGATGAAAGTCATTTGAATTTCCTATGCTCCTCCGGCCCTCTGAAACGCGAGACCCGACGCCACGTTAGGCACCCAAAGCGATGCATTCAACCGCTGTAACGGGACAACTTGGCATGCGCCGATCAATGCCCTACTGCTATGGGAAAATACCACCAAGGGGGGACTAACCGATGACCGCACAACCAATGGGTTTTGACACGCTGCAGATTCATGCAGGCGCTCGGCCTGATCCGGCGACAGGCGCACGCCAAACGCCAATCTACCAAACCACAGGGTATGTGTTTCGCGATGCAGATCACGCCGCCGCACTCTTCAACCTGCAAGAAGTCGGCTTCATCTACTCGCGCCTGACCAACCCGACCGTGGCCGTGCTGCAAGAACGCATTGCGACACTTGAGGGCGGCGCCGGGGCGATATGCTGCTCGTCCGGCCACGCGGCCCAGATCATGGCCCTGTTTCCGCTGATGCAACCGGGCTGCAATGTCGTTGTGTCCACACGTCTTTATGGCGGCACCGTCACCCAGTTCAGCCAGACGATCAAGCGCTTCGGTTGGTCCGCAACCTTCGTTGATTTTGACGATCTCGCGGCTGTCGAAGCAGCCATCGACGACAACACACGCGCGATCTTCTGCGAGTCGATCGCCAATCCGGGTGGATACATCACCGACCTGAAGGCCATTGCCGGAGTTGCGGACAAGGCAGGTCTGCCGCTCATCGTCGACAACACATCGGCCACCCCCTATCTGTGCCGCCCTATCGAACATGGCGCCACGCTGGTCGTGCATTCGACAACAAAGTACCTGACTGGCAACGGCACCGTAACCGGCGGCTGCATCGTCGACAGTGGCAAGTTCGATTGGTCCGCCTCAGACAAGTTCCCCTCGCTCAGCGCACCAGAGCCTGCTTATCACGGGCTCAAGTTCCACGAGACATTTGGCCCACTGGCGTACACGTTCCACGGCATCGCCATTGGCCTGCGCGATCTTGGCATGACAATGAATCCCCAGGCGGCCCACTATACGCTGATGGGGATCGAGACGCTCAGCTTGCGGATGCAGCGCCACGTCGAGAACGCCGTGACCGTGGCGAACTGGCTGGAAAAAGACCCTCGGGTTGATTTCGTGACGTATGCAGGGCTTCCGTCCTCGCCGTATTATGGACGCGTTGAAAGCGTGTGTCCCAAAGGCGCGGGCGCGCTGTTCACCTTTGCTGTCAAAGGCGGATACGACGCCTGCATCAAACTGGTGGATGCGCTAGAGATTTTCAGCCATGTCGCCAACCTTGGGGATACGCGCTCGCTGATAATTCACTCGGCTTCGACAACGCACCGTCAGTTGACGGAAGAACAGCAAAAGGCAGCAGGGGCAGCCCCTAACGTTGTGCGGCTGTCGATTGGCATTGAGGATTCTGCCGACCTGATCGCCGATCTGGATCAAGCACTGGCAAAAGCCACCGCCTGACGCGGTTTACTCGCCGATGGCCACCGTGACAAAGACCTGCGCCGACAAGTGCAGGCTGCCGGGGGCCATCGGAATGCCCGCATCTGCGGCCATCATCCGGGGCGCGGCTTCAAAGCCGCCCCCAGTCGCCACATCGCTGATTTCCAGGATTGCTCCAAGCGGTACGCCCGCAGCATCAGCGTAAAGCTGGGCTTTGGCCAACGCATCCTTCACCGCCAGTACGCGCGCTTCATTTAACGCTTTTTCAGTATCTTGCAGGCCAAAGTTAAACCCGTTTATCTGGTTCGCGCCCGCCGCCAGGATGTCATCGAACAGCGCGCCAATGCCAATTAAATCCCTGCTGGTCACCGTGACCTGCGTTTGTGCTTCGAAACCGATTATTCGCAACTGGCGGCCCTGCACCGCACCGTTCGGGTCGCGCACCGGGCGCAGATCAAGCATCGTAGTCTGCACATCCTGCGCTGGAATGCCGGCATCTTCGAGAGCCTCAAGCAGCAGTCTGGCATCATCGCTCATAAGTTGAATTGCGTCTTGTGCTGAACGCGCTTCCGCAACCACGCCCACGCGAAGCGTGATCTGATCTGGCGGCACGTGCACCTCACCCCGGCCGCTGACCGAAATGATGCTCGTAAGCTCATCTGCCGCAACCGCCATCGGCGTCACGAAAAGCACCAGGCAGAAAAGACCGCGTGTAAGAAACTGGGGCATGTGGCCTCCGTTAATGATGTTCGAATATAAAACATGCGTTTGCGTCTATCTAAACAATTTTTATTTGATACAGTACTCTCAACGAGCAAAGAGAATGATCGCGGCCACAGGCCCGGCAGGCACATGACACAGCTATTCGCGCTTGACCTTTCAGGGGACCGCGCCGCACTTCACCTTTGGACAGGTGCGGCTTGGGAGCCTCAAGGCACCGCCGCCGAAGGTATCGGCGAGGCGGACCTTCCGCATGCTTTGGCCGAGTTGCTGAGCCCTGCAAAAAGCGCACCGGTGGTCGTGGTTCTTCCCGAAGAACAAATTGTGCGGAAGGTTATTGATCGCACAACACCACCAGCCCCCCACCAAAGCGACACCAGATGTGACTGGCATGACGACACGCACGGTCGGCACATTGCCATGGTTGGCGCTCAGGTTCTGGACGAGGTCGAGGAATTTTTGGCAGCCTTGGGGACCCACCCCGTTGGATGCCTTGGGGCTGCCGAACATGGCAACATGGCCCACGCACCTTGGTTCGGCCTGCGCAGCAGCCCAACTGTTGACGGCCGCGCAAGTGACCGCCCGGCGGCTTTGGGTGGGCCCCCGCAGAAGCCCCAAGATGCTGATGTCATGGCCGCAGCGCGGGACAAAGCCATGGTCATCGCGCGTCGCGATCCGGCCTATCTGGCCCCTCTGCCAGATCATGAAGAAACCGATGCCCCCAAAAGCGCAAGGGGCAAGCGCCTGCCCGCCGTCGGGCGTAAAGCAGTTGCCGCCGGTGTCATGGTTTTGGCCCTTGCGGTTGGCGCTTTGTACTCGATGACGGGCACCGCCCGTGGACCGATCGCAATCGATGCGCCAATTTTGTCGGCGCAAAGCCCATCGGCAGACACGATCGTGACAACGCTTGCGCTTCCGTCCGCACCGAAGCGCCACGCCGTTCCGACCATGGCAGGCCGCGCGGCGGACCCAATGCAAACGGCTAGTTTGCGAGACACCTCGCCCGAACTGTCGTCGATGGATGCCCCGACCGGCATGAACGAAATCGCTACGTTCTTCACCCCGCCGCCGTTGTTGGCACAAGGCGCTGACGTATCCGATGACGATGAACTGATTTTGCCGGGCATTGACCTTTCCTTTCGTACCGATGCGCTGGCACTTGCGGATATCAGTACGCCGCCCGCGGCGGCCAATGCCGCTGGCAGCCTGACCCAACCCGGCCCACCCGAGCAGGTTTATGTCGTAGATGAAAATGGTCTGATCCGACCAAGCCCAGAAGGCCGCTTATCGCCGGACGGCTTTCTTGTTGTTGCCGGATCCCCCCCAGCACAGACGCGCCCCCGACCAGAGCGTGTAGAGCCCGAAACGGTCACCGTGCTGCGCCGGGCCGATCTGCCTGAAGATGATCCCCTGCGCCGGCTTGAACCGCGCTTGCGGCCAGAACGTCTGCTGGAACGGTTCGAACGCGACCGGCTAGGTGGCAAGACCGAAACCGAACTGGCCAGCCTGCCGCCGTCACAACGCCCGGCATCCGCACAAGAAGAAGACAGCGCCCAAATCGCTCAGGCCACGGCGTTTGCCGTTCCGGCGGGGCCGCGACCAACGGCCCGCAGCGCGCAAAAGCTCGCCGCTTTCAAAGCGGCCGCTGCTCGAACGCCGGTTCAAGCCATCGCTTCGACGGAAGTGACCACACCGCGCGCAGCCTCGCCAAAAGCCGCACGCGAGCGTGCGACGACCAACGGCAAACTGAACTTGGCCGAAGTCAACTTGCTGGGCACCTTCGGCACCTCACGCAACCCCCGTGCTCTGGTCAGGCTCCCGTCAGGACGGGTCATCAACGTGGAAGTTGGGGACCGTGTGGATGGGGGCCGGGTTGCAGGCATCACGGATGGGCGGCTTAGCTATGTGAAATCCGGTCGAACCTTAACCCTCAGCATGCCACGAGGCTAAAGCCGCGACTATCGAAAGCAAACCGCCTTTAAATCGGGCAATTGTCGTTGCATTTTTCGCCTGCGAAATCCGCCAGTGCCTGCGATATGGGCAAAGCCCGACCATCTATGGCTAGTCTGGCCCAACTTTATTGCACCCGGAGGCGCGACGCTTGGAAACCCTGCTGTTCCATACCTTGATCTATCTCTTGGCGGCGGTGATCGCTGTTCCGGTCGCGGCGCGGCTCGGTCTGGGGTCTGTTCTGGGCTATCTGTTGGCCGGGGTCCTGATCGGGCCGGTTTTTGGGCTTGTCGGAAGTGAGACGCAGGAACTGCAGCACGTTGCCGAATTCGGCGTTGTGATGATGCTGTTTCTGATTGGTTTGGAACTGGACCCTCGCGCGCTTTGGGCCATGCGTCACCGTCTGCTGGGCCTTGGTGGCTTGCAGATCACGCTGACCACGGCGGCGGTCATGGGCGCCAGCATGGCACTTGGGCAGCGATGGGAAGTCGCATTGGCAATTGGTCTGGCCTTTGCCTTGTCCTCTACGGCGATTGTTCTGCAAACCCTGAACGAGAAAGGGCTGATGCAAACCAAGGGCGGCCGATCTGCGTTTGCGGTTCTGCTGACCCAAGACATTGCCGTCATTCCGATGCTGGCGCTTTTCCCGCTTCTTGCCGTGGGCGCTGTGGCATCTGACAGCAGCGGTGGGCACGGCGTGGGCCAAGACGCGCACGGTGACACGCGCGTGAATGAATTCATTCACTTCGCGCACAGCTTTGTGGCTGATCTACCTGGCTGGGGTGCGGCACTACTGACGCTCGGGGTAATGGCCGGGATTGTGCTTGCCGGAATCTACCTGACGCGGCCGGTGTTCAGCTATATCCATGCCTCGCGCCTGCGCGAGATGTTCACGGCAATGGCTCTTTTGATCGTAATTAGTATCGCCTGCATCATGCTGATCCTTGGCTTGTCCCCTGCTCTGGGCACCTTCCTGGCGGGCGTCGTCTTGGCCAACTCTGAATTCCGCCATGAAATGGAAGCAGATTTGCAGCCATTCAAAGGCCTTCTTCTGGGGCTCTTTTTCATCACCGTTGGCGCGGGGATCAACTTTGCATTGCTCTTTGGTGACCCGATCCGACTTCTTGCGATCACCATGCTGCTGATGGTGTCCAAGGGGCTGGTGCTTTTGGTCCTTGGTTTCATCTTCAAATTGCGTGGGCGCGACCTTTGGCTGTTTACACTCAGTCTGGCGCAGGCTGGGGAATTCGGGTTCGTACTGGTCGGCTTTGGCGTGCAACGCGGGGTGTTTGACGTCGAGATTTCACAGCAATTATACCTGATCGTGGCCTTGTCGATGATGCTGACCCCGTTGTTCTTCATCCTTTACGATCAGGTGAGCCGACGCATGACCCAGGACCGCGGCAAAGGGCGCGACGCGGATGAAATCGAACAACAAGGGCCAATTATCATCGCAGGCGTGGGCCGCTTTGGTCAGGTCGTCAACCGAATGATCCATATGAGCGGTTTCAAAGCAACCGTTCTGGATCACGATCTGGCCACGATCAAGCTGATGCGCCAATTCGGATTCAAGGGATTCCTGGGCGACCCGACGCGGCCCGAGTTGCTGCACGCGGCTGGGATTACGCGTGCACGGATCCTCGTGGTGGCGATGGACGACAAGCACGCTTCCAGCACCATCGTACGCTATGCAAGAAAAGTCCGCCCTGATCTGCACATCGTGGCCCGCGCCCATGACCGAAGCCACGTTTACGAGCTCTATAATGCGGGGGCAAACGACATCGTGCGCGAGATGTTTGACAGCAGCCTGCGCGCGGCAAGATACGTTCTGGAAAATATGGGCCTCAGCGAATTTGAAGCCGCAGAATTGGAGAAACTCTATTTCCAGATGGACCGAAGCTCCATGCTGGATCTGGCGAAACTGTGGAAGCCCGGTGTTCAGACCGCGGACAATCCAGAATATATCAAGCGCGCCAAAGAGCTAAACGCCGAATTGGAGGCCGCGCTGATCTCTCAACTGGACGAAAATCGAGAGGCGTCGCCGCAGCTTTCCAACACAGGCCGCCCTCACAGCCCCGGTTGATTGGGGCAGGTCAGCTTCCTGACACGCCCGCCTCGGCAAAAGTGGCCATACCCGAGAGGCAGTTGACCGCCCCTTTCAGAACACCAATCGCCAATGTGCCACCAGACCCTTCGCCAAGCCGCATGTCCAGTGACAGAAGCGGAATTTTGCCAAGTTCGTCAAGCAACCGGCGATGCGCGGTTTCTGCCGATAGATGCCCCGCAACCGTGTGGTCCAAAGCGCCCGGCTGCGCCTTTTCCAAGGCAGAAGCAGCAGCGCAGCAAATGAAACCGTCAAGTATAACGGGAATGCGCAAATGACGCGCCCGCAAGATCGCACCCGCCATCGCCGCGACTTCCCGCCCCCCAAAGCAGCGCAGCGCCTCTAGGCCATCCCCGTTTGCTTGGGGGTGGCGTGCCAGCCCCTCATTCACAATTTCCGTCTTGGCGCGCAACGCGGCATCATCCACACCGGTGCCCCGGCCTGTCCACGCCTCTGCCCCGCCGCCAAACAGGGCAGCCGCAATCGCAGCTGCGGATGTCGTGTTGCCAATGCCCATCTCGCCAGTGACAAGCAAATCAGCGTCGGGATCGACCGCATCCCAGCCCGCCGACAGCGCCGCGCACAGGTCGGCTTCGGTCATTGCCGCGGTTTGAGTGAAATCGTCGGTCGGGCGTTCCAGTTCCAAGGCAACGACATCTAATTTGGCCCCAAAGGTGCGCGCCAGCTGGTTCACAGCCGCCCCACCAGCGTTGAAATTCGCGACCATTTGAACCGTCACTTCCGGTGGAAAGGCCGACACACCACGCGCCGCAACACCATGATTTCCCGCAAAGATAACGACCTGAGGGGCAGTAATTGTCGGCTGCGCCGTTCCGCGCCAGCCTGCATACCAGATCGCCAAACCCTCCAACTGGCCCAACGCCTGTGGCGGCTTGGTCAACTGCGCGTTGCGCTCTGCTGCCGCACCAAGGGCGACCGAATCAACACTTGGAAGGCTGGAAAGAGCCGTCCGCACGCTTGCGAGGTCGCCAAAATAAAGGTGCGACATGAAAACCCCTGTTCGAAACGTTGAAAAAGTTGCCGAGGCAAGCTATCGCGGTGCCACGTTATTGGAAACACAAAAATGAAACGCGATCAGTTATTCTCGCGGGTAGATATCCCCGCAGCGTTTGGGCTTTTGACCCGGCTTCCAATTCCTAACGACAGTCGATTGGCGATGAAACGCGGGGCTGCGGTTGTTTGGGCATTTCCCCTTGTAGGTGCCCTTATCGGTGCAATTGCCGGAACCACACACACGATTGCCACACTCGTCGGCTTGCCACACGCGTTGGCGGCCGACTTGGCGATTTGCGTTCTTGTCATGCTCACCGGCGCCTTGCACGAAGACGGGCTAGCGGACACTGCAGATGGTTTTTTCGGTGGCTGGACAAAGGAAGTCAGGCTGGAAATCATGAAGGACAGCCGTATCGGTGCGTTCGGCGTGTTGGCTTTGATTATGATCATGGGCCTCCGGTTTGGCGGCGCGGTATCCTTGCCAAGCCTGGAATTCGGTTGGGCGCTTGTGTCCGCGGCAATGATATCACGTGCCGCCATGGCTGCGCTTTGGGCCGCATTACCGGCAGTACGGCGCGGTGGGTTGACGGCGGTAACCGGCCGTCCAACCCGTGCCGCGGTTGTGATTGGTGCAGTGATCGCACTTGGCTTAAGCCTATGCATTCTTCCGGCAAAAGCCGTTCTGGTTGCGACGTTTTTCGGGGTTCTTGCCGTCTCAATTGTTGGTATCGTTGCGTTCAACAAAATCGGCGGTCAAACCGGTGATATTCTCGGGGCAGCACAGGTCTGTGCCGAATTAGCAATACTGTTGTCTTTTGTTTCTATCCTGACCTGACAACTGACGAGCTATCAGGCAGCAGGCACAGCATCTCGAACAGAAGATTTGCGGCGATCAACGCTGTATTTCCACTTGGACCATAGGGCGGCGAGACCTCGACCAGATCTGCCCCCACAACATTCAGCCCTGACATGCCCCGCACAATTTCAAGCGCCTGCCACGTTGTCAGGCCGCCCGGTTCCACCGTGCCTGTGCCGGGGGCAAAGGCCGGATCAAGACTGTCGATATCGAAGCTCAAATAGACTGGCGCGTCGCCGACCGTTTCGCGCACGCAGTCCATCAACGGCGCGAGGGACAGATGCCAACAGTCTTCTGCCTGAACGACCGTCCAGCCCTTGCTGCGCCCCCAATCGAAATCTTCGGGGGAATAGCCAGTCCCGCGCAAACCGATCTGAAACACTTTTTCGTTGATCAGACAGTCTTCTTCCCATGCTCGGCGGAATGGGCAGCCATGGGCGACGGGTTAAGCGGCGGCAATGGGTCATCCTGCCTTTCGCCACGTGCGGCGCGGCGCATGTCGGTCAAAGCGTGTGCGAGGTCCTGCCATGCTGTTCCATCGTCGCCTGGTGGCTGGCCGTATCGCGCGCGTCCCAACGCATTCAGTGCCGCCATGACATCCGGCGTTGGATTTGATTGACCGCCCGGCGCTGACACGCGCAGCCAGACATCCATCGCATGCCGTACGCCCGCGAGATCGCGCGCCTTGATTTTTCGCAAAAGCGTGCGCCATGCTGCGTGCTCAGACCTTTGCCATGCAAGCCGGGTTGCTTGCCACCACTGCCCGATCGGGCCGCGCGCGCGGCGAACCACCAACGCGAGCACGAGAAGTGCAAGCAGAACGGCTATCGCAGCCTGAGCGGTGCCGCGCCAATCGCGCGGCGCGTTTCCGTCTGCGGGGCGGGCGGGTGGCCCTTCCACCGACACATCGACTGCCGCAAGCTCCGCTGTTTCAACGGCCCCGCTTTTCAGATTGTACCATTTCAAAGTAACCGCAGAGAGCGCACCGCTGCCGCCGCCTTCCGCGAGATAAGTCACACTTTCCGTGCGCGACCCACTTACCACACCGCGATCCACGTTTTCCGCAGTCACCGGTTCATCCGGATAGCCGCGCAACCCGTCAACGGATTGCTGGGGCAGAAGCGGCGGCAGAAACATCGGTGACGCCCCGCGAATATTTGCCGTGACACTGCGGGTAAAAGACGCCCCCGGCGACATGCCCTCCGGCTCCCCCTCGATCGACTGGGTCAATTCCAATGTGTCTGCGGCGATGAACGGATCAAGCTCACTTGCCTCGTCGGGAACAACGCCTGTGATCGTGAGAGGTTCGGTTTCAAGATCGACCTGCAAAGGGGCATTGGTGTCTGGATCAGCCCAGGTCACGCTGGCTGTCAATGCTGGCAGCGTCACCTGACCCGGCACCATGGGTGTAATTAGATAGCGGCGGCTGACGCCTGACCATGTCTCTCCGTCGATGGTTTCACTGACCGGACCCGAAGAGGCCACCCGGATATGCAAGTTCGGCGCCTCAAAGCTGGGCCATTGCGGCGGATCGGGCATGTAGGTCGGCACAAGAACCGTCAGGCGCAGCGAAACGGATTGGCCCGGTATCACCTCGTTGCCATCAATTTCTGACGTCAACACCGGGTCTTGAGCGAAGGCCGGACCGGTAAGGCAAACAAGAACGAGACATAAAGCAGCGCACACTCGGATCATTCTGCAAGCTCCGGTGCTTGGCTTTGGCTGCTGTCTTCACGCGGTTCATCCCCGTCTGGGGCATCTGCCTCGGCGCTTGGGGCTGGTCGGTTCTGTTCCAGCGCGAACCGGCTTTTGAGAAAATCTCCCGTGCGCGTATCGACAGTGGTCATCCATTGATCCGCAGACAAAAGGGCGTCTGCTCCATCTTCGGGGACAGAGATAACAGTTTCCTCGCCCTTGCCGCTTTCATTGTCAAAAACAACGTCATCAGCCCCGATACCGCGATCCTCGCCCGTGTCGCTTTGCTCTTGGGCTTCTTCCACATACGCGACAATCGCACGCGCGGTTTCCAGATTTTCCGCCGCATTTGGGTAATCCGGGTCGCGCAATAAAGCTGTCTCAAAGGCGCGCACCCCATCGCGGTATGACCGCGAGCGCAGGTAGGCCATACCTTGGATAAACGCGGCCTGTGCTGTTTCAACACGGCTCAGTACCTCGGCTGCATCCGCGTATTGACCATCACGATACAGCGCATAGCCGCGCCAAAGCGGGTCAGAGAACGCTTCCGATGCAACACGAAAATCGCCGCGATCAAAGGCCAACCGCCCGCGTTGATCTGGTGTGAAAAACCAGTCAGCAATCCCATCGGCACGTGCCTGCGACGCTGGCTGCGTCAGCAAAAATGCCGCAACCATTAAAACCCAGCGCATGGTCCAACCCCGGCGAAACCACAACAGCATCAACAGCGCGGCAGGCAGAGCCAACCAAGGCCCCCTGTCCAGCCAAGGTTGCCGGTCATCATCCAACAAGGCTCGGGCTTGCGCCGCGTCGAGCAAACGGTCGATCTGTGCAACATCCGCGCCGTCCGCCGTAACGGCAATGACCGGCACGTCTGACACAGCCTCCAGCCCGCGATCGCCCTGCCCTTCGGGCAACAACGACAGGATGATCACGTTCGCCGCCGAGAGGGCCGGAACGTCATCAGGGTCAAGACCATCTGTTACGAACAACACCGCGCCCGGACCTGTTTCACGGCTCAATAACGCTTGGGCACTGTCCAGTGCCAATCCGGGGCGGTCGCCCTCTTCGGGCATGACCGCCGGGTCTAGACCAGCCAGATAGGGCAGCATGACGCCGGGATCTTCTGTCATCGGCACGGCGACATGCGCAGTTCCGGCATAAGCGATCAGCGCGGTTCGCGCCCCTGCGCGCAATTCCAGCAAGTCCCGGATCTTTTGCTTTCCTCGTTCAAGCCGCGACGGCGCAATGTCATCTGCGGTCATGGACGGGGTCACCTTGAGCGCCGCCACCAACGGTGCGGATTGCGCCACGAACGGGTCCGGCTGGCGCGACCAGGTGGGCCCCGACGCCCCAAAGGCCAACAGCGCCAATGCGACGCAAACCATGTCAATCGGCATCACCCGGCGCTGCCCATCCGAGCCGACGGTCAGAGCGTCACGCAAATGCGGGGCAAGCCCATCGCGCGGCGCCGCCCTGTGCGCACGTCGCGCCCGAACCATCCACCAAAGCGCCGCAATCGGAACAAGCGCGCCAAGCCAGAGCGGGCGCAGCACGTGAAACGCCTCAAGAGCCACGAGAACGGGGGTCATAAGTTTGGCCCTGACATGGTCTGCGCCCGGCGGCGAGACGCCGTATGGAGCATGCCAATGACCCCAAGCCCGATCAGCACCGCAAGCCCCATGGCCCAGTGCGACAGCGACCGGCGCGGCCGCCATGACAGCGTTTCGGTTTGCCGGGGGGCAAGCGCATCAATTCTGTCATAAACACTGCCAAGCGCGGCTTCGTCCGACGCATAGAAATAGGCACCACTGGTCCGCGACGCGATATCCCGCAGGGCGGTCAAGTCAACGCGCGCCTCCCCCGACGCGTCCGGATCGCCAACGCCAATGGTGAAAATCTCGACCCCGCGATCGGCAGCTATTTCTGCCGCATTGACCGGCGACATCGCCGACGCCGTGTCCGACCCGTCAGACAGCAAGATCAGCAACCGCTGGTCGATTTCGGACACGTCAAAGGTACGAATGGCCAGACCAATGGCATCCCCAAGCGCCGTGTGCGGCCCAGCCATGCCCACCTCGGTCGCCTCCAGCAGCGCAATGACAGTGTCCAGATCTTCGGTAAGCGGCGCCTGCACATAGGCTTTGGAGCCGAACACAATCAGCGCCATCCGATCACCTTCGCGGCCTTCGACAAACTGCGTGACCACGTCCTTGACCGCCGCAAGCCGCTGAACACGTGCGCCATCGGCATCTTCAAAGTCGCGCGTGTCCATGGACCCGGAAATATCGATGGCCAAAACGACATCGCGGGCGGCTTTGACTTGTTCGACCGGCGCGCCAACCCGTTGCGGTTGAGCTATGGCCAGCACGATCAACACCCAGATCGAAACAGCCGCAGCCATCTGCAATCGCGTGCGTGCCAAAACAACGGCCCCGGCTTTTGGGTCCACACCGGCCGCATCGGTGATGCGCCGGAAAAATGGAAACCGCAGGGCTTCGATCTGCTCGCGATGCGGCGGCATGAACCGCCATACAACCAAAGGTAATGGCAGCACGAAGAACGCCCAAGGAAACGCGAATTGGATCATGCGGGCCTCCGATGCGAACGAACCCAGCTCTCGGCGGCTGCATGCAAGGGCGCACTATCCACGCCGAGGGCATAGGGGCCGCGCAACAACGCAGGTGCAGCATCAGGATCAAATTCTCCTGTCGCTTGCAGGAAGGCTACCCATTGCGCGCCAGCAAGGCCCGCCACTTCGCTGCGGGGAAAAGCGGCCAACGCGGTTCGCCGCAAGACAGTAGCGATATAGGCCGGATCCTCACCCGCGCGGGCCAGATCCCCAAGGGCAGCACGTCGATATGCATTGCTTTGCCAATGGTGCCACCATCGCCATGCCGTATATGCAAGCCCGCAGGCAAGAAGCGCACCAAGCACCCACCAGCCTGCTGTCTGGGGCACCAACGAAATTTCTGTCGGGACTGAAGGCTCGATCAAGCGGTCCATCAGGTCGATCAGGTTTGCAGGCGCATCCTCCTCGGTCGTCATGTCGGACCCAACCCCATCAAGCGGCGCATTTGGGGCAATGTTTCTTCGCCTGCCGACAACGGCAAGACCGGAACGCCGTACCGCCGCTGCCAGCCCATCACATCGGCAAGCCTGCCGCGTGCCATGTCAGTCAAGGCGCGCCGTTGCCCGGCATCGCCCGTGTCGATCTGTGCCTGTAGCGTGCCGTCGGACACCACCAGTTGCAGCCCGTCTGGAACGTCTTGGGCTATCGGATCGCCCACATGGACCAATACAAGATCGTTGTGGCGTGCAAGGCCTGACACCAACTTGTCCGCCGCGTCGTCGATCCCGTCGAAATCGGACAAGACGATCACAAGGTGGTTTTTGGGAGCAATTCGGATCGCAGCGCGCAGAATGCTTGTCAAGGATTGCGGCTGAACATTCGGGGCATCCGCGCGCAGCAGGCCATTGGCATCGGCAAGCGCCGTCAGAAACCGGTTCAGGGCGCGGCGGCTGCGCTGCGGGCGCAACTCGGCAATCGTGGTATCCCCGAAAACGATCCCTCCAACGCGGTCGCCTTGGTCCAGAATCCGAAAAGCCGCAAGCGCCGCCGCTTCGGCCGCTGTCACCGATTTCATCGCGTGGCGCGAGCCAAAAAACATGGACATCCGCTGATCCACGACAATCAGAACGGGGCGGTCCCGCTCTTCCGTCATGACGCGGATATGCGGTTTGCCAGTTCGTGCCGTCACCTTCCAATCCATCGCCCGCACGTCATCGCCGGGCAGATAACCGCGCAACTCTTCAAAGTTAAGCCCCCGCCCCCGAAGCCGCGAGGCATGGCGCCCATTCAAGACTGAACGCGCCGGTTGGCGCGGAAGGAACGTCAACGCCCGCGCCCGCCCTTCCAGCGACAAAAGATGCGCGAGGGTCACGTGAACGCGCGGATCGGTCCCTGTCGCCGGGGTCGGCGGCAAGGTGCCTGTGCGGGTTCTGGCGGCCGTGTCGCGCATCAAGGAAGCGCCACCTGAGCGATCAGTTCGGCCACAACGTCATCGGCTGAGATGCCGCCGCCCTGAGCCTCATAGGTCAACGTCAGGCGGTGGCGCAGAACATCCGCCGCAATGGCCCGAACATCTTCGGGATCAACATAATCGCGGCCCCGCAGCCACGCATGGGTGCGCCCACACCGATCCAGCGCGAGCGAGGCCCGCGGTGACGCGCCAATCTCGATCCAGCGCTTCAGATCGTCGCCATACCCGTCCCGGTGACGCGTGGCGTCAACCAGATCGGCCATGTATCGTTCCATCGCGGGCGCCACATGCACGGCCCCAATTTCAGCGCGCGCCGCAAAAATCGCATCTTGGGAAATCGGCGCAGGCGGCTCTTCGGATGTGTCGGTTTGCTGCGCCGCGATTTCCTCGGCACGAACCATACGAATGACTTCCACTTCATCCTCTACCGGCGGATAGTCGATCAGGACATGCATCAAAAACCGGTCCATCTGCGCTTCGGGCAATGGGTAGGTTCCCTCTTGTTCCACCGGGTTCTGCGTTGCCATAACCATGAACAGTGGCGCCATTTTATGGGTCGTTCCCGCGACAGTGACCTGACGTTCTTCCATCGCTTCCAAAAGGGCCGATTGAACCTTGGCAGGTGCGCGGTTTATTTCGTCGGCCAGCACGATATTGGCAAAGATAGGCCCACGCTCGAAGCGAAACTCTGACCCTTCGGCAGATTGATAATAGACTTCGGTGCCCGTGATGTCAGAGGGAAGCAGATCGGGCGTAAACTGAATGCGAGAGAAATCGCAGGCAAGGTTCTTGGCCAACGCTTTGATCGCGCGGGTTTTGGCAAGACCGGGCAGACCTTCCACAAGCAAATTGCCATTGGCAAGCAACCCAATCAGCAGCCGTTCGATCACGTCCCGCTGACCGATGATCGACTCGCCCATGCGCGCGCGCAAAGTTTCAATGTGATCCCGGGGCGTCACGGCACCCGCAGAGCTGTCATTTGGCATAGTGAGTCACCTCAGTATCTCGACGAGGGGCACACCGATGGCGCCCGATGGCGGTTTTGTTCCGATATAGGCTGCAATCGTCGGGGCAACGTCAACCGTTTCCACGCGGCGCGCGATGCGCCCTCTGTTCACGCCAGGTCCGGCAATCAGGATCGGCACATGGGTGTCATAGGTCCATGGCGAGCCATGGGCAGAGGCGACATGCAACCCGTCAAAGTCCGCTACAAACCAATGCGGGTCAAAAACGATATAAATATCACCCGACCGGTCAGCATGGTAATTGGCCAAAACTGAATCCTGTATTTTCCCGCGCGGCACTGCCCCCGATGCAAGATCCGCGCTGGGAATAGCATAGGCGATTCCGGGCAGGTGTCGCAATTCCTGAGCGATTGCACGTTGAACTTCAGCCTCGTCCAGACCGCGCTCTGCGATCTGTGCGCCGTCGAGATAAAGGTACGGGTTGGAAAAGTTCAGGATGAACTCTCGTCCCTCTCCGAATTTCGCCTCAAGCCTGACAAACCCCGGTTCTGTATTGACGCGGGCAAAATCAAAGGTTCCGGCCTCGATCCCAAGTGTAGCAAGGTAGTCGGGGTTTTCCGGGGCCCCATGATCGGACGACAAGACGACAAGCGTATTTTCCAACCCGACCTGAGCATCCACATAAGCGAAGAAATCGGCCAACGTCCGGTCAAGGCGCAGCATGTTGTCTTCGGCCTCCAGGCTGGAGGGGCCAAAGATATGCCCGACGTAATCCGTGGACGAAAAGCTGACGGCGAGATAATCGGTGATATCGTCCTGCCCTACATCTTCCGCCTTGATCAGCGCCTTGGCGAAATCTGCCGTGATTTCATCGCCAGCAGGGCTAAGGGTCAAGCGGGTCGTATAGTACTTGTCATCTGCCGTGCCCCATTCATGCGGAAAGGTCCGCCCAAATCCGGGAAAATCCGTTTCCCATGGCTGGTCGTCAGACGCGCCGAACATGTAGGCGTCAGACTGTGACGACAGTTTCCACGCGGTGCCCGCGTAGCTGGCCACAACTCCGGTTTCATCCCAGGCCCCGACCCAGTCCGGATAGGCATCGCGATAGAACGTACTGGTCACAAAGCGCCCTTCAGCTTTGGAAAACCAATACGCAGTGCCCGCATGACCGGCCATAGAGATTGCCCCCCGGTCCTTGACGGAAACGCCAAACACTTTTGCCTCTGGCCCGAAATGCAGCGCAATCTCGTCGGAAATGGTAGAGGTTAAAATGTTCCGCGGCGACCGGCCATCTGTTGTCGCTGCGCGCTGGGTCGGATCAATTTCAGTCGCAGAATCCACGCCCTTAGCGCCAACCAAGGTGTGGTCTGGATCTTGCACGTTATAAAACTGGGTCCCGGCGGTTTTGTCGAACCACAGGTTCGCAACCATGCCGTGAATCGCAGGGTCAGTCCCTGTTGCCAGCGTGGTATGACCCACGATTGTTTCGGTATTCGCATGGCGATGATGGGCGTTGGTATAGAACGTGCCGCGCAGCATCAGGTCCTTGAATCCGCCTTCGCCCAAATGCACGCCGTAACGGTCAATGAGGGCGCCGCGCAATTGGTCAACCGTGATCTGCAATACGAGACGCGGCAGATCACGATCCGTTTGTTGCGCAATCACAGGCTGCACAACCCCAAATCCACTCGCAAGCACTGCGGCGCATAGGCTTGTAAATTGATATCGCACGGCGCGGTTCTCCTGGCTCAAGATGCATTGCCTTTGGGCTGCGCTGTGGGGCTGCGCACGGACGTGCAGCCGACAGCGATCTCTGTAGACTAAGCGCCCACCTTCGCTTGCGTCCAGACATCATGAAAACTGTGGGCCAATTTGGCATACTGCGACGATAGCGCGTCATGGCCATAGCTCGGGCACAGATGCGCCATCTCCCGGCGGGTCTGGGCAATTGCGCGGGCCGCATGCATACTGCCCGCATGACACGTACCCGCTTCGGCACAGCTTTTGCACGGTCAGATTTTGGCCGCCTGACAGCCGCTCTGGTTCTGGCGGTCGCCATCGGCGTGGTCAGTCTGCCTTGGCTGGAAAGGCACTTTCTTGCCAAGACCGGCGTGCAAGGCATGGACACATTGAATTTGTCGGTTGCGGGCCTTCGCTCCGCGCTTAATCGGTTTGAACCGCTTCCCGCGTTGATTGCCGAACGGCCTGAACTTGCAAGACTGTTGCGCAACCCGGCCAATCCTCTTTTGTTTGCGCAAGTCAACGCACGCCTGAAGGAAACGGCGGATCGTCTGGAAGCGTCGGATGTCTATTTGATGGACAAACGCGGCATGACCCTTGCCGCCAGTTCGTACCTCAAAGACCTGTCTTTCGTCGGCAAAAGCTTTGACTACCGCCCCTATTTCACCGAGTCGCTGGCAGGCCTGCCGTCCCGCTACTTTGCACTTGGCACGACGTCGGGCGAGCGGGGCTATTTCTATGCTGCGCCTGTGTGGGAAGACGCGCAAGTCGTGGGGGTTCTAGCGCTGAAGTTCACAGTGGACGGCTTTGAAGATGCGTGGCGCAGCGGCCCGTCGGAGCTGATGGTCACCGATGCCAACGGCGTCGTGTTCATGTCGAGCCGTCAGGATTGGCACTTTCGCACCCTTGCCCCGCTAAGCGCAGATGCGCTGGAGGGCATCCAACGAACCCGTCAATACCCCCCGGCCCGCCTGAAACCGCTGGCGATCAACTCTGAGCCCCTGAATGACCGATTAACACGCGTCACCGCCACTTCGGACACAAGGACAGAGCATTTCGTCGAGAGTCAGACGTTGCTGCCGGATGTCGGGTGGCGCGTGCATATTCTAAGCCCGGCTGGGCCCGCCCGTACGCAAGCTCTGGCAGTTTTTGGGGTCTATGTGATGTTGGTCCTTCTGATCGGGCTGGCACTGGCATTGGTATTATCCCGGCGGGCCCGCATTCTTGAACGGCTGGAAGTTCAGCGCGCGACACAGGATTTGTTGGAACGCCGCGTCCGGGAACGCACCGCCGATTTGAACGTCGCAAACGCGAGCCTGCGCACCGAGGTTGAGGAGCGTCGCAGCGCCGAGCATCGCCTGCGCATCACCCAAAAGGAATTGATACAGGCTGGAAAACTGGCAGCTTTGGGGCAACTGTCGGCGGCTATTTCGCATGAGATCAATCAACCCTTGGCGGCGGTCAAATCCTATGCCGACAATGCCGCATTGCTGATGGATCGCGAGCGTCTTCCCGAAGCGCGAGAGAACCTGACGCGCATCTCAAAACTGGCGGATCGGATTGCGGCGATTTCGGGGCATCTGCGCAACTTTGCCCGTCGGCCACAAGAAGGCATCGCCGCGGTGGATGCCGCGGCCGTTATTGATGATGCAATCGAACTGTTGGGGGCAAAAATCAAATCGCGCGGCGCCCAGATCAAGTTTGATCGCCCGGCCGCCCCTCTCTTTGCCATGGGCGGGCAACTCCGCTTGCAACAGGTCATGGTCAACCTGCTGGCCAACGCGCTGGATGCCACAGAGGACAAGGACCAGCCCCACATCGCGGTCGCCCTGTCGAATGAAAACGACATCATCAAAATTACTGTCACCGACAGTGGCCCCGGCCTTAGTGAGGCGGCATTGGCGCAAGTCTTTGACCCGTTCTTCACGACAAAGGAACCTGGCAAAGGGCTTGGTCTGGGGCTGTCCATTTCCTTCAATATCGTCGAAGATTTCGGGGGCCACCTACGCGCTCGGAATTTGGATCAGGGCGGGGCAGAGTTTTCCGTGGAGCTGCCCGCAGCCGCACCGCAGGGGATCGCTGCACAATGACCACTGAACACGTTCTTTTTGTGGATGACGAAGAACACTTGCGCCTGTCTGCTGAACAAACGCTCGGACTGGCCGATCTTGATGTGACCAGTCTGTCTGATGCCGAAGCCGCGCTTGGCCATGTCAGCCGTAATTTCGCGGGCGTTCTGGTCACGGACATCCGCATGGGCGGGATGGACGGGCTGACACTGATGCAGCGCTGCCTTGAAATTGACCCGGAATTCCCGGTGATCCTGGTCACGGGACACGGCGATGTGGAACTGGCCGTCCAAACAATGCGCGACGGGGCCTATGACTTCCTTGAAAAACCCTATGCGCCGATCCGCCTTGTAGAAACGGTCCGGCGTGCACTGGACAAACGGCGGCTGACGCTCGAAAACCGGGTTCTTCGGGCGCAGGTCGGCGGACGCGATCCAATCGAGGGGCGTCTGACCGGGCGAAGCGAGATGATGATCGCCCTGCGCCAACAGATCCGCGCCGTGGCGCAAACAGAAGCGGATGTTTTGATTGTTGGCGCGACCGGCACCGGCAAAGAGGTCGCTGCGCGCGCGCTGCATCGGGCCAGCATGCGCAGCGAAGCCCCTTTTGTGCATATCAACTGCGCCGCCCTGCCCGCCGACCTGATCGAAAGCGAGTTGTTTGGTCACGAGGCGGGTGCCTTTGCCGGGGCTACGCGGGCGCGGTTCGGCAAGTTCGAACATGCGCGGGGCGGCACCGTGTTTCTTGATGAAATCGACAGCCTGCCCGGGCCGTTGCAGGCCAAGCTTCTGCACGCGATCCAGAACCGCGTGATTTCACGACTGGGCTCGAACGAGCTGATTGATCTGGATGTCAGGTTCATCGCGGCCAGTAAGCGCGATCTTGAAGATGCGGCCGCCCGGGGCGATTTTCGCAGTGACCTGTTGTACCGGCTGAACGTGGTCACGATCAGAATGCCGGAACTTTCCGCGCGCCGTGAGGACATTCCAAAGTTGTTCCTGCATCTCGTTCAAGAGGCTGCCGCGCGATACAAACGTCCTGCACCGGAGGTGCCGGGCACGCTTTTGCGGACTATCGCTGCACGCAACTGGCCCGGCAACGTGCGCGAATTGCGCAACGCCGCAGAGCGGTTTGCCCTTGACCTTGATCTCGACATTACCCCCTCGGCGGCCAATACGAGCGACACCGCAAGTTTGGCCGAACAGGTTGCAGAATTTGAGAAATCCCTGATCGCCGGCAGTATTTCTGCCTATGGCGGCCGCCTGAAAGACACATACGAATCGCTCGGCATTTCGCGCAAGGGGCTGTACGAAAAGATGCAGAAGCATGGACTGTCGCGCCAAGATTTTACGGACGAAGACTGAGCTGACAAGAAATGGGTCGGATTGTGCGCAGGCACTCTGCGCCAATGTCCCCGATTCCGCCCATGCCCAACCGAAAGCCTGAATTTATTGCATATGTGGAACGCGTCACCCTTGCGTGACATGCATTCCAGACTAAACAAGTATGCATGCCTGAAACAGAATTGTTTGCAGGCACCTGCTTTGGGCATGAACCCAAAGCGCTAAAAGGCACAAACGCCGGGATATCCCGGCATGGGGAGGTTTGTATGACTACGACTGCTAAAACAATTTCGGCTGGCTTTGCGCTGGCGGGTGCACTTGCCATTTCCGGTGGCGCGGCCATCGCGCAAGAGGATCGCGCCGGTTGGCCGGACTCCTTCACCGTTGGCACCGCATCGCAAGGCGGCACCTATTTCGCGTATGGATCTGGCTGGGCCAACTTGGTCGCTGATGAGCTGGGTCTGTCAGGCGGCGGCGAAGTAACCGGCGGTCCTATGCAGAACATGGCGTTGGTTCACACGGGGGATGCAGCCTTCGGTATGACCACAATGGGCCCAGCAGCGGAAAGCATCGCCGGTACGAACCCAATCGCGCCCGGTCTCGCAATGGACAATGCGTGTGCAATGTTCCCGATGTACCAAACGCCGTTCAGCGTGACCGCGCTGACCAGCTCGGGCATCACGTCGATTTCGGAAATCCCGGACGGCGCGCGGATCGGCTTTGGCCCAGCGGGCTCCACATCGGACACGTATTTCCCGCGCATGATGGAAACGCTTGGCGTGAACTTCGAGCGTCGCAATGGCGGCTGGTCCGACCTTGGCGGCCAATTGCAGGACGGCCTTCTGGACGTGATCGCCTTTGCAGCCGGTGTGCCAGTACCCGCCGTGAGCCAGCTTGAAGTTCAGACCGACGTGAACATCATCGAATTCACCGAAGAAGACCAAGCCGCGATCATGGAAGCTTATCCGGTTTCAAGCTTCGAAATCGCCGCAGAGACCTATAGCACGCTCGAAGCCCCCGCACGGTCCGTGTCCATGTGGAACTTCGCCATCGCGAACTGCGACCTGCCCGCGAGCTTCGTGAAGGCTGTTGTGGATGTGGTCATGTCCGACAATGACCGTATGGTGGGTATCCACCGCGCAGCGCGGTCCACTGTTCCTGCCAACTGGGACAAGAACAAAGTCATGCCTTGGCACCCCGGTGCAGCGGAATGGTTCGCCGAAAATGCCGGCGCTGACATTCCCGCCGACATGATCCACGGCCAATAATCATGCCATTCGCAGGGCCGCCGCATCGCGCGGCCCTGCACCCCCTTTTCTTTTCCGGCCGACACCTGTTTCGCAGTCGCACCACCGCACTGCGATCCTTTAGCCGTGACGGAACATCACCTGGAGAACTCCAATGTCCTCACCGCCCCCTAGTTCAGCCAATGACGACCACCTGATCGCCGATGGTGTTGACGAAGAACCCATCGAAGGAAATCGTCGCCTGTTCGAAGGCCCGACACTTATTGTGATTGCGGGACTCGCGACACTCTATGCAATGTTCCATATGGCAGCACTGAACGGCGTATCGGTGTCGTCGATGACCGGCATCAACATTCCGTTGCTGCCACAGTTCCCGATGGAAACCTGGAACTTCCGGATTGCACACGTTGCTGGCGCATTGGTTCTTGGCTTCTTGATGTATTCGGCGGCAAGTTTTCCGGGCGATGACGACACCGCCCCCGGTGCCGCCATCCAGCGCAAGATCGCCTTGGCCCTTGCGTTACCTGCGCTTCTGGCCCTTGGCACGGCGATCTGGTTTGCCTTGCTGATCAATGACGGCGCCATGTGGAACGGCATGGATGCGACAATCAAATTCCGTGAAACATGGCTCTTTGGGGTTCCTCTCGTGCTTGCAACGGGCGGAGCGATTGTTCTCTCGTGGGTCCACAAAGCGCCGCGCGCGAAGCTCGCCACACCTGATATCGTGCTGAGCATCTGCGCCATCGCGGTCGCAACCTATCTGATCACCATCTACGGCACGCTGATGCGCAATTCGACCGGTACACCCTTTGCGCCGATCGGCATTTCGATTGCCGCCGTTGCTGGCACCGCCCTGATCATGGAAATGACGCGGCGTGTTGCGGGGCTTGCGCTTGTGATCATCGCTGGTGTCTTTCTGGGCTACGTCTTCTTTGGCCAGTATCTGCCAGGCTTCCTGAATTCTCCGGCAATCTCGTGGCAGCGGTTCTTTAGCCAAGTCTATACCGACGCCGGTATACTTGGGCCAACAACCGCGGTGTCTTCAACATATATCATTCTTTTCATCATCTTCGCCGCGTTTCTTCAGGCGTCAAAGGTGGGCGACTACTTCGTGAACTTCGCTTTCGCGGCCGCCGGCCGCACGCGCGGTGGCCCAGCGAAAGTGGCAATCTTTGCCTCAGGCCTCATGGGCATGATCAACGGAACATCGGCAGGCAACGTGGTTGCAACCGGGTCGCTGACGATCCCGCTGATGAAGAAAGTCGGCTACCACAAAAAGACCGCCGGCGCGGTTGAAGCTGCCGCCTCAACCGGCGGGCAAATCATGCCGCCGATCATGGGCGCAGGCGCGTTCATCATGGCGGAAATTACGGGCATTCCATACACCGACATCGCCATCGCGGCGATCATCCCTGCTGTCCTGTACTTCGTGTCGGTCTTCTTCATGGTCGACTTCGAAGCCGCCAAGCTGGGTATGCGCGGCATGAGCGCGGACGAAATCCCGAAACTGGCCAAGATGGTGCGTCAGGTCTATCTCTTCCTGCCGATCATCATCCTGATCTTTGCTCTGTTCATGGGGTATTCGGTTATCCGCGCCGGCACCTATGCCACAGTGGCCGCCGCTGTTGTCAGTTGGCTGACGCCCTATCGTATGGGCATCCGGTCTACGGTAAAAGCGTTCGAAATTGCGGGTATCATGTCGATTCAGATCATCGCGGTGTGCGCATGTGCCGGGATCATCGTGGGCGTTATCAGCCTGACCGGCGTTGGTGCACGCTTCTCGAACCTCCTGCTTGGTTTGGCCGGTGTGAGCCAGTTCCTCGCCCTGTTCTTTGCCATGTGCATTTCGATCCTTCTTGGAATGGGGATGCCAACAACTGCCGCCTATGCTGTTGCCGCATCCGTGGTTGCGCCGGGTCTGGTGGAATTGGGTATCCCGCAACTGACCGCACATTTCTTTGTGTTCTACTTCGCGGTTCTGTCAGCCATTACCCCGCCCGTTGCCTTGGCGAGTTATGCTGCCGCCGGGATATCAGGGGCCAACCCGATGGAAACGTCGGTGGCGTCGTTCAAAATCGGCATCGCGGCCTTCATCGTTCCGTTCATGTTCTTCTACAACGGTGCGCTTTTGATGGATGGCACATGGTTTGAAGTGATCCGTGCCGGGGCTACGGCCACATTCGGGGTCTTCTTGCTGTCATCAGGCGTGCAGGGCTGGTTCCTCGGCGGCCGGTCCGCATGGTTCCTTCGCGTAGGTTTGATCGCAGCGGCGCTCTTTATGATCGAAGGCGGTCTGATCACCGACTTGGTCGGCCTTGGTATTACCGCTCTGGCGGCCTTTACTCAAAAGGCTCTGCGGCCGGATCCTGACCAAGCCATTCAAGTCAAAGGGGCCGACTGACACTTCGGTTCTTCAGCAAAGGCCGATAAGGCAAGCAGAAGGCCCGCGCTATCACAGCGCGGGCCTTTTGAAATCTTCCTCAAAATGCAGGCGCTGTTACGCGGCCTGACGCTCTGTTAGTGCTTCCATAACCAGCTCAGCGGTTTTTCCTGCTGACATCGGGTTTTGACCTGTAATCAAGCCCCCGTCGCGGACAGCATAGACTGAAAAGTCTTCGCCTTTGCTGTAGTCAGCCCCCAAGTCTTTGAGACGCGTTTCCAGCAAGAACGGAACCGCCTCGTCCAAACCTACGGCTCGTTCTTCGCCGTCAGTAAAGCCCGTCACCTTTCGACCTTTGACAAGCGGCGTGCCATCGGAACTCAGCGCCGACACCAGACCGGCAGGTCCGTGGCAAACGGCGGCAACAATCCGGCCCGACTCAATCGTTTCAGTCACCATCTCTGCAAGGGCGTGACTGTTGGGATAGTCGAACATCGTGCCGTGCCCACCCGGTAGAAAGATCGCATCGTACCCGCTGGCTGGCAGACGGCTAAAGCAATGCGAAGTGCGAACCGCCTCCTGAAAGGCGGCGTCGTCTTCGTAGCGTTGCACCGACTCCGGCTTCTCCCCCTCTTCATTCAGAGACCGCGCATCAATCGGAATTTCCCCGCCTTTGATCGATGCGAGTGTCACATCCGCACCGGCGTCGATGAAAGCGTAATAAGGGGTTGTCAGTTCTTCGAGCCAAAGGCCCGTCTCGCCTTTGCCCTCTCCCATGTCATGCGCCGAGGTTGCGATGATGAGGATTTTCTTGGGATGGGTCATCTTGGCAGGCTCCTTACAAAAATTGTGGCACGGATAAACCCGTGTCTTGCAGTAACAACTATGAACCCCGCAGCATGTTCCAATCCCGATCACAAAACCTTGTGCGATTGACCGCAATCCCTTGCGTACCAAGACAATGCAACCGCGCGCCTCGCCATTGGCGCGCCGCCGTTCATTTTCAGTCTTGGCCAGCCCGCATGTCGGGCTTACATAAATGCAATGTTCCAAAAACTGCTTCAGGGCCTGATGGCCCCCGACCCCGCCCCGCTGCAAGAAACTGACGCGCGCCTCGCACTCGCGGCGTTGCTGGTGCGCATTGCACGGTCCGATGCTGACTATGCACAAATCGAGATCGATAGGATCAATCGAATTCTCGAAGCCCGCTATAGCCTCAGTCCGTTCGAAGCCTCTCAACTCAGGGTCGAAGCAGAAACCCTGGAGTCGCAAGCGCCGGACACAGTGCGCTTTACCCGCGCCATCAAGGACTCAGTTCCTTATGAAGAGCGGCTTGCCGTGATCTCAGCACTTTGGGATGTCGTCTTGTCCGATGGTCAGCGCGATGACGAAGAAGACAGCCTGATGCGGATGGTTGCGAACCTTCTTGGCATAGCTGACCGCGACAGCAACATTGCCCGCAAGGCCGTTCAGGACAACCACAGCGGTCACTGACAGCCAAAAACATGTGCAAGCGTCACTTTTTTCGCCACGTCACTTGCGTCGGCCATTGCAATTCTGTGCCGTTTCAACAGTAATTCCTGCACGATCCAGTACAGGAGGCCGCGTGCCCGCACCCGTTATCGAAATCCGCGATTTGTACAAATCTTATGGCGCCCTCGAAGTGCTCAAAGGCGTCTCAGTTACCGCGGACAAGGGGCATGTCGTCTCGCTGATCGGCTCGTCCGGGTCGGGCAAATCCACCTTGCTCAGGTGTTGCAACCTTCTCGAAGACAGCCAATCGGGCGAAATCCTGTTTGATGGCGATCCGATCCGCTGGCGCGGCGAAGGTCACAACCGGCGGCCAGGGGATGCCAAACAAGTGCTGCGCGTGCGCACCAACCTGTCGATGGTTTTTCAGCAATTCAATCTTTGGGCGCACATGACCATCCTTGAAAACGTGATGGAAGCGCCTGTCACCGTCCTGCGCCGCGACCGTGACACGGTCGAGGCTTTGGCCCGCAATCTGCTTGATAAGGTTGGGATCGGCGACAAATGTGAAGTCTATCCGGCACAACTGTCCGGCGGCCAACAACAGCGCGCCGCCATCGCGCGCGCGCTGTGTATGGAACCGCAAGCCTTGCTCTTCGACGAACCGACCTCAGCGCTTGATCCTGAACTGGAACAAGAGGTGGTACGCGTCATCAAGGATCTCGCCGCCGAAGGCCGCACCATGATGATCGTGACACACGACATGCGGATGGCTGCTGACATGTCCAGCCATGTTATCTTTCTGCATCAGGGACGCATTGAAGAAGAGGGTCCGCCGGACGCCCTGTTCGGGGCACCGAAGTCAGCCCGCCTGCAGCAATTTCTGTCACACTCAAACCCGGCCTGACCGGGACACTCGAAAAGCAACTAGGGGAAACACATGAAATCTTTGACACTGGCCAGTATCGTTCTTGTCCTTGGCACCGGCGCTGCTTTCGCGCAGGACGTCGTCCGCATGGGTACCGAGGGCGCATACCCTCCGTATAACTTCATCAACGACAACGGCGAAATCGACGGCTTTGAACGCGAGCTTGGCGACGAGCTTTGCGCCCGCGCCGAACTGACCTGCGAATGGGTCACAAACGATTGGGACAGCATTATTCCCAACCTTGTATCCGGCAACTACGACACGATCATCGCGGGTATGTCGATCACGCCAGAGCGCGACGAGGTGATTGATTTCACACAGCCTTACACCCAGCCTGACCCATCGGCGGTTGTCGGCATGATCGACGGTCTTGATCTGGCAGGCGCAGTCATCGCGGCACAAACCGGCACAATTCAGGCCGGCTATGTGGCGCAGATTGGTGCGACGCTGGTCGAATTTTCCAGCCCTGATGAAACCGTTGCAGCAGTTCGCAATGGCGAAGTCGATGCGGTGATTGCCGACAAGGAATTCCTCAAGCCAATCGTGGAAGAAGAAGCCGACATGATGTTTGTGGGCGAAGACATCCTGCTTGGCGGCGGCATCGGCATGGGTGTGCGCGAAAGCGACCCCGAACTGAAAGCCACCTTTGACGCAGCAATCCAGACCATGAAGGACGATGGCACGCTGAACGCGCTGATCTCAAAGTGGCTGCCTGCCAGCGCCCTGTTCTGATCCGATCTGCACCGGGCGCTCACGGGTGCCCGGTGACCCTTGCCCTTTCGCCATGATCGGACGCTTCTGACCCGTGTTCTCTTTTTGCAGTGACCCTTCAACGCTCGACCAGCTGCCATGGATGGCGTGCTACCTGACAACGGGCAAGCATATGGCGTTCTATACGTCGTTTGGCACCGTGCTGTTACTGTTGGCCATCACCGCCCCGGTTGCACTGCTCTTCGGGTTTGGCGGGGCCGTGGCGTCACGATCGCACATCGCGCCGCTGCGTTGGTTCGGCAAAGGCTACACGTCGATGGTGCGGGGCATTCCCGATATCGCCTTTTTCCTCTTTGTTCCTATCGCATTGGATCAGGGGTTAGAGCTGCTGCGCCATAAACTGCGTTGCCCTGACTGGGACATGCCCGTGCGCCAGGGCAATGATTTCGTGGTGTGCGATCTGGCCAAACTGCCCCTATCGAATGCGCCGCAATGGGTTCATGAAGGCTATGGGTTCACGACCGCCATCCTTGCCTTTGCGATCGTTTTCGGGGCCTTCGCCGCAAATGTCATCCAAGGTGCCATGACGGCGGTACCGCGTGCCCAGATGGAAACTGCCGAAGCTTATGGCATGTCGCGCCGCCAATCGTTCTGGCGCATTCTGGTGCCGCAAATGTGGGTTTACGCCCTGCCCGGCCTGTCCAACC
Source organism: Meridianimarinicoccus aquatilis (assembly GCF_004358675.1). Lineage (GTDB taxonomy): Bacteria > Pseudomonadota > Alphaproteobacteria > Rhodobacterales > Rhodobacteraceae > Meridianimarinicoccus > Meridianimarinicoccus aquatilis. Next base: position 47,318 of record NZ_SMZO01000006.1, on the reverse strand, counting down.
TTTGGCAAATTCTGGTCAAAGCAACACCGCTTTTGTTTCTGCTTGGCGTCGAGGACATCGTGTATTGGGCCCGTGAACTTGGCGGGTCAAAGACCAGCGCCTTCACCTATCCCCACCCCGACTGGCGGCTCTATTACTTCCTGTTTCTTCTGGTGTTCTATCTGGCTCTGACGCAGGTCTCTGAAATGGCATTTGCGCGCCTCACACGAAAACTCTCGCGCGGTCAGGCCACAGCAGCAGGCGAAGCCTTGCGTAAGGCCTCTGCATGAGCTGCTGGCAAACCATCCAGGATTATGGCCTGCGGTCGCTTGGCATTGGCGAGCGGCTTTTGCCCCGCTCTGACATTACCCTGTGCGAGCAATTTACCCTGATCGGATCGGGCATGATCTGGAACGTGTATTTCGGTGTTCTGGCGCTGTCGGCCGGCTTCTTCTTTGCCGTCGCGCTTGCACTTGGCAAAGCGTCCGCACGGGTATGGGTGCGCAAACCATGCGAATGGTTCATTTTCGTTCTGCGCGGCTCGCCACTTTTTATCCAGTTCTTCCTTGCCTACGAGACCCTGACCCTTTTGCCCCGCGCCGGGCTTGAGCTTCCACTCGGGTTTTTCACACTGACGATCGAGACGTCATGGGTCACACGCGCATGGGCCGGAGCGCTGCTGGTGCTGTTCCTCAACACGTCTGCGTATTCGGCTGAAATTTTCCACGGCGCCCTAAAATCCATCCCCAAAGGCGAAACCGAAGCAGCCGATGCTTATGGCATGGCCGGGTGGACCAAGTTTCGGCGCATCACCTTCCCGACCATGTTGCGGCTGGGCTGGCCCGGTTACACGAACGAAGCCATCTTTTTGTTCCATGCAACGGCGCTTGTGTTTTTCTCCAGCTTCCCGGCATGGCGGCAACAAGGCGATGCGCTTTACTATGCAAGCTATTTCGCCGACCGGACTTTCAACCCGTTCATCCCCTATCCGATTTTCGCCGGGTATTTCATCCTGCTAACCCTGATCGTGATCCTGATTTTCGGGCACATCAACCGCCGTCTGAACCGGCATCTTGCGCCGACGGCCCGGTCAAAACTGACGTTTAAACCTCAAATGGTGCGCTGACAGATATGGACATCGAAACAGCCAGCCTTCGAACGGCCTGCGCGGATCTTAACGGCGTGATGCGCGGCAAACGGCTTCCTGCGTCGGATGCGGCGAAACTTGAATTTGTCGGTCAGCGCATGCCACTGTCAGCCCTATCGCTCGATATTTGGGGTAACGACGTCGAGGGTAGCCCATTGGTGCTGGCGTCGGGGGATGCGGATGGGCAGTTGCGCCTGACAGAGCGCGGTCCGGTTCCGATGCCATGGCTTGACCCGCAGGCCACACTGCTTCCCATGTGGATGTACACCGATAATGGTCGCCCGTTTGACGCCTGCCCGCGCCATGCACTTGCGCGGGTTTTGTCGCGATACGCCAAACTTGGCTGGAAGGTCACGGTCGCTACGGAACTGGAATTCACGCTGCTGGACATCAGCGCGCGCACCATCGCACAGGCCAAGGACCCCGTGACAGGGATGGCGCTCCACGCGGGGGACATCAACTCCGTCGACGCGCTGGACGACTTCGCAGCGTTCTTTGACGCGCTCTATGCCGGGGCAGAAGCGATGGGGATTTCCGTGCAGGCGGCGGTGTCCGAAGGCGGGATTGGCCAATTTGAAATCAACCTGAACCACGGCCCGGCGATGCGGATAGCCGATGATACATGGCTGGTAAAATCGCTCGTAAAGGGGCTCGCCAAAAAGCACGGCATGGCCGCCACGTTCATGGCCAAACCTTTCCCCGACGATCCCGGAAACGGATTGCATTTGCATGTGTCGGTGAAGGACTCGCACGGCCAGAACCTGTTTGACAACGGAGTCATGACCGGAAGCGCCCTGCTGCGCAGCGCAGCGGCCGGGTGTCTTGCGGGGATGCCAGGCGCGATGCTTGTCTTTGCCCCCCATGCAGGCAGCTACGCCCGGTTTGCGCCGGGCAGTCACGCTCCAACAGGGGCATCTTGGGGATATGAGAACCGGACGACCGCGATCCGCATTCCGGGTGGGGATCCGTCAGCACGCCGATTAGAGCACCGCATGCCGGGCGGCGACACCAACCCCTATCTGGTTATGGCAGCTGTTCTCGGGTCTGCGTTGATGGGCATCGACGATGGGTTGACCCCGCCCGAGCCGATCATCGGCAACGCCTATGGCAAGCCGATCCTGAAGGTTCCGACTGACTGGGATGAAGCCATTACACGGTTTGAAACCTCGCCCAAAATGGCGCGTATTTTTCCCAAGCTGTTGGTGGAAATGCTGGTACGGGTTAAGCGACAGGAACAGCAGGTTATGGGTGCCCGCGATCCAAATCTGGTTGCCCTGCAACTACACGACCGCGTATAGTAGACTTAGGATATCGCACCCTCACGCCACAGCGTGCCAAGGCGATTGATCCTCCCTTGAGTGAGGCCTTGATGCGCATCGGAATTCTGGAATGCGGGCCGACATTGCCCGACATAGCCGCCCGTCACGGCAGCTATAGCGATATTTTTGCAAAGTTATTGGCTGGACCGGATAGGGTGTTCCCTTCGTGGTCGGTCTATCAATGCGACTTGCCCGACAACCCGGATGCAGCCGATGCCTGGGTGCTGACAGGCTCACGCTACGGCGCCTATGAAGATCATGCCTTTATTGAACCTCTGGAAGAGTTCATTCGCGCGGCACGGACCGCCGGGCGCCCAATGGTCGGCATTTGCTTTGGGCATCAGATCATGGCGCAGGCTCTTGGCGGGCATGTCGAAAAGTTCGCCGGTGGTTGGGGCTTTGGACTACAGGACTATGCTGTGGAAGGGCTTGGAAAGGTTTCCCTAAGCGCGATCCATCAAGATCAGGTGATGCGCGCGCCAGATGGGGCGCACGTCATCGCGAGCAACCCGTTCTGCGCGATTGCCGGGCTGCAATACGGCGATTGGGGGCTGAGCCTGCAACCCCATCCAGAATTTGATCAGGGTCTGATGGCTGACTATTTGGATGCCCGTGAACGGGCCAATGACGGCGACCCCAAGTTAATCGCACAAGCGCGCGACGGGCTGACCCGCCCCCATGACAGCGCGCGGGTCGCCGATTGGCTGGGGACATTTCTGGAAGCGGCACCCGGCCACCTTATGCACCCAGCAAATCATCGCGATCACGATGCCGCCAGCGCCCCCCGTCAAGGACATACACAGAATGGCTGATTGGTTGACCCGCGTTCCCGACGCAGCGCACCGCTTTCTTGAAGGCCGCCGTCTGGATGAGGTGGAGTGCATCATCTCTGATCTGCCCGGCATCGCGCGGGGCAAAGCCGTTCCAGCAGGCAAATTCAGTCGGCAAAGCAAGTTCTATTTGCCCGAATCCATTTTCTTTCAAACCATCGCCGGCGGTTGGGGCGAGGCCGCTGGCCCTCAGGGGTTCACAGAACCAGACATGGTCCTGACACCAGACTATGAAACCGCAACCGCTGCGCCCTGGACCGGCGACTGGACTTTGCAGGTGATCCATGACGCACATCGCACCGATGGCACCGCTGTGCCGTTTGCACCGCGCAATGTTCTCAAACGGATTGTTGGGCTATATGAGGAACAGGGCCTGATCCCGGTCGTCGCGCCAGAGATGGAGTTCTATCTGGTTGCTCGCAACCTCGACCCCGCCCGTTCCATCGAACCGATGCTGGGTCGCTCCGGGCGGCCCGCCGCGGCGCGCCAAGCCTATTCATTGTCAGCCGTCGACGAATATGGCCCGGTTATCGACGACATTTACGATTTCGCCGAAGCGCAAGGGTTCGAGATCGACGGCATCACCCAAGAAGGCGGCGCCGGCCAATTGGAAATCAACCTGCGCCACGGCGATCCTGTCAAACTGGCTGACGAGGTTTTCTTCTTCAAACGCCTGATCCGCGAAGCCGCGCTGCGGCACGACTGTTTCGCAACCTTTATGGCCAAGCCCATTGCGGACGAGCCGGGATCGGCGATGCACATCCATCACTCCGTTCTCGACAAAACCACCAAGCGGAACATTTTTTCCACCGATGACGGGACAGAGACGCCCGCCTTTCACCACTTCATCGCCGGGTTGCAGACCCATCTCCCCAGCGCAATAGCGATCCTCGCCCCGTATGTTAACAGCTACCGGCGCTATGTTCGGGACCATTCCGCACCGATCAATCTGGAATGGGGTCGTGACAACCGCACCACCGGCATCCGGGTACCCATTTCCACCCCGGCGGCACGGCGGGTCGAAAACCGACTGGCGGGGATGGATTGCAACCCATATCTGGGCATCGCCGCGTCGCTTGCTTGCGGTCTGCTTGGCCTGCGCGAAGGCAAAAAGCCACGCCCGATGATGGCCGGTGATGCCTATGCCGGTGACAGCGACATTCCCTGGGATCTGTTTTCCGCCCTCGATATTTTCGAGACGGCAACAGATTTGCGCGACATGCTTGGTCCCGATTTCAGCCGCGTTTACGAAATTGTCAAACGCGAGGAATATAACGAGTTCCTTCAAGTCATCTCGCCTTGGGAGCGGGAGCATCTTCTGCTCAACGTGTAGGGGCGGCCGATGAACCTGTTGCACGCCAATGACAGGCCCGGCGCGTACCCGCCCAGCCTTTATGCCGCATGCACGCCGCGTCTTGCACCATGTCCACCGCTAGCCGGCACTGTCCGCGCGGATGTTTGTGTTATCGGCGGGGGCTTTACCGGTCTGTCTGCTGCGCTTGGCCTCGCGCAGCGCGGCTATTCCGTGCGCCTGCTCGAAGCGCAAAGGCTTGGCTTTGGGGCGTCCGGGCGCAATGGCGGGCAAGTCGGGTCGGGCCAACGGATGGACCAGCGCGAGCTTGAAAGCCGCGTCGGGTTGGACGATGCCCGCAAGCTTTGGGCCTTGGCTGAAGACGCAAAGGCCGAAGTCAAAACCCTGACTGCCACGCAGGGCATGGCCTGCGACTGGCACGACGGTGTGGCACATGTCGCACGCAGCCCGCAGGCCGCCTCGCATGAGGCGCAGCTCGCCGAGCATCTGGCGCAGCACTATGACTACACCGCCATCGAGGTGCTGGATCGAAGCGGCGCCACGCATGAAACCGGCGCAAGAGGCTTTGCAGGCGGGGTCATCGATTGGGGCGCGGGCCATCTCAATCCGCTCGCCTTTGCGTTGGGGTTAGCACGCGCCGCACAGGCCGCCGGAGCTGTCTTGCATGAGACCAGCGAAGTTACCGCGTTAGGCACCGGCCCGCGCCGGATCGTAAAAACGGCCACCGGCAATGTCGAAGCCGAGCACGTAATCTTGGCCTGTAATGGCTATCTTGGGAAACTTCACAGCCCGACCGCCGCGCGCGTCATGCCGATCAACAATTTCATCATCGCCACCGACCCGCTGGACGACTTCCCCGAGGTGCTGCCACGCGGCATTGCCGTTGCCGATGACAAGTTCGTGGTGAATTATTGGCGGCGCAGCGCGGATGGGCGGCTGATCTTTGGCGGCGGAGAAACCTATGGCTATCGCTTTCCCGCCGATATTGCGGCGATGGTGCGGCCTTTGATGCTGAAGCTTTATCCGCAACTCGCCCCGGTTCGCATAAGCCACGCGTGGGGCGGAACGTTGGCAATCACGCGATCCCGCTTGCCCCATTTTGCACGACCGGAACCCGGTCTTTACACGGCCTCAGGCTATTCAGGCCATGGGGTTGCGCTGGCCACCCTCGCTGGCAAGCTGATGGCCGAAGCGATTTCGGGCGATGCTGAACGGTTTGACGTGATGTCCCGCTTGCCAAGCCCGGCCTTCCCCGGCGGTGTTTCCTTGCGGCCTTCGCTTTTGGTGCTGGCCATGACGTGGTTCGCGTTGCGCGACCGGCTTGGGCTGTAAACCGCCCGCACAGGCCCGCTTTCCTAGGACATGAGAACAGAGTCATAGAACTGTCACGGCTGTTGGTGTACAGGTTTACGAAACAACAGTTTCAGGAAATCGAAAATGATGCCCAGTTCGACGGCCCCGAACGTTTATGATGCCGAGCCAATTCCGCAAGCCGCGCGCGCTGAAATCGACCGCCTACTCGCTTCTGGCGACTTGTTTCGCTATACCAGTGACGGCGCGCCCGTGACGCTGCTGGAACAGGAATTCGCAGAGGTATTGGGCAGCAAATACGCACTTGCTGTTGCCTCGTGCTCCGCCGCTTTGTTCTTGTCACTCAAGGCACTTGGCCTACCGCGCGGGGCAAAAGTGCTCATCCCGGCCTTCACTTTTGGGGCGGTCCCGTCCGCTGTTGTCCATGCAGACTGCGTGCCGGTTCTGGTTGAAGTCGGCGAGAATTATCGCATCAATTTGACCGACTTCGAAGCGAAACTGGACGGCGCGGATGCCATTCTGATCAGCCATATGCGCGGTCACACATCCGATATGGACGCGATCCTGCGCCTTGCCGACCAACACGGACTGCCGCTGATCGAAGACGCTGCACATTCGCTTGGCACCACATGGCATGGGCGCAATATCGGCACGCTAGGGAAGATTGGCTGCTTTTCTTTTCAGTCCTACAAACTGTTGAACGCAGGCGAAGGCGGCATCTTGGTCACCGATGATGATGAGATTTTGGCGCGCGCTGTGATCATGTCCGGTGCCTATGAACATAACTGGCGCAAACACACATCGATCAACGCGTTTTTCGACAAGTGGCAAAACAAGCTGCCGCTGTACAACACGCGACTGAACAATCTGTCAGCGGCGATCATTCGCCCGCAACTGGCCGAACTGCCTCGCCGGGTGCGCGACGGGCTGTCCGGGCACAACCATGTCGCCGCTCAACTGAACACCTCGCCCTATATGGATGTGCCGCCCCCCCTGCCGCCAGAACAACGCGCCCCGGATTCCATTCAGTTCAATCTGGTCAACTTGACCGATACGGATGTCACCGCCTTTGTGGACGCAGCCGCAAGCCATGGTGTGAAGGTGCAGGTCTTTGGCATGAGCAAAGACAACGCGCGCGCCTTTTGGAATTGGCAATTCTTGGGCGATCAGCCTGACCTGCCCGCAACGCGTGCCATGCTCATGCGCGCCTGTGACGTGCGCCTGCCTGCGCGGCTGACACGGGATGAACTGGACTATATTGCAGGCGCACTTTTGATGGCTGTGGACACCGTCATGACAGAACCAGCCTACGGAACCTGACAGACACAAATCTTAGTCAATCGCCTTGCCATCGGCCCCCAACACAACAAGCCCCTCGCCCAGCCACGGCATACGCTGCAAGGCTGGGCCAACGATCAGATCTGTCAGGATCGGCCGCAATCTGGCCGCTGTCTGCGCCGGCATATCGCCAAGCCCGCCGCGCAGCGCCCAAAGCGACATGGCCCGCGCGAACGGCGCGATGGGTAACGGGATCACGCCCACCCGAGCTTCGAACCGGTGGGCACGCAGCAACCCCAGCGGCGTAAGGATCGACCAACCGGCCCCTTCGGCCACCATCGACAGAATCGCGTGATAACTGTCCATTTCGAACCGAGGCGACAGAACAAAGTCCTGACGTGCCAGATGCGCCGCAATCTGACGCCCCATGTGATGACGCTGGGTGTATTGAATGAACGGCACCTCGCGCAGCGCCTGTGCGCTTGTCGCAACCGGTTTTCCAGCCACAAGCGGGACCACTGCGATGAACGGTTCTGATAACAGCGGATGAATCTCAAGCCCCTCGATCGGCGCCGCGCTGTCGGCGGCCACGACCATGTCCAGCGATCGCTCCGCAAGCCCGGTCAACAATCGGTGGCTTGGTCCTGTTTCCAGAAGGAACTGACAGGCGCGCAATTCGCAAGACATATCGGTCAGCAGTCGCGGCGTCACATCTGCATCGAAGTCTTCGATCATGCCCAGCCGGACACGGGTCAAATGCGACAGATCCCGCCCCAGCAATTCCGACCGGGCCAAGGCGGCTTCGTCCAGGATCACTTGCGCCCGGCGCAAGAAAATCTCGCCCTGGGGCGTCAATCGCAGGGGCCGCGCGGCACGATCAACAAGGATCACGCCAACCCCGTCTTCGAGTTTACTGAGTTGTTGGCTCACTGCCGAGGGACTTGCCCCCACGCGCTTCGCCGCACCGGAAATCGCGCGCGTCTCGGCGATAGCGGCGAAAATCTCGATCATCCAAAGCGTGAGGCGGCCCTGCGCACCACTCATGACAGGCCGCCCCCTTACTCGCGAAAGATCACAAAGGCGATCACTCGCCCAGTTTCGACATCTTGTCTTTCAGCTCGGCCAGCTGCGCCCGAATATCATCAAGCTCCTGCTTCTCATCTGGGCTCAGCTCAGCCTTTACAGGTTGCTCAGGCTCGCTGGTTGCGCCTTGGTCATCCTTCCATCCCGGAACCAGCGTCGCAAGAAATGCCTTTTGCTGACGTTTCATCGCCTCGATGCCCGACATGGGATTCATCGGGTTCATCGGTGTTGGCAAGGTGGTGAAGTTTTCCATCATCTTGGACTGACTGTCGCGCAGCATATCGAAGGACATTGCCAAAAACTGTGGAACAACCGATTGCGCCTGCGTTGTGTAGCTGCGGACAAGATCGGTCAGCACGGAGATCGGCAAAACGCTTTCGCCCTTGCTTTCGTGCTCGGCCACGATTTGCAACAAGTATTGGCGTGTCAGGTCATCGCCAGATTTCAAATCGACGATTTTAAGTTCCCGCCCTGCCCGAATGAACTTCGCGATATCTTCAAGAGTGACGTAATCGCTGGTTTCAGTGTTGTAGAGGCGCCGACTGGCATAGCGCTTTATCAACAATGGTTTTTCTGTATCTGACACCGGTGATCCTCCGCTCGGGTCGCTGCACCGCAGAGTAAGGCAGGCTGCCACAAAAGAAAAGAGCGGGCATAAAGCCCGCTCTTTCCCGTTCTCAACGCCAGGGAGGGTGGCGCGAGAACGAGCAATTCAGCTGATGCGCCGTAAAGCGCGAGCCGATTACTTCGCTGCTACCGTGGTGGCTTTCTTAGCAGCTGCAGTCATATCGGTCGTCGCTTTCTTGACAGCGGCGGTCGCGTCTTCGCTGATGTCTTTGCCAGCGGCGAGCATCAGTTCAACGGTTTCCATCTGAACTTTTTTCGCAACTTCAGCGAAAGAAGCCATTGCTTCCGACGTCATTTCAGCTTGTGCCGAAGCGAAGTCGGTCATTGCTTTGCCATAATCTGCTGGCTCGTCCTTGACGGTCGCGATTGCGGAAAGCTTCGCGAGGGTCTCTTTTGTCCACTTGGACGAGATTTCGCTGGATTTTTCAGCAGCTTCCAGAGCCACTTTGGACATTTTTTCGCTCAGGGTCGCGGAGGTTTTGAACGCGTCCTGCATTGCTTTGGTGTCGACGGGAAACGCACCCATCATTTCCTGCATCATTTTGGTCATGTCGTTTGTTTTGGTCGCAGCCATTGGGGTCTCTCCTTAGCATGTAGGCGGAAATCCGTTTTGACCGCCTTTGTTTGTGCTGAGGAATATATGCCTGCTGCAGTGCAGCATTTCAAGCCTTTTTTCTGCACTGCAGCATTTTTTTTAACCCAAGGTCATGCAGCGGCCCCGCCGGTCACGACATACGTGCCCGGCGCATCAACAAGAGCAGGATGCCCAGCATCCCCCGGCTGACGAGCAGGCACTTGTTTTCCTGACTTTTTTGAAAGCCATTCCTGCCAACGCCCCCACCATGTCCCTTCATTGAACGTCGCTCCATCAAGCCATTCTTCGGGGCTCAGCTTCAGATTGGGATTGGTGTAATGGCCGTACTTTTTCTTGCTGGGCGGGTTCACGATACCCGCGATGTGACCCGACTCAGACAAAATGAACGTCTTTGACCGACTGCCGAATTTCTGGATTCCGCGATAGCTCGGCTTCCAGGGCGCGATGTGGTCCGTCTCGCAGGCTATGGCGCACAACGTGGTCTTCACATCCGCAGACGTCACGCTTTCTCCGCAGATCGTGAAGCCCGTGGTGGCGAAGCGGTCCGACTGACACAAGCCGCGCAAATACTCGATGGCCATGCGCGCCGGCAGGTTGGTGCCGTCACCATTCCAATGCAGCAGGTCAAACGCGGGCGGCGTTTCCCCCATCATGTAGCTTTTGACAGCCGGTCCATAGATCAGGTCATTCGACCGCAGGAACGAGAACGTCCGCGACATGAAGAATGAATCCAGAATGCCAGACTGCATACATTCTCGCTCGATCCCGTCCACAAAACTGTCGTCAAGGAAGACCCCAACTTCGCCGGGATCTGAAAAGTCGGTGAGTGTCGTAAAGAACGTGGCCGACTTGACCGACGTGTCGCCCCGCTTGGCCATCAGCGCCAAAGTCAGGCTGAGCGTCGTCCCTGCGATACAATACCCGACTGCATTCACCTGCTTCTCACCAGTGATCTGCTTCACCTGCTCCATCGCTGTGAGATAGCCGTCCTGCACATAGTCATCCATGCCGACATCGGCATAGGATGCGTCGGGGTTCACCCACGACACCACGAACAACGTGAAGCCCTGGTCGACAATCCACTTGATCAGGCTGTTTTTCTCTTTGAGGTCGAGAATATAGAACTTGTTGATCCATGGCGGGAAGATCAGCAACGGCGTCTGATGAACCGTCTCTGTGGTCGGTGTATACTGGATCAATTCGAACAGACGGTTGCGAAACACCACTTTGCCCGGTGTGGTCGCCAGGTTTTCGCCAACGTGAAACGCCTTGGGATCAGACAGCGTGACCATCAATTCGCCATCGTGGCTTTCGATGTCTCGCACCAGGTTTTCCAAGCCGTCAACCAGCGACTGGCCTTGCGTCGCCACGGCACGTTCCAAAGCGTCGGGGTTGGTCGCAAGGAAATTGGTCGGCGCAAACATGTCCATGATCTGCTGGGTGAAATAACCCACCTTCTGACGATCCCTTTCGTCAAGATCCTCCAACGCGTCCACGGCGTCATCAATGGCCTGCGCGGTGCGCATGTAGTTCTGCTTGATGAAGTTGAAGTACGGATGCGTTGTCCACAGCGGGTTGGCAAAGCGCTTGTCACCCGGCGTGTCATCCGGCGGCGCAGCAAGCTTTCCGCTGCTCAAGGTCCGCTGCGCATCCACATAATGCTGGAGCATTCCGCCCCAGTATCCGGCCTGATGTTCAATGATCTTGGCAGGGTTATTCATCCATTCCTGCCAATATGCCGTCGCTGCCTTCATAAAGACATCATGGCTAGGCCCCTGCAAGGACGGGTCCACTTTCCGCTTGTTTGCCATAGCCGCAACCAGCCGTTGCGACAGCTCCTCCATGCGCGAAATGTTTTGGTTCAGGCGCTCCAATTCTGCACCTGCATCATTTTGGTCAGTTGTCATGGCCCGATTTCCCCCGTAGGTTCATGCCAGATACTTGTAACGTCGTAGCGGAGGGGGGCCAAAGCGACGAATTGTTACGGGGCAGGATATCCCCATCCGAGGAGACGAAAATGCGCTACATGGCGACCTATGACCTGATGGAAACCGCGCGAAACACCAACCAATGGCTTGGTGCAACTGCCCGCGCTTTCGGCTCATACCCTGCGACCGGGTTGGCGCCCACCCCTGCTTTCAAAATGATGGCAGCCTGGGGCGAAGTTATGGAACGCAGCTTTGCACGCATGGTCGCAAAGCCGGACTGGAACATCACCTGCGTCGTCGGCGAAGATGGCCGCGATCACACCGTCTCCACCGTTCCTGTCGTCACCCGTGCCTTTGGCGATCTTCTGAAGTTTGACGTGCATGGCCGCAACCCAATGCCCCGCAAGGTGCTCCTCGTGGCACCAATGTCGGGTCACTATGCGACGCTACTCAGATCCACAGTTATCAGCCTGCTTCCGGATTGTGACGTTTACATTACGGATTGGCACAATGCCCGCGACATTCCCGTCAGCGAAGGCAAGTTCGACGTTGAAGACTACACCCTCTACCTCGCCGACTTCATGGAAGAGCTAGGCAGCGACCTGAACGTGATCGCCGTTTGCCAGCCTGCGCCACTGACACTCGCCGCCGCGGCTTTGCTGGCCGAAAAGAACCCCGAAGCACAGCCCGCAACCATGACACTCATCGGCGGCCCGATCGACCCCGACGCGGCGGCGACGGACGTCACCGATTTCGGCCGCCGGATTACCATGGGTCAGCTTGAAAAGGTCGCCGTACAGCGCGTGGGCTTCAACCATGTGGGCGCAGGCAGGTTGGTCTATCCCGGCCTGCTGCAACTGTCGTCCTTCATGTCGATGAACGCAGACCGCCACGGCGAAGCCTTCTTCAACCAGATCGTGCGCGTCGCCAAGGGCGAGGCATCGGATCACGACTTCCATAACAAGTTCTACGACGAATACCTTGCCGTCATGGACATGACCGCAGAATTCTATCTGTCGACCGTCGAGCGCATCTTCAAGAACCTTGAAATCGCGCAGAACCGCTTTGTGGTCGATGGTCACATGGTCGATATCGGCAAGATCACCGACATCGCTGTGAAAATCGTCGAAGGTGAAAAGGATGACATCAGCGCACCCGGCCAATGCCTAGCCGCGCTTGATCTGCTGACCGGTCTGCCCGACAGTAAGAAAGCAGCGCATCTTGAGCCCGGCGCAGGTCACTACGGCATTTTCGCGGGCAAGAGCTGGCGCAACAACATCCGCCCCCTCGTTCTGGAATTCATCGACGCGAACACACGGCCCGCGCCCGAAACAGCGCAAGGCCTGCGCAGCGTCTGATCGGTTACGCCCGGCGCTGCGACAGCAGAACGCTCCGGCCGCGACAGTTCGGATCTTCGGGTTCGAACGCAATCACATCACAGCGCGCCGCCCCAAATCGGGCGGCGTACTCATTTTGGGCAAGGCTGGCGTGATACACCGCCTCACCGCCCACCGACCCGATGCCTTCACTCGCCGCAGGCCCCACTGTCAGCAAAAGCCTTCCGCCCGGCCGCAACGCCGCTGCCAGCCGGGGTATCAGCGCCACTTGTTCCGATGCGGACAGATGAAAGAAACTGTCCCACCCAATGATGGCGCCCTGCCCGCTTGGCAGTTCCGCCTCCCGCATATCGCCCAGAACTGTGTGCAGATCGGGCAATCGATCACGCGCAATTGCAAGCATCTCGGGCGACGCATCCAATCCGGTCACGGAAAACCCGCGCTGCAGCAAATAAATTGCGATCGGGTCGCCCCCGCCGCACCCCAGATCCAAAACCGGTGCGCCCGGTTCAAGACCATCCACAATACGGTCAAGCCATTTCTGTTCGTACAGATCGCCCATTCGGCCTGCATTCCACACGGCAGCTTGCCGCCGGTACACGCCCGGCGTGCCCGCATGCACCTGCGCCAGATGATCTGGCGCAGACACAGGTGTCACAACCCGCGCGCCCAGCCAAAAATCCGTTCGACCAACCGGTCGGTGGTTGCCGGGCTCAAGATATCACCAGCCAGAACATGCCCCGCAGGATCGTCACCCACGCTCAAGGTCACTGGTACCAATTCAGACGGCGCCCCCCAATCAGCAGCCGCACGCACCGTTGCACGCCCGTCAACAACTTCATCCGTAGACGAGATGGCAAAAAGTGCGGGCACGGTGATCATAGCCTTGTTCAGCCCGCGAACAGCGTGCGTCAGTGCGCCCAACTGGGCCAGAACACCTGTGGAATAGGTCGTCGTCCAATGCTGCCCATGAAGCTCATTGCGTGGCTCGAAAGAACGCTCTGCGCCGATCACCATGGGCCCCCATGTCTCCGCGCCCGGCCACTCGATCAGTCGCCCGCCCCAGCCCGAAACTTGCAGGTTCGGCGAAATCAACGCGACACCGGCCAAGTTTTGGGACAGGTCCGGATCCGATGCCGCCAAAATGGCAAGCGCCCCGCCAGTGGAACTGCCAACCAGCAAGACTTTTTCCCCCAAGGCACGCCCGACCGCCATTGCTTCGGTCACGTCATCCACCCAATCGGCAACGGTGATCTCTCCCATGGCGGCCCCGTCACGGCCATGGCCGGCCAGTCGCGTCAGAAACAGATTGGCCTCCAGCTTGGCGGCCAGATCATCCGGCAAGGGACGAAGCTCTTCGCGGGTGGCCGAGAATCCGTGCAAGTTGACCACGACCCAATCCGTCCGCGTGCCCGGTTCGCCTGCCCAAACAATCTGTTTGGCCGCGTCATCGCGTAGGTTCGGAACGCTGCTTTCCTGCTCAACCAACCACCCATCCAACTCGGCGGCCTGCGGAACCTCCACCGGGCGCACCGACAAATCCGCCGGAACGGTCGGCCCGATCCAATCCAAGGCCTGAGTCGCCAGCCACAACACGACACCGATCCCAATGACCCAGCGCAATACACTCATCGCAGACTCTATCATTCCGTCACCTCTGTGATCGCCGCCTCAACCAATGCCAGACACTCAGGCGTTGAAAACCTGTGATCTGCGCCTTTGACCAAAGTCAGCCGCATATTCCCACCTTCCGCATGATCCAAAAGCTGGCGCGCCAGATCAACGCTGACTTCAACATCTGCTGTTCCCTGCAAGAACCGCACCGGAAACGGCAGCCGCAAAGGCGAGTTCAGCACCAGATTTTGCCGCCCTTCATCAATCATTTTCATCGTGATGGGCAGCGGCGCGCCATAATCAGACGGCAGACTCACCTGCCCCGCTTCGCGGACCTTAGCCTGCTGTGCATCGCTGAACTCGGACCACATGCTTTCGGTAAAATCTGGCGCAGCGGCAATCGTCACAAGACCGGCGATCTTTTCGGGAATCAAGCGCGCGATCAACAGGCTGATCCACCCCCCCATGCTGGACCCGACCAGGATTTGCGGCCCTTCAGTCAGCGACATGATTGCAGCGCGCGCATCAGATGCCCAATCCCCAATGCAACCGTCCGCAAATGCGCCTGAAGACGCCCCGTGCCCGCTGTAATCGAACCGCAGGAACGCGCGCCCATGTGCTGTTGCCCATGCCTCCAGATGCAGGGCCTTGGTGCCGGTCATGTCAGACGCAAAGCCGCCCAGAAACACGACGCCCGGTCCGGCACCTTCACGGCGCACATAGGCGATCCGGCGCCCTGATTGCGTCTGTAGAAACGTGGGGTCCGCCCCTGCGTGCTGCGTGTCCATGACGGTCCTTTCCTGTGTTGCCCCACAAAACCCGTCCGCGCGCCCGGTGACAACCCCGCGAAAGCCGTCTTTCTATCCGACAAGTGTCCTGCGCGAGTGGGGCGCAAGTCATACACACTAATGCACCGACGCACGCGGCTTGACACCCGCCGCGACGGCGCGCACAAGACGGCCCGAACCCAACCCGCAACCGGGCGTTTTGTAGGCGCCAAACCGACGAGGAGGCCAGATCATGGCAGACGTCACCCTCACCCTTCCCGATGGCTCACAGCGCGTTTTTCCGCAAGGAACAACGCCCGCAGACGTAGCCGCTGATATCTCCAACTCATTGGCAAAAAAGGCGATTTCCGCGACAGTGAATGGTGCGCATTGGGATCTTCAATGGCCCATCGACACCGATGCTGACATCGCGATCCATACACTCAAGGACGATGATCAGGCGCTTGAACTGATCCGTCACGACCTGGCGCACATCATGGCGCGCGCCGTGCAAGAGCTGTGGGACGATGTAAAAGTCACCATCGGCCCGGTTATCAAGAACGGCTGGTACTACGACTTCGACCGCGCCGATCCTTTCTCGCCCGAAGACCTTGGTCTTATTGAGAAAAAGATGAAAGAGATCATCGCGGCCCGCGATCCAGTCCGCACCGAATTGTGGGACCGCGACCGTGCCATCGCCCATTACGAAGCCTTGGGCGAGCCCTATAAAGTCGAGCTGGTTGGCATGATCCCCGAAGATCAACCGATCCGCATGTACTGGCACGGTGACTGGCAAGACCTGTGCCGCGGCCCGCATTTGCAACACACCGGCCAAGTGCCCGCCGACGCCTTTAAACTCATGTCGGTGGCTGGGGCATACTGGCGCGGTGACAGCAACCGCCCGATGCTTCAGCGGATCTATGGTGTTGGCTTTCAGAACCGCGATGGGCTGAAGAAGCATCTGAATTTCCTCGAAGAAGCCGAAAAGCGCGACCACCGCCGCCTTGGTCGCGAGATGGGCCTGTTTCACTTTCAGGACGAAGCACCGGGCATGGTTTTCTGGCATCCGGATGGCTGGACCATCTATCGCGAGCTTGAAGACTACATGCGCCGCCAGCTCACCCGCGATGGCTATCGCGAGATCAGAACGCCACAAGTGGTGGATCGCAAGCTGTGGGAAGCCTCGGGGCACTGGGATAAATACCGTGAAAACATGTACATCACGGAAATCGATGAAGAGCACGCAAATGAAAAACGCGTCAACGCTCTGAAGCCGATGAACTGCCCCTGTCACGTTCAGGTGTTCAATCAGGGCATCAAATCCTATCGGGATCTACCGCTTCGACTGGCAGAATTTGGCTCGTGTCACCGCTATGAGGCGCACGGCGCGCTTCACGGTTTGATGCGCGTGCGGAATTTTACCCAAGATGATGCGCATATCTTCTGCACCGAAGACCAGATCGAAGCAGAAACCGCAAAGTTCATCGATCTGCTGTCTCGTGTGTATCACGACACCGGGTTCGGCTCGTTCGACATCAAATTGTCCACACGTCCCGACGTCCGCGTTGGCAGCGACGAAATCTGGGACAAAGCCGAAGCCGCCTTGGAAAAAGCCATTCTAAGTGTGCGGAACGATTACGAAATCGACCCTGGCGAAGGCGCTTTCTACGGACCCAAACTGGACTTCAAGTTGACCGACGCAATCGGCCGCGAATGGCAATGCGGCACGTTCCAGGCCGATTTCAACCTGCCAGAGCGCCTCAACGCCAGCTACATCGGTTCTGACGGTGACAAGCATCGCCCCGTGATGTTGCACCGCGCCGTTCTGGGCAGCTTTGAGCGGTTCATCGGAATCCTGATCGAGAACTATTCGGGCAAGATGCCGTTCTGGATTGCACCGCGTCAGGTGGTCGTTGCATCGATCACGTCAGAGGCCGATGATTATGTGCGCGAAGTGGTCAACGCCCTGCAAGCGGCGGGCATCCGGGCCGAAGCGGACGTGCGTAACGAGAAAATCAATTTCAAGGTCAGGGAACATTCCCTTGGAAAGGTTCCCATAATTCTCGCATGCGGGGCGCGAGAAGTCGAAAATCGCACCGTTACGGTGCGCCGGTTGGGTCAAAAGGCGACCAGCACCGAAACACTGGATTCGATGCTGAATGAACTGGGGACAGCCGCACGTGCCCCCGACATGGTGTGACTGTTTGGCCGGGCAGTTCGCTGCCCGGCAACTACAGGCTCAATTCCGCCTGCACTGTCTTGCTCCACCCCAAATGAAGCGCGTCCCCCGTGTCGATGACCGGCCGTTTCATGACCGTCGGGTGCTGTAAAAGCAGGTCGCTTTCCGGCATGGTCCGCACCGCGTCATCCAAACCCCGCCATGTGGTCGATCGACGATTCACCAAATCTGATCCAAATTGATCCAACCAGCTTTCCAGACCTTCTTTGGTGATAGGATCTGCGCGCACGTCATGCAGCGTCACGTCGTGCCCCGCCGCTTGAAGGGCCTTAACCGCTTTGCGGCATGTATCGCAGGTCTTAATTCCATAGACAGTGATAATTGCCATCGCAGTTTTCCCGTTTTCCTTGGCCCAACACGCATTTTTTGCGCCTCAGACTTGCTTTTACGGCCAGTGGCCCTTGTTTTAAAGATAGCCCGAGCGAATGCCCGTTGGGGTTTGATTAAGAACACGCCCTCGGGGCGTCACGAAAAGGGAGATACGCGATGCCCACTGGCACCGTGAAGTGGTTCAACACAACCAAAGGCTTCGGCTTCATTGCACCAGATACAGGTGGAAAGGACATTTTTGTTCATATTTCGGCGGTTGAGCGTGCCGGTTTGACAGGCCTTGCCGACAATCAAAAAGTGTCTTTTGAGATGCGCGAAGGCCGCGACGGGCGAGAATCTGCAGACGAATTGCAATTACTCGACTGAACTTCACCGCTCATGGCATGGGCTTGAGCGCTTCCGTCCCGGGTGGTGTCTGCTGTCAAGACACCGCCCCTATAAGTGTGACACAGCCGCTCGGGGGGGTTGTTTACCCCTTGCGCAAGTACTCGTGCACCTCGGCGCGAGGGCCTGTTTCACGCAACAGCAAAGTGCCCGAAAGCCGCCAGTCATCTGCTGAAAACCGGGGAAAGAACGCGTCCGCATCCTCAACCTCTGTATCCACCTCGGTGACAAGAAGTCGATCTGCGATCGCAAGCGCTTCGCGGTATATTCCCTCGCCCCCGATGGCGTAGACACGCCTGTAACCTTGGCTCTCGGCCTCGCCGATGGCATTTTCGAGCGATGCGACGACATTTTCGCCCCCAGACATGCGCGAAGACACCACCAGGTTCAGCCTGTTCTTCAATGGCTTGAACGGGAGGCTGTCCCACGTATTGCGCCCCATGATGATGGCGCCGCCGTGCGTTTCGCGTTGAAAAAAGGCCAGATCTTCAGGAACTTTCCACGGGATAGTGTTGCCCTTGCCGATAGCCCCGTTGCGGGCGCGCGCTGCAATTGCGGTCAACATCGATTTACACCGCAACCGGCGCGCGGATCGCCGGGTCGGGATCGTATCCGATCACTTTGAAATCGTCGAACTGGAAGTCAAAGATAGACGAAACATCGCGTGTGATCCTTAGTTGAGGCAACGGCTTTGGGGTACGGGCTAATTGCGTTTGAACCTGCTCAAAATGGTTGGAGTAGATATGCGCATCACCGATGCTGTGCACGAAATCGCCCACCTCGTACCCGGTCACATGGGCCAGCATATGGGCCAGCAACGCATAGGACGCGATGTTGAAAGGAACCCCCAGAAACATGTCGGCGGATCGCTGGTATAGCTGCAAATGCAGTTTACCACCCAGGATTCGAACCTGCCAAAGCGTATGACAAGGCGGCAGGGCCATTTCCGGCACATCGCCTGGGTTCCACGCCGAAACGATCAAGCGGCGACTATCGGGCGAGGTCCGGATCATCTCGACCAAATCCGAAATCTGATCAATCTCGCGCGCCCTGAACAGAGCGATGTCGCCATCCGTCTGATCTGTTGGCTCAAGTGCGGGGAAGCGGCGCCACTGCTTGCCATAGACCGGGCCAAGATCGCCAGCCTCATCTGCCCATTCGTCCCAGATCGAAACGCCGTTCTCTTTCAAATACCGGATGTTCGTGTCTCCCGACAGGAACCACAGCAACTCATGGATGATCGACCGAAGATGGAGCTTTTTCGTTGTGACAAGCGGGAATCCCTCTGCCAGCGGATAACGGCACTGCATTCCGAAAAAGGCGATGGTGCCAGTTCCTGTCCGGTCCGTTGTTTGAACCCCGTCCGACAACACTTGTTTTAGTGCCTCATGATATTGCTTCACGAACTTCCGCCCCATCCTTGTCGCGCCGCTTTGGCACTTTTCCATCCATGTGTTACGCAACACCGCTGCTCAGTTCCAGTGCCTGCTACCCCGATGGGGCAGGTTTGTTCTTGTCCGGCATCCTTGACGGTCCGGGCGCAGTTTTGGTGGCACGCGCCTGCGCCCCTTGTTCACTGCGGCAAGGATGTTATGTGCAGAGAACAACAGGAGAAATACAATGAAAATCGAATTTCTGCACACGATGGTTCGCGTCAAGAACCTTGAGGAATCATTGGCCTTTTACAAGCTCTTGGGGTTGATCGAACGTCGTCGCACTGACCATGAAGCCGGTCGCTTCACTTTGGTTTTCTTGTGCCCTCCGGGCCAGGAAGACGGGCGCGCGGATGTCGAGTTGACCTACAACTGGGATGGTGACGATGCTCTGCCATCTGACAGCCGTCACTTCGGGCACCTCGCCTATCGGGTCGAGAATATCTATGAAAAATGTGCTGAACTGCAAGCTGCTGGCGTGACGATCAACCGCCCACCCCGCGATGGGCACATGGCGTTCGTCCGGTCACCGGATAATGTATCAATCGAGCTTTTGCAGATGGGGGATGCGCTTCCGAAACAGGAACCGTGGGCAAGCATGGAAAACGTTGGCCACTGGTAGGTCGGAAGAAAGGGGACCATTCTGGTCCATTCGGTACGGGCGTTCGCGCCCGGCCGCTTAGTAAATATAGCGAATTTGGTCGGTCCAGTAACGTTCGACCCGCCGCAAAGACGTTGTGATCTGTGTCATGCCTTCTGGACCAAGCACACCACGTTCTTCCAGCCCGGTAGCGTGGCGCGCGAACAGATCTTCCATGATCCGCCGGATATCACGTCCGCGTTCCGTCAATTTCACGCGCACCGACCGGCGATCAATCTGACAGCGCTGGTGATCCATAAACCCCATTTCGACCAACTTCTTGAGGTTGTAGGACACATTTGACCCTTGGTAATAACCGCGGGTCTTCAGTTCACCGGCTGTGACTTCGTTGTCGCCGATATTGAACAAAAGCAACGCTTGAACGGCGTTGATTTCAAGGATGCCAACGCGTTCAAATTCGTCTTTGACCACATCCAGCAAGAGCCGGTGAAGGCGTTCGACCAAGGCGAGCGATTCAAGATAGCCGCCCATCAGGTCGGTTTCGTCGGTCCCATCCGACAGGTTCGGGTGTATACTCATCGACATTCTCCACGATTAAACGTGCTATCGAATGTCGCGGGCTTTCCCAAAAATTGGGTTAAGTTCGCAAAGGAAGTTTGTTCAATTTCGAACGACGTGCGCTTGATGGGCCGAAATCCGCGTTATCAATGACAGATAGCGTTCCGGCGTGGGTTGCTGGCCACTGACCCACTGGTACAAATCATGGTCATTCTCCTCCAGCATCTCGTCATACTGATCCAGTTCCGTCGCGGACATTTGCGCCAGCGTGTCATCCGCAAAGCTGGACAGAATCAGATCCATTTCTTTGATCCCACGCCGCATCGAACGCATCTTCATTCGTTTCAGGCGGGCTTCAGGCGTTTCGGTGGTCATGTCACTGGGTCCTTGAGCAATCGGCGCAGGCGCTTTTCAAGCACCCCCACGCGTTCAGCCTCTCTGATAAGGTCGCTGCGCACTTGGCGCAACTCGGTCAACACATCACGAAGATCATCAGACAAAGGCTCTTCATGGCCAGAGCCGTCCAAGCCCTCGCCTTGCGCGGTCAAGAGCCAGGTCAACGACACGCCAAGCAAGCCGGACATCATTTGAAGACGGTTCGCGCGTGGTTCGGCGAGATCCTCTTCCCATTTGTCGATAGTAGAGCTTTTTAGCCCCATACGCCGGGCAAGTTGTTCACGGGTCATCCCCGCCGCTTCGCGTGCACCGGCCAGCCTGTCGCCAAATGTGCTGTTTTCTGCCGTATACCAGTCGCCGTCGTGTTCTGTGTCCGTGTTTTCCGTCGGAATATCTTGATCCATCATGCTGCGCACCATAAGCCACCCTCAGTAACCATGACAACCGGAGAGACCGATGACATTCCTGTCTGCGACCCTTGCCCGCGTGAAACCGTCCCCCACGATCGCGGTCACCACCAAGGCCAACGAATTGAAAGCCGCTGGCAAGGACGTGATCGGCCTCGGCGCGGGTGAGCCCGATTTTGATACGCCGCAAAACATCAAAGATGCGGCCGTTGCCGCCATTGCCAGCGGCAAAACAAAATACACCGCCGTCGATGGCATTCCCGAGTTGAAAAACGCGATCTGTGCCAAGTTCAAACGCGACAACGGGCTGGATTACACCCCGGACCAAGTCACTGTTGGTACGGGCGGCAAACAGGTGCTTTACAATGCCTTGATCGCAACCCTGAATCCGGGAGATGAAGTCGTGATCCCGGCCCCCTACTGGGTGAGCTATCCTGATATGGTCCTGCTTGCGGGCGGCACCCCTGTGGCCGCCGAAGCGTCCAGCCAGACCGGGTACAAACTGACGCCAGAGCAGCTTGAGGCCGCGATCACCCCCAACACCAAGTGGATGATCTTCAACTCGCCCTCGAACCCGACCGGCGCGGGCTATTCATGGGACGAGTTGAAGGGATTGACCGACGTTCTTATGCGCCACCCCCATGTGTGGGTGATGAGCGACGACATGTATGAACACCTTGTCTATGACGATTTCAAATTCTGCACCCCGGCCGAGGTCGAACCGGGCCTTTATGACCGCACACTCACGGTCAATGGGGTTTCCAAAGCCTATGCCATGACGGGGTGGCGTATCGGGTATGCTGCCGGTCCCAAGGCGTTGATTGGTGCCATCCGGAAAGTGCAGTCGCAGTCCACATCGAACCCCTGCTCGATCAGCCAATGGGCTGCTCTTGAGGCGCTCAATGGCACGCAGGATTTTATCCCGGTCAATAACGAAACGTTCAAACGCCGCCGTGATCTTGTCGTCAGCATGTTGAACGCCTGCGAAGGGGTGAACTGCCCGACGCCAGAGGGTGCGTTTTATGTTTATCCGATGATAGGCGGGTGCATTGGCAAAACCAGCGCAGCGGGTACCGAGATCAAGGACGACGAAGCCTTCGCCACCGCCCTGTTGGAAGAAAAGGGCGTGGCCGTGGTGTTTGGGGCTGCCTTTGGCCTGTCGCCATGTTTCCGGGTAAGCTACGCCACATCGGATGAGGCGTTGAAAACCGCCTGTACCCGCATTCAGGAATTCTGCGCAGAACTCAAGTAATGCTCAGGAGCGTGCCGTCTTCTCGGCACGCTCCAACTGCGGCAGGATACGCCACCAGAACCTGTGCATCATTGGAACTGCGGCCATGGTCAAACCGATCCCAAGGCCCAGCCAAATGCCGACACCGCCCAAACCAACCCAAAATCCAAGAAGCAGTGCCGCAGGCGCACCGACCAGCCAATAGCTGATGGCGGCGATCACCATCGGCACTTTGGTGTCCTGAACACCGCGCAGCAGTGACAGCGCCATAACCTGCACACTGTCGGCTAATTGGAACACCGCGGCGGCTGCCAAGAACGTCACACCAACTTGTAAGATAGCGGGCAATTCTGGCTCTGCGGGGTCAAGGAACAAACGGATCAGGGGTTCCGGGACAGTCAAGAACGCCACAAGCGTCAACAGAGCAACGATCAAAGACAGGCTCGACGACGATACGCCAACCCGCCTGAGATGCGCGGAATCCTTGCGCCCAAATGCGCGCCCTGCCCGAACAATTGCAGCTTGGCTCAACCCGATGTGGATCATGAAAACACCTGTGGCAAGCTGAAGCGCGATGCCATGTGCGGCCAATTCAGTGGTTCCGATCCAGCCCATCATCACCGACGAGCCGGAAAACAACGCAACTTCGGCCAGCGTGGTCAACGATATCGGCAACCCAATCCGAACGACCTGTGAAAGTGCGGACCAATCCGGCTTCCAAAGGCGCACAAAAAGCTCGTGCTGAGGTTCACTAACCCGCGCATAAATCGCCAACCCAACGGCCGCCACGATGTTGGTCCCGATCGACGCAATGGCCGCACCACGCACCCCAAGTTCCGGCATGCCCAGATTGCCAAAGATCAAGACCCAATTCATTCCGGCATTCACGACCGCCGACCCAAGCGTTACCCATAACACAACGTGCGTCCGCTCCAGTGCTGAAAGGTAACTCCGCAGCAGCATGATCGTCAGGGCCGGGATCAATCCCCACGCGGCAATCGAAAAATACTGATCGGCAAGCAGCGCGACATTCGCCGCCTGGCCCAACTTCCCGAACAGGTCAGGCGTCAAGAGCAACGGCACAAGGACGAGGATTGCGAACCCCATAGAGGCCCAAAATCCCATACGCGTCACACGCCGAACCGACACATCGTCACCCGCTTCGGCCGCGGCGGCAGCCAAGGGCATAACCCCCCAAGCAAAGCCCGACCCGAACAACAAAAGCAGCATGACAACGGAGTTGGCAACAACCAGTGCTGCAAGGTCGGCCACACCGTACCAGCCAACCATCACAGTATCGGTTACCTGAATCAGGAACTGACCAAGCTGCCCGCCGATCAGAGGCAAGCCAAGCGTAAGTGTCGCCCGAAAATGGGCAGGGTAAGACATTTGGGGCATGCTTGCCCCTATCTCGCCATCAGGCCGGCATCAAGTCGCCTTTACCGTTTTGAATTGCTTATTGCGCCTGCATGTATCGTTGCATGATCCGGCCCAGCCCGCTTTGCCGCTGACTCTTCAACGATGATGTTCCAGGCACGAAGCGAATTCCCCCGGCGAATTCATCATAGCTTGCAATGCCGCGATACTCGTCAAGCGCTTCGCTGTATTCCATGAAGAAACTCATGCCCCAACCGGCCGGGCGGTACTCGACGCCCGCGCCATACGCTTCGCCGTCATTGTCACCCAAAATACCGGCCGACACCGCCAACGCATCGGATGGATAAAACGTTGCTTCGGCTTGGGCAAAGAACCCAGAGGCATCGCGCCCAGGCACCTTCGTCTCGTCCGCGATAAGTTGCATACCAACCAACCCGCGCAGATCCAGCGAAGAGCCGATGCGTTCAATCGAATAGGCAAACTCAGTTGATGTACTCAGATTGTCGAGCGTTATGACACGCGCGCCAAGGCCATAGCGTTGCTTGCCGACTTTACGCGAAAAGACGAACTCACCGCCGTAATTCGCCGGATAGCTCCCGTTCCAGTCGTTGTCATTGCCAAAGCCAATGTCTACGGCGGCGCGCATGCGGCCATCCCCCGCCCCCCACGTCAAACCAGCAGTCAGACGCGCCAAATCGTTGTCGATTTCTTCGGTCGCACCGGGCAACAGAATCTCGTCCCGCGCTGTGTAGCTGAAGGTCGCGTCAAAGTCTGGACCCTCCGCCGATACTGACAAGGGGTACCCAATCAGCGACCCGAGAATGATGAAAGCTGCCCTGCGCATTTTGTTTGCCCTTGATACGTTGCCCCATCATATAGTGGCATGACATAGGGTTAAGATCAACCTTCGGCTGCCCTGTACGCGGTCTTTGATTGCCAGTTCCGGGTGGCCCGCGCTACACTACCGGGCAAACGCAAGAAAAGAGCAGAATAATGGCCAACGACCTTCTCAGCGGCGCATCGCAGCCCGATGCCTATGACGCGTCCTCCATCGAGGTGCTTGAAGGGCTGGAACCCGTGCGCAAGCGCCCCGGCATGTATATCGGCGGCACCGATGAACGCGCGTTGCATCACCTTGTGGCGGAAGTTCTCGACAACTCCATGGACGAAGCGGTGGCCGGCCATGCCAATCGCATCGAGATTGATCTGCACGCCGACGGGTCGATCACCATCCGCGACAACGGGCGCGGCATTCCGATTGACCCGCATCCGAAGTTTCCCGGTAAATCCGCGCTTGAGGTGATTTTGTGCACCCTGCACGCAGGCGGAAAATTCTCGGGCGATTCCTATGAAACATCGGGCGGCCTGCACGGTGTCGGGATCTCGGTCGTGAACGCCCTGTCCGATCACCTGCGTGTCGAAGTGGCCCGTAACAAAGTGCTCTTTGCCCAGGAATTCGCACGGGGCATACCCCAAGGTTCGGTAACCGAGGTCGGACAGGCCCCCAACCGCCGCGGAACCTCGGTCACCTTCCACCCAGATGCGGACATATTTGGAAAATTAAGGTTAAAGCCAGCGCGCCTTTTAAAAATGGTGCGCTCAAAGGCCTATCTTTTTTCCGGCGTGGAAATCCGGTGGAAGTCGGAAATCGACGATGGCGAAACCCCGATGGAGGCGCGCTTTCACTTCCCCGGAGGGCTGGCCGACTACCTGACCGAAACACTGGGAAGCGCGGCGACATATTCCGCCCACCCCTTTTCCGGCAAGGTCTCGTTCAAGGAACGGTTCAACGCTGTTGGTTCCGTGGAATGGGCGGTCAACTGGACCCCCTCGCGCGACGGGTTCATCCAGTCTTATTGCAATACGGTCCCGACACCCGAAGGCGGCACGCACGAAGCAGGTTTCTGGGCGGCGATCCTGAAGGGCATCCGTGCTTACGGCGAGCTTGCCAACAACCGCAAGGCAGCCAGCATCACCCGCGAAGACCTGATCACCGGCGGGTGCGCCTTGGTGTCCTGCTTCATCCGAGAGCCAGAGTTCGTTGGCCAGACCAAAGACCGGCTTGCCACGTCCGACGCGGCACGGCTGGTCGAAGGTGCGGTACGGGATCATTTCGACAATTGGCTTGCCGCCGACACGAAATCCGCCGGGGCGATCCTTGATTTTCTGGTACTGCGCGCCGAAGAGCGGCTCAAGCGGCGACAGGAAAAGGAAACCGCACGCAAGTCAGCCACCAAGAAATTGCGGCTGCCCGGCAAGCTTGTGGATTGCACGCTGTCCGCCCGCGACGGAACCGAATTGTTCATCGTCGAAGGCGACAGCGCGGGCGGCTCTGCCAAAATGGCCCGCGACCGCAAGACACAGGCCCTGTTGCCCCTGCGCGGTAAAATCCTGAACGTGCTTGGCGCGGCGTCGTCGAAAATGTCCCAGAATGCGGAAATAAGCGATCTGTGTCAGGCGCTTGGTGTTGGGATGGGCAGCAAGTTCATGCTGGATGATCTGCGCTATGACAAGATCATCATCATGACCGATGCGGATGTGGACGGGGCGCATATCGCGTCGCTGCTGATGACATTCTTCTTTTCGCAAATGCGCCCGATGATCGATGCCGGGCACCTTTATCTGGCTTGCCCGCCGCTGTACCGCCTGACGCAAGGCGCGCACCGGGTCTATTGCCTTGACGAGGCAGAGCGCGACGAATGGTTGGCCAAGGGCGTGGGCGGCAGGGGCAAGATTGATGTCAGCCGGTTCAAGGGTCTGGGCGAGATGGACGCAAAAGACCTGAAAGACACCACCATGAACCCCGCAACCCGGAAATTGATCCGGGTGAGCATTGACGATGACGAACCCGGCGAAACCGACGATCTGGTGGACCGGTTGATGGGCAAGCGACCCGAAAAACGGTTCGAATACATCACCGACAATGCGAGGTTTGTGGAGGAGTTGGATGTTTGAGCGGTTGGGATTAGCCACGAAATGACTCTGTTGTATATCTCTGAGCACACAGACCTTCAAAAGACCCGGAAAACCCTTTACATTTTCAGCACCCTCACATTGGTGGTTGCGAACCTTGATATAAAAAATAGCGAGTTAGATATTTTCGGCCTAACAGCCTATATAGACAAATCAGATCTTGTTGCTGCTGGTAGACTTTCAACTGCTTTTATTTTCACCATTTTCCTTTTACATTCGCTTTGCTTTCTTGGTTTTCGACGACCCTGGGAGCTATCCACCAGACGGCTGAAGATAAACTAAAAAAGGAAATAGCCGAGATTGAAGAGGGGATGTCTAATCCGCACAATGGCCCCCCCATGGAATTTGAGGATCTTGATCCATGGCATGAGCAATACTATACAATCAGGGATAGCAATAAAAAATATCAGAGCCTTGCAAATTTCGCCTCTCATGCCCAGAAACGCTCTACAGATTTTCTAGTTTCGTTTTTTCTTCCCCTGGCGACCTCAGCGCTCGCCATCTTAAAACCAGAAGCATTGAGTTGGCTACTGAGCGTTTTTCGGATTGCATCAGAATAGAAAGACGTAGTGGCCGACTAAAGCTCGTAGATGTTGTTGCGTGACCTACCTATTAAGCGACGGTGCCCGGCGGCACGCCCCGCCCGCACCCTCGGGTCGGAAGCGGCCCTTGTAACTCACCAGCCAAGGGATCACGCAATACAACAAAGCTCTGACGCTCCGGTCACGTATCGAAACTCGCCATCACATCGACCCCATGCGCCGCCACATAGGCCTGCATGTCGTGCGGATCATCATCTTCGGAAAAGAAGCATCGCCCGGTTTGATAGACCACATCATCCCCCGTGCACATCACACCCCACCACGGGTCCACGACAATTGATCCACCATCCCACTTGTCACCGATCAGAACAAAGCAGTGGTCATTCGGCTCCTTGCAGCTGATATACTGCACCTTACCGATCCCCGCGCCTTGCGCCTTCTCGAACAGATACGCATAGACCACCGCGGCGTTTTCACCGCAGTTGCCCGCCCGATGGGTTTTCGCCCTCTCCGCCAGTTCCAGATAAAAGTCGTGATTGCTTGTGGCCGTGCTGGGGCGTTGGATCTTGCCAGTGGGGTATTCCAGTTTCCAAGTGCCCCGCTTTTTGACCCACTTTACCCCGTCATGCTCCCAACCAGTGTTGTGCTTGACCCACCGCTCGCCGGTATAGCGCGACCGATCCACCGCGACCCCAGCCCAGCCGCCAGTCTTTTTCATGTTGTCTGCTTGATTGTTCGCCCCAATGACAAGCGTGTACTTCGCATGGGAATAGGCCGCCCTTCCCAGTTCATAAGCTGACATCTTCAATCCTATAAATTGACATAAATTTGCAGCAGTCTAGGAGGCTCACCGCCCCTTTGCACAGTCTGGAAAATACGACCTATACGTGTCAATACCACCGACGCGTCACACCGTATGAACGCGGTACCCGCGATGTCTGCGGCTTAAATCTTCGGCGTGCACCGAACCTTTTATGCACTGCCGCGCCAAACCAACTGTCTCGCGCTTTTTGCCCGTAGCCGACCCCACATTGATGCGCCGTGCTGCCGCCTTTTCAACTCGGTGCGGCGTTTCAGGGCTTTTCCCGCAAGAACGCGTCAGGAAACCCGCGTCCGCGCAAATCGATGCGGGCGTCGCTCGCGGTTTGCGCGTCGGGGAACGGCCCCGCGAACAGCACAAAGAGACGCGGAAAATCTTGCCGCAGCAGGCTGTACCCCAACCCGGTCAAATCCGTTGTGATGCGGTCTGCCCGTCGCGTGCCCGTGAATGCGCCAAGCTGAACATAGAACCCGGAAACCGGGAAATCAGGGATGGCGCCGGCGCGGCTGGGCGGAATGCGCGGCAAAGCTTCCGATGCAGACTGCGGGACCGTCGGTTCCAACCCGCAGCGCGGCGCACCTGCCCCATCCAGCCATTGCGCCCAGACCGTTTTCCCGTCCAGCTCTGCGCGTTGAAACGCACAACCGGCACTGTCGACATAGCTGGCCCCGTCAAATTCGGCTGGCGGCGTTTCAGCGGGCTGCGCCATCGCACTGCCCGCCGCCATGGTGACGCAAAGCGCGCGCAAGATCATTTTGTGCCGAACATCCGGTCGCCGGCATCTCCAAGACCGGGATAGATATACCCTTTGTCGGTCAGCCCCGTGTCAAGCGCGGCGGTCACAATCGGCACATCGGGGTGCGCTTCCTTCATGCGTGCCACCCCTTCTGGCGCGGCCAGAAGGCACAGGAAGCGGATGTTCGTGGCCCCAGCGCCCTTAAGCAAGTCGATCGCTGCCGCCGAAGAATTGCCAGTTGCCAGCATCGGGTCCACGGCAATCACCAACCTGTCGCCAAGCCCATCGGGCACCTTGAAATAGTATTGAACCGGCTGAAGCGTTTCTTCATCGCGGTAAAGGCCAACAAATCCGACCCGTGCCGATGGCACCAGTTCGAGCACACCGTCGAGCAACCCGTTACCCGCACGCAAAATGGAAATCAGCGCCATCTTCTTGCCGTCAATGATCGGAGCCTCCATTTCCATCAAAGGCGTGTCGATGGTTTTTGATGTCAGGTCCATGTTGCGGGTGATCTCATAGGCCAGCAGTTGGCTGATCTCTCGCAAAAGTTGGCGGAACTTGCCCGTCGAGGTGTTCACATCGCGCATATGGGTCAGCTTGTGCTGCACAAGAGGGTGTTCCACGACCGTCAGGTGCGGCACTTGGGGGGCGTCAGTCATCGGCGGGCTCCAGTCGTTTTATCAGGTCGGCTTTGGTCTGAGCGTCACAAAAAGCCGCATCGACCGCGGTGCGGTTGATAGCGGCAAACGTGTCTGCATCCCAGCCGAAAGCGTCGCTCAATAGGTCATATTCTCTGCTAAGGCTGGTGTGAAAGAAGGGCGGATCATCGGTAGAAATTGTCACGGGAACACCTGCTTCGCGCAGCCGGTCCACAGGGTGTGCGTGCCAGCTCGGGTAGACACCAAGCGCGACGTTTGAGCCGGGGCAAACCTCAAGAACGATGCCATCGCGCGCCAGCCTTTCAACCAGGGCCGGATCTTCGACGGCGCGCACACCGTGCCCAACCCGCGAGACACGCAGATCATCAACCGTGTCCCGGACAGAAGACGGGCCGCCCCATTCGCCGGCATGTGCGGTCAGGCCAAGCTCCGCTTCGCGCGCCAAGTCGAAGGCCCAGGCAAAATCGCGCGGCCGTCCGGCCCCTTCGTCGCCTGCAAGACCAAAGCCGGTCACAAACTCGCCCGCCGTTTCCGCCGCACACAGCGCCGCGCGCTTGGCCGCGTCAGGGCCAAAGTGCCGGACCGCCGTGGCAATAATCCGCAAGGAAACCCCAAAGCGCGACTCGGCCAATGCCGCCGCATCCTGGGCCGCCGCCACGTAATCGCGCCAGGCCGCCACATCGCCGCCACCGCAAAATTGCGGGCACAGGAACACCTCACTGTAAATCGCGCCCTCTTCGGCTTGTGTTTCGAGCACCGCAAGCGTCAATGCATGGTAATCTTCCGGGCTACGCAGGACCGTGCAGGCCGCTTCATAGACCTTTAGGAATTGACCGAAATCGCGAAACGCGTACATGCCATTGTTGTCAAAGATCCCGGACAGGTTCACATGACGTTTCTTGGCCAAGTCACGGATCAAGGTCGGCGGCGCCGCGCCTTCGAGGTGGAGGTGCAATTCGATCTTCGGCGTCGTCATGGCAGAAAGCTCCGTCCCGGTCCCTGAGCCGGAACACCCAAATGGGCGGCCACGCTCACCCCCACGTCGGCGAAGGAGCAAATTCCAATGTCCCCCCCCCGCGCGCCCGGGCGCAGGCCAAGCACCGGCACACGTTCGCGCGTGTGATCCGTTCCGGCCCATGTCGGGTCATTGCCATGATCCGCCGTCACGATCATCATATCGTCCTTGCGCAGCAATGCCGCCACACGGCCAAGCCCCGCATCTGCCCATTCCAGCGCCCGCGCATAGCCGGCCACATCGCGGCGGTGTCCGTACAGGCTGTCGAATTCCACGAAATTGGCAAAGGTCAGGCTATGATCCGGCGCGTTTTGCACCGCGCGCTCCAGATGGGTCATCAACTCGTGATCTGGCCCTTTGACGACGCTGTCGATGCCGCGTCCGGAAAAGATGTCTTTGATTTTCCCGATCGCGTCGACACGCCCGCCGCTTTCCTGCACCCAGTCACATAAAGTCGGCGCGGGCGGCGCGATGGCATAGTCCCGGCGGTTTTGCGTGCGGGTGAACCCCTGTTCTGCGGTGCCGACAAAGGGCCTGGCGATCACCCGGCCGATCTTTTTTGCGTGCAAGTGCGGCGCCAGTTCGGCGCAACATTGCAAAAGACGGTCCAACCCAAATGCCTCTTCATGAGCGGCAATCTGGAACACACTGTCTGAAGACGTATAGCAAATCGGCCAGCCGCTGCGCAGATGCTCATCACCAAGCCGCGCGATGATCTCTGTGCCAGAGGCAAGGCAATTGCCCAAGATCCCGTCTGTTCCCGCCAATTGCGCGACATGGGCACACAGGTCTGCGTCAAAGGCGGGGCCAGATTTTGGAAAGTAGCCCCAATCCCATGGCACCGGCACACCGGCCAATTCCCAATGGCCAGACGGTGTATCCTTGCCTTTCGACACTTCTTGCGCTGCGCCCCAAATTGCATCCGGGCGAACCCCCGCCAGTGACACGCTGCGCCCAGTGGCAAGTGCCATCGCTGCGCGCAGGCCCAAACTGTCAAGCACCGGGGTCAAAAGCGGCCCGCGACGCCCTTCATCCGCAGCGCCTGCCGCACAGGCTGCTGCGATATGGCCCAGCGTATCTGCGCCTTGATCCCCAAAATCCCCGGCATCAAGCGCACCGCCACATCCGACGCTATCCAAGACGACAAGAAATGCGCGCGGCATCAGTTCACCCTTCCATGCACTAAAGGCGGCGAGACGGCGTCGGTGCCGATCTGTATGGCGGCCTGCACCAACCCTTCTGCTGCGTCGGCATCGGCGTCAGTGGCGGCGTGGATCAAGGCCATCGCATCGCCCCGTGACACTGTATCGCCAAGGCTCAGGACACCGGTCACGCCAACACGCGGGTCGATCACATCATCGGACCGAAGGCGCCCGCCGCCAAGACGCACCACCACCTGCCCCAGCCCGACACCGTCAATGGCCGCAACCCGCCCATCCGTTCGGGCCTTCACGGCACGGATCACAGGCGCCTTTGGCAAGTACTTCGTGGGGTCGTCCAGCAATCGCGCCGGGCCGCCAAGCGCATGAACCATCGCACCAAATTTTTCCGCCGCCGCGCCCGATTGTAACGCTTCCAACGCCGCACGAGCGCCTGATTGCGGATCGCTGCACCGACCGGCAAGGGCAAGCACCTCGCCCGCCAACGCCAGCGACAACGCGCACAGGCGGCTGTCCGGACGCGGCGCACGCAAAACGATCAGAACTTCGGCCAACTCGACCGCATTACCTAGGCTTGGGCCCAACGGTTGGTTCATATCGGTAATCAACGCCCGCGTGGCACATCCGGCAGCCTTTGCCGCCGAAACCAGCGCGCGGGCAAGCTCTTCGGCCTCGGCGCGGGTTTTCATAAACGCACCGCTGCCGCCCTTCACATCCAAAATCAACGCATCCGCACCCGCGGCCAGTTTCTTCGACAGGATGGAGGCCGTAATCAACGCTGCACTGTCCACCGTGCTTGTCTCGTCGCGGATGCTGTACAGCCGCCGGTCTGCCGGGGCGATCCGGTCCGTGGCCCCAACAATCGCACAGCCAACATCGCCTACAATCGCGCGCAAACGCTCTTCACTGACAGAGGTTTTCAGCCCGTCCAACGCTTCGAGCTTGTCAAGCGTACCACCGGTATGGCCCAGCCCCCTGCCTGATAGAAACGGGGCGTAACACCCCAGCGCGGCCAGCACAGGCGCCACGATCAGCGATGTCGCATCCCCCAAACCACCGGTCGAGTGTTTGTCCAGAACCGGACCCGGCAGATCCCATTCCAAAACCCGGCCACTGTCGCGCATGGCACGGGTCAGGGCCGCCGTCTCTTCGTCATTCAACCCGGATTTGCACACAGCCATCGCAAAGGCGCCGGCCTGCGCATCGCTGACCACGCCGCTGGCAAGGCCGCGCGCAAACCATTGCAGTGCCTCGTCATCCAATGTGCGCCCAGCGCGCAGCCGGGCCAGAACGGTCGGTGCATCCATGCGTCAGTCAGCCGGCATGTCGTCTTGACGAAAGGCACCCGGCAGCAAGGCGCCGACCGTCGTCTCAAACCGCGCACCGCCCAGCGTTGCCAGCGTGACGGGCGTATCGGGCCCTGCAAACTCCGCCAACTTCTGACGGCACCCACCGCAAGGCGGCACAGGGCGTGGGCTGTCGGCAATCACCGCGACAGCCGCGATGCGCGTCTCGCCCGATGCGATCATGGCCGCAATCGCCCCCGCCTCGGCGCAGGTCCCTTCGGGATAGGCCGCATTTTCGACATTGCAGCCGACATGCACTTCGCCCCCCGCCCCCAGCACCGCAGCACCAACCTGAAACCGGGAATAAGGCGCATAGGCACGGGCGCGAACATCGGTTGCGGCGCTGACAAGATCCATCCAAACCTCCAAGGGGTGACTGGCCCAAGATTGCGGCGACTGCAAAGGCTTTGCAAGGGGCCGCAACACACACAAGACCGGCAGGCATGCGACTTGGGGCATAGCCTTGACCTGTCGTATGGGATACCACAAAGACAAAACCACGGGGAGACGACAATGAGCACGGATGGCGGCGATAGCCTGCGCAACGAAGCCCTTTATTATCACGAATTTCCACGCCCGGGTAAGCTTGAGATACGAGCCACCAAACCCCTTGCGAACGGGCGCGACCTTGCCAGAGCTTATTCACCAGGTGTTGCCGAAGCGTGCACAGAAATCGCCAAAGACCCGCTGACCGCCCGCCGCTACACCTCGCGCGGCAACCTTGTGGCCGTGGTCACCAATGGCTCGGCAGTTCTTGGCCTTGGCAATATTGGCCCGCTGGCGTCCAAACCGGTGATGGAAGGCAAAGCGGTCCTGTTCAAGAAATTTGCGAATATCGACTGTTTCGACATTGAACTGAACGCGGATGACCCCGAACGCCTGGCCGATATCGTGTGCTCCTTGGAACCAACCTTTGGCGCGATCAACCTAGAGGACATCAAAGCGCCTGATTGCTTCATTGTCGAAGAAATTTGCCGCAAGCGCATGAATATCCCCGTGTTCCACGATGACCAGCACGGCACCGCCATCGTCGTCGGCGCAGCGGCAACCAATGCCCTGCGCGTCGCGAAAAAGGACTTTTCCGAGATCAAAGTCGTGTCGACTGGCGGCGGCGCCGCCGGGATTGCCTGCCTGAACATGCTGCTGAAACTTGGCGTTAAACGCGAAAATGTCTGGCTGTGCGACATTCATGGGCTGGTGCACGAAGGGCGCGAGCAGGACATGAACCCGCAAAAGGCCGCTTTCGCCCAAGCGTCGGATCTGCGCACGCTGGATGACGTTATCGATGGCGCCGATCTGTTCCTTGGGTTGTCCGGTCCACGTGTGCTCACCCCGGACATGGTCGGGAAAATGGGCAAGCGCCCGATCATCTTCGCCTTGGCCAATCCAACGCCGGAAATCATGCCCGACGCGGCGCGGGCCGTTGCGCCGGATGCCATCATCGCAACGGGCCGGTCAGATTTCCCCAATCAGGTAAACAACGTTCTGTGCTTCCCGTTCATCTTTCGCGGGGCACTGGATGTTGGCGCATCCGAAATCAACGATGAGATGCAAATCGCCTGCGTCGAAGGTATCGCCGCACTGGCCCGCGCCACAACAAGCGCAGAAGCCGCCGCAGCGTATCAGGGTGAACAACTGTCCTTTGGCGCAGATTACCTGATCCCCAAACCGTTCGATCCACGCCTGATGGGCGTGGTCGCCACTGCCGTGGCAGGTGCAGCCATGAAATCGGGCGTTGCAGAACGTCCGCTTGAAAACCTCGCCCAATACAAGGCGGACCTGGACGGGTCGGTGTTCAAATCAGCTATGATCATGCGCCCTGTCTTCCAAGCTGCATCCAAGGCCAGCCGCCGCATTGTCTTTGCAGAAGGCGAAGATGAACGCGTGTTGCGCGCCGCCCATGCGGTCATCGAGGAAACCACCGAAACGCCGATCCTCATCGGCCGCCCCGATGTCATCGCCACCCGGTGCGAACGCGCCGGGCTGACCATTCGCCCCGATGTCGATTTCGCCGTGGTGAACCCGGAAAACGATCCGCGCTATCGCGATTACTGGGAAACCTATCTGTCCTTGATGGAACGCAGCGGGGTCACACCGGACCTTGCCCGCGCCATCATGCGCACGAACAGCACGGCCATCGGCGCGATCATGGTGCACCGCGAAGAAGCCGACAGCATGATCTGCGGCACCTTTGGTCAGTATCTGTGGCACTTGAACTATGTCACGCAAATCCTTGGAACAAAGTCACTTCAACCCAAGGGCGCCCTGTCCTTGGTGATCGGCGAAGGCGGCCCCCTGTTCATTGCAGACACCCATGTGAACCCGGAACCCACCCCCGAGCAATTGGCCGAAAGCGTGATCGGTTGCGCGCGCCACATGCGCCGCTTCGGCGTGGAACCCGCCATCGCGCTGTGTTCGTCCAGTGAATTTGGCAACCTGAACAACCGATCAGGGCAAACCATGCGCGCCGCGCTTGCCATTCTCGACAGCACGCCGCGTGACTTTGCCTATGAAGGCGAAATGAATGTGGACACTGCCTTGACCCCGGCCCTGCGCGACAGAGTGTTCTCACACTCGCGCTTCACGGGGCCGGCCAATGCGCTTGTCTTTGCCAACTCCGACGCGGCATCCGCTGTGCGCAACACGCTCAAGGCCCGCGCGGGCGGGCTCGAAGTCGGGCCGATCCTGATGGGCATGGGCAACCGCGTCCACATCGCGACGCCAGGCGTCACCGTGCGCGGCCTTCTCAACATGGCTGCAATCGCAGGCACACCGGTCGCCGAATACGGCTGACGGACAACGACATGGGGCGCGGCAAGTTGCGCTGGAACCGACGCCGCGCCCCTATGCCACAACGAACAAACGGGGCCTTGCATGGTCGTTAGCGCCAACCGTGACGTCGAAGCGCAGCACGTTCCACTTGCCTAAATGCAAGCACGTCCCTTAGGTCATGGCAGCGGCGCAGGAGGAATACCGTGGCATACAGTGACATTTACAACGCATGGAAAGCGGATCCGGAAACGTTCTGGATGGAGCAAGCCGGGAAAATCGATTGGGACACTGCGCCAAGCCGCGCCCTGTCTGACGAGAATGCGCCGCTCTACGAATGGTACACCGATGGCATGGTCAACACCTGCTGGAACGCGGTTGACCGTCACGTCGAAGCAGGAAACGGCGATCGCATCGCGATCATCCATGACAGCCCGATCACCCATTCCAAGCACGAAATAACCTATACCGAACTGCGCGACCGTGTGGCGTCTCTGGCCGGTGCGTTGCGGGCAAAGGGCGTCGGCAAGGGCGACCGGGTCATCATCTACATGCCGATGGTTCCCGAAGCATTGGAAGCCATGCTCGCCTGCGGGCGGATCGGCGCAATCCACTCGGTGGTGTTCGGCGGCTTCGCGGCCAACGAACTGGCGGTGCGGATCGACGATGCGCAACCCAAATGCATCATCGCCGCCTCCTGCGGGTTGGAGCCGGGCCGCGTGGTCCATTACAAGCCGCTGCTTGACGGCGCGATTGAAGCGGCCACCCACAAGCCAGAATTCTGCGTTATTTTCCAGCGCGAGCAGGAAGTTGCCAAGCTCGAAGAGGGCCGCGACGTTGACTGGCACGGCTTCCAGTTCGGCGTCGCCCCTGCGGACTGTCTGCCCGTCGAAGGCAACCATCCCGCCTATATCCTCTACACGTCCGGCACCACCGGCGCGCCAAAGGGAGTCATTCGCGCAACCGGCGGGCACCTCGTCGCGCTGGAATGGACAA
Source organism: Meridianimarinicoccus aquatilis (assembly GCF_004358675.1). Taxonomy (GTDB): domain Bacteria; phylum Pseudomonadota; class Alphaproteobacteria; order Rhodobacterales; family Rhodobacteraceae; genus Meridianimarinicoccus; species Meridianimarinicoccus aquatilis. Next base: position 10,216 of record NZ_SMZO01000006.1, on the reverse strand, counting down.
TGACCAACGTCTACGGCGTCAACCCAGGCGAGGTCTTCTGGGCAGCCTCTGACGTGGGCTGGGTCGTTGGCCACAGCTATATCTGCTACGCGCCGCTGGTGCATGGCTGCACAACGATTGTCTTCGAAGGCAAGCCCGTCGGCACCCCTGATGCCGGCACGTTCTGGCGCGTCATACAGGAACATAACGTGTCGGTCTTCTTCACCGCCCCCACGGCCTTCCGCGCGATCAAACGTGAAGACCCCAAAGGCGAATACCTGGCGAAGTACGACCTGTCCTGCCTGCGCGCCCTGTTTCTTGCCGGCGAACGGGCCGACCCCGATACAATCCACTGGGCGCAAGACATGCTGGGCGTGCCGGTCATCGACCACTGGTGGCAAACCGAAACCGGCTATGCCATCGCCGCCAACCCCATCGGGATCGAAGAGCTTCCGGTCAAGATCGGCAGCCCGTCCGTGGCAATGCCCGGCTATGACGTGCAGATCCTTGATGAAGGCGGTCACCAGATGAAACCGGGCGAGCTGGGCGCAATCGCGATCAAACTGCCCCTGCCCCCCGGAACGCTCCCCACCCTGTGGAATGCCGAGGCGCGCTTCCGCAAAAGCTATCTCGAACATTTCCCCGGCTACTATGAAACCGGCGATGCGGGCATGATCGACGAAGACGGCTACCTGTACATCATGGCGCGCACCGATGACGTGATCAACGTGGCCGGGCACCGCCTGTCCACCGGCGGCATGGAAGAGGTGCTCGCCTCTCATCCCGATGTGGCTGAATGTGCGGTGATCGGGGTCGCTGACCAACTCAAAGGGCAACTGCCCATGGGCTTTGTTTGCCTGACCAAAGGGGTCGACCGGCCCGAGGCGGATATCGTCAAGGAATGTGTCACGCTGGTGCGTCAGAAAATTGGCCCCGTCGCCGCGTTCAAACTCTGCGCGGTGGTGGATCGCCTGCCCAAAACACGGTCTGGCAAAATCCTGCGCGGGACGATGGTAAAGCTGGCCGATGGCGAACCGTTCAAACTGCCTGCCACCATCGATGATCCGGCAATCCTGGACGAAATCAAGACAAGCCTTGAGGCCCTCGGGTACGCCAAGGCGCCAGAATCGGCGAACTGATCACACTGCGCCGGGCGGGTCCCTGCCCGGCGCGCTACTCGAACTGTTCGCGCAACAGTCGTTCTTCCAGGCCATGACCGGGATCGAACATCAGCCTGTGCTGTATCTTTGGCTCGCTGCGCACTTCCACCCACAATACATCCCGCACCGACCGGCTGTCTGCATCGGCCATGACGGGGCGCTTTTCGGGATCCAGGACATCAAACCGTACATGGGCGGCTTTCGGCAACAACGCCCCCCGCCACCGACGCGGGCGGAAGGCCGCCATGGCAGTCAACGCCAAAACCTCTGCCCCGATCGGCAAGATCGGACCATGGGCGGAATAGTTATACGCCGTCGACCCGGCAGGCGTGCTGACCAGCGCCCCATCACAAACCAACTCTGGCATCCGTTCACGCCCATCAATGCTGATCTTCAACCGGGCCGCTTGCGGACCAGCCCGCAACAACGACACTTCGTTGATCGCCAAAGCATGATGCACACCGCCGCCCGCCGTCCCGGCGCGCATGGTCAACGGATTGATCACCGTCTCTTCGGCGGCCACCAAACGGTCGTGCAACCCGACGATGGAATACTCGTTCATCAAAAAGCCGATGGTACCGCGGTTCATGCCATAGACCGGCACGGTCAAATGCTCGGTTCCGTGCAAGGTCGAGAGCATGAACCCATCCCCGCCAAGCGCGACAATTACATCTGCGGCTTCCGGGGCGACATGACCATAGATCGCCGACAATTCGCGCCGGGCGCTTTGTGCAACAGGCGACTCGCCAGCCAGAAATGATATCTTTTTCATGCTGTCCAAGCGCCCAGTCCTGCCTTTTGCGACTCTTGACCGGCGCTTGCGACAAAAACAACCCCCTGAAACCGCGCACCAATTCGCAAATGGGACGAAAAGCGTCTTGGAGAGGCCTTTTTTTGCCCACGACAGTGGACTAAACAGCGCCCAAGGCCATTTGCCAGCAAACCCCCACAAGGAAGGTTGACCAGGATGAACGCACCCCATCGTGATACCGGCTTTTTCACCGAAAGCCTGACCAGCCGCGACCCAGAACTCTTCGGCGCGATCACCAGCGAACTTGGTCGCCAGCGCGACGAGATTGAACTGATCGCATCCGAAAACATCGTCAGCCGCGCGGTCATGGAAGCGCAGGGTTCGGTGATGACCAACAAATACGCCGAAGGCTACCCCGGTCGGCGCTACTATGGTGGATGCCAATACGTGGACATCGCCGAAAATCTCGCTATCGAGCGCGCCTGCAAGCTCTTCAACTGCGGCTTCGCAAACGTGCAGCCAAACTCGGGCAGCCAAGCGAACCAAGGTGTGTTCACCGCTCTGCTGCAACCCGGCGACACCATTCTGGGCATGAGCCTTGATGCCGGCGGCCACCTGACCCACGGTGCGCGCCCCAACCAGTCAGGCAAATGGTTCAACGCCGTGCAATACGGCGTACGCAAAGACGATCTTCTGCCAGATTACGATCAGATCGAACGACTGGCGAAAGAGCATCAGCCACAGATGATCATCGCAGGCGGGTCGGCGATCCCTCGCGTTCTTGACCTCAAGCGCTTCCGCGAAATCGCGGACATGGTGGGTGCCTACCTCTTGGTGGACATGGCGCATTTCGCAGGTCTCGTGGCAACGGGGGCCTACCCATCGCCCTTCCCACACGCCCATGTGGCGACCACAACCACACACAAGACCCTGCGCGGCCCGCGTGGCGGCATGATCCTCACCAATGACGAGGCGCTTGCGAAGAAATTCAACTCCGCCATCTTCCCCGGCATTCAGGGCGGACCGCTGATGCACGTGATCGCCGCCAAGGCTGTGGCATTCGGCGAAGCGCTGCGTCCCGAATTCACGACTTACATGGAACAGGTCGTGAAGAACGCCCAGGCCATGTCGGATCAGTTGATCAAAGGTGGGCTTGGCACCGTTACAGGCGGCACAGACACCCACCTGCTGTTGGTGGACCTGCGGCCCAAGGGCGTGAAAGGCAACGCGACTGAAACCGCACTCGGCCGCGCACATATCACCTGCAACAAGAACGGCATCCCCTTCGATACCGAAAAGCCGATGATCACCTCGGGCATCCGGCTTGGCAGCCCGGCGGGCACCACACGCGGCTTTGCCGAAGATGAATTCCGCCAGATCGCGGATTGGATCGTTCAGGTTGTTGACGGGTTGGCCGCCTCAGACGGCGAAGGCAACCCAGACGTGGAAGCCAAGGTAAAGTCCGAAGTGCTGGAACTGTGCGGGCGCTTCCCGATCTACCCGACGCTCTGATCTTCGGATCGTTTGAAACTTTTGCGCGGCGCGGTCCTTCTGGGCTGCGCCGTTTGCGTTTGTGCTTGGCTCAGGTGCCCGGCCCGATCATCCCGCGCCACGCCAGAAACCAGATCAGCACCGCAAAGAACACGACCAGACCAAACGCGATGCCCGCCAGCGTCCCGAGCATCCGATCCTTGCGTTCCTGTTTCGGATCACGCCCCCGCACGGCCCCGCGCAGCGCCCGGTCCGCCCGTTTCATCCGGGCCTTGTCGACCATATGGTAAAGCTTGGGATGCTGCGCCATGGTTTCGGCTTCGACCAGATACCGCGCCTCGCCGCGCAGGCGCCTCGGGATCTCGCGCCCGGCCCGGCGCAGAACGGTATCCAGGGTGTCACCGGGGACATCCAGCTTCTCGCCAAGGTGACGCGCGAGTGCATTGTTGCGCCCGCTGATGCTTTGATCTGTCATCTACAATGTCCCCCGCTCAGGCCCGCGCAACCCTTGGATGCGACTCCTACAGGACTCCTACAATACTCCTACAGAACTCTTACAGTCGAAAATGCGCGGCTTGGGCGCTTGACAGTTTGACAGCCACAGCCGGATAACCCCCTTACCCAGCCGACGGAGACCCCATGCTCGCCACCTATCACCACACCGACGCCGCCGCAGACAGCAGCGCGCGCCCCCTGCTCATCGTGCATGGTCTTTACGGGTCCGGTCGCAACTGGGGCGTTATCGCACGCAACCTGTCCAAGACGCGGCCAGTGGTGACCGTAGACATGCGAAACCATGGCGCAAGCCCTTGGACACAAAGCCATTCTTATCCAGATATGGCAGGCGACCTTACACAGGTCATTCTGGAAAACGGCGGCGAGATGGATGTTCTGGGCCATTCCATGGGCGGCAAGGCAGCCATGTGGCTGGCCCTGACACAACCTGATCTGGTGGCCCGGTTGATCGTCGCCGACATCGCTCCGGTCGCCTATGAGCACAGCCAGCTTCAATACATCAAGGCCATGCGCGCCGTAGACCTTGGCGCGGTCAAGACGCGCTCCGACGCCGACCGGCAACTGCGGCCCGCCATACCAGAACTCGCCATCCGCGCCTTTCTGGTGCAATCCCTTGATGTCGCTGAAAAATGCTGGCGCCTCAATCTCGACACCTTGGAACGCGACATGCCGTTGATCATGACCTTTCCGGAGGCAGACAGCAAAAGCTATACAAAACCAACGCTTTTTCTTGCAGGCGGCGCATCAGACTACGTCCGCCCCGAACACCGCCCAACGATGAAAACGCTGTTCCCAAAGGGACAGTTGGTCAAGATTCCGGGCGCCGCACACTGGCTTCACGCCGAAAAGCCGCGCGACTTCGAAGCCGCCGTCACGACATGGCTGGATAGGTAAATCTATCGGGCGTACAGCTTTTGCGCGATGACATACGACACGGGTAACGCAAGCAATGCCCCAACCGCAGCAGCGACCACAATCCCCTGCAGTCCGTCAAAACCCGCGACAAGGGCGACCACGATCGCACTACCCGCAAGTGTTGTGCCGATCAGTGAGTAAAGAAGCGAAGCAAGGCGTAGCATTGGAAGCACTCCATCAAAATCAAAAAGCCTGCATCTTTCATATGCATTTTTTGGAATTAAACATTGATCCAAGTCAGATTGCCCCGCCTGAGCGGAAAAAAACCTGTCAAAGGGTCAATTCGGCCTTTAGCAGCCTGCGCCGTGCGCATATGAAAAGCGCAGGCGTTTGGCCCCGTAGCTCAACTGGATAGAGCAGCCGACTTCTAATCGGCAGGTTGAGGGTTCGATTCCTTCCGGGGTCGCCATCGCATAATAGGTTGCCTGTCGCTCGGCGCGCAAACGCCGACTTTTTTGCAAAAGTCGGGAATTTGATCGAGGGAAGCTATCCAAGGCTGACCTTTATCTTGAGGTCAGGTCATTGCATGACCGCCGCGACATCCGCCCTCAAATAAACCGCGCCAAAATCCTGTCCATCGGGCGCGAACGGGGAAATCCAGCGGGCGGCAAGAAGGCCTCTCAGGGTATTGCGATGCTGACCCGTCTCGGCGGACAGAGTCGTCAGGGTCACGAAGCGGCGGTGAAACGTCGCCATATCCTCCGGTGCCATCCGGTATTGCGGCCGCCCCGTCCGGGGGTTCACGACCTGATGGGCGGGGACATGCCCAGCGTCGATCATCGCCTGAAACACCCCACCATCACGAAGGCCGACGGAGCGCCCGAATTCCGCCGCGGCCATGCTCCCCGGGATTGCCTCGAGAACCATGTCCCGAACAGCACGGGACGGCGCGGCGATCACTTCCACCTCGGATTTCGGTACGACGATCCCATGGAAGCCGTTCACACCTGCGCGCTGTCCGACGGTAAGACGCTGGTCGCCAATGGCCCGTACGAACTCCGACAAGGGTACGCCGCTGCGCCGACATCCGAGAAGCAGGGTCTCCCATTCCGTGTCATCCTCAGTGACATGGCAGGCTCCGGCGGGTAGCGCCGCCACAAAAGCGACCCCGTCCGAGATGCGCCACGGGTTCTTCACCTTCTCAACCCGGGTCCGGGGGATCAGCAGCCCCTCCTCGGCCAAGGCCATCAGTTCCATCCGCGTAGCCCCCATCGCTGTCCGCATGGCGATCGGCCCGACTAGGGTGGGGATTTCCGCCAGAAGTCCGGCATAGGCCCGGGCATCGAATAGTTTTCGGTTTGGGGGTCGCGGATCATCCGCCGCGATGGCCCCGGCCTCCGCCAGAAAATGCTCCAGAACTTTCGTGCCGATCCCTGTGTCTTTCGACGCCGTCGTGACGGAATGTAAGCGCCTCTCGGGAACCAACTGCCCCAGAACCAACTCGCCGGGCCCTAAGGGCCAGTTTTCGAGAATGCAGTCGCGCAGAATGTCCCGGAACGTGTCAAATCCTGGATCAGTCAAATAGTCGCGGTTCAATGTCTTGTAGAGATGGCTGAAGACTATTGCCGGTTCATCCGAAGCTCCCTTTGCACGACCCGCCATTTGATCAAGGGTGGTCCGGATCGCGGCCTCCCCGGCCACCGCCAAATTGAACCCGGTCGCATGCATCAGGTCTGTCGCCTGACCATCGTCGGTGATAGCCTCTTTCAATAGGGCTTGCCCCAGCAGACGACACATGGTGGTCGCAACGTAGACTGAATGATTTGACAGCCATGTGTCATCCGTTCCTTGTTCCAGCCGCCGATCAAGCCAGAGGTCGTAGGCGGACGGATCCCGTAGCGGCCGGTCTAACGCCCCGGACAGGATATCGGCCTCAATTTCGCGCAGACGAGCGCCAACGTCGAAGCGATCCCGGGGGGCGGTGGCCTGCCAGAGAGGTACCAGCGGGTGGCCGTGACGCACGCAGAGCGTCGCCTCGCGCAATTGCCAATCCCCCCGCATGATCATCGCAGCATGGGCCGCGTCCGTCGCATCGACGGTGTCCTCGCGCAGGCAGAAGGGGCATCCTCGCATGATCGGGTTCCGAAGCGCTCTTGAAACATAGAGCTCGCCTCGGAATTGCATCCGGAAATTCCCCGCCCTGACCCCGGTCCAAGACAACAGCTCAGTCATAACATCTGGGGACAGTTTCGCCCAATCGGCAACCGCTTCGAGCGCCTCCCTATCCTGGTCCAAAAGCCGCTTGAACGGGGCACCCATGTCATAGGCGAGCTCAGGGGCACCCGTGCGCCAGACTGCCGCGAGCCGCGCCAGATAGGAATAGAGTGTCTCCCGCGAGACAGGGGTGGGGCTTGAAATAGGCAGGTTCATCATTGGTGTTTTTTTTGGGGGGGGGTGTGTTGAGCTACTCCCCGATCTTTGGACAGCTTTCCGCGTAGACTAAGCTACTCTCTGCTCCTGCTGTCCGGGTTTGGTTTCATTTTTTCTCCGCCAATTGACCACGGCTGGAGGTTTGCCGCCAAGAGCTGAATGGGGGCGTTTGCGGTTGTAGAACTCGATCCATTTTCCGACGCCGGCCTTTGCCTCTGATCCGGTCTCCAAGGCGTGCAGATAAACGCATTCGTATTTCAGGCTTTGCCAGAGGTGCTCCACCAAGATGTTGTCGAAGAACCGGCCTTTGCCGTCCATCGAGATGCGCACACCGGTTTTGCCCAACCGATCGGTCCACGCAAAAGATGTGAACCGACTGCACTGGACGCCCTTCTAAGAGTCAAGCGGCGATCTGGGACCGATTGATCTGCTTCTGGCGCCGCATGATGATGCCGAAGATATTGCCCGTGATGTACCGTTTGAGGCTGCGAATTGCTGTAACCGCGCCATTGAGACCGCAGCTTATGCGGCTTGACTATCGGTTGTGGATGCCAGCGGCGCCCAATTCCACGGTAATAATTCATCGAGCCTGTTGATTTTGTGATCGTGGATGCGGTCGAGGATGTCGGCGAGATAGGCCTGCGGGTCGAGACCGTTGAGCTTGGCGGTTTCGATGATGGTCATAGCGCGAGCGAGGGTTTCCGCACCGGTATCGGCCCCTGCAAATAGCCAATTTTTCCTTCCAATGCCAATTGGACGCAAGGCGCGCTCGGCGGGATTGTTGTCGATAGCGACGCGGCCATCGGTCAGGAACAGGCTGAAGGCCTCCTGTCGACTGAGGCCATAGCGGAATGCCTTGGCCAGATCGCTTTTGCCCGGAATGCGCAGGAGTTGTTGCTCTGACCAAGCAAAGAAGGCCGTGACCTTTGGTTGGCTCAACTGTTGACGTGCGGCATGGCGGACACCAGCGGGTTGACCGTTAATGTCGCGCTCGATGTCGTAAAGCTTGCCGATCCGGTCGAGCGCCTCGCGGGCAATCTCGGATTTTGTCGAGGTCCAAAAATCATGGAAGTCACGCCGCAGATGGGCCCAACAGGCTGCCTCTCGCAAACGCCGCCCACTATTGGGTTCAGGCTCGTAAAGCTTGGCATAGCCCTTGTAGCCGTCCGCCTGCAGGATGCCGCGGGCATTGGCCAGATGGCTGAGGATGTGCTCTTCCTTCCAGTTCGGTGCGAACCGATAGACCGCACCGGGTGGCGCGGCACCCGCCCATGGGCGCTGATCGCGCACATAGGCCCAGATCCGGCCTTGCTTCACACCTTTGCCAAGCCCTTTGTCTTTCTTGGAGCGGTCCAACACCCGGATCGGCGTATCATCTGCGTGCAGCAAATCGCTGCCCATGATGTCAGCCTCAATGCGCTCGATCAGCGGCGACAGGGCCTTCATGGCGCGGCCACACCAGCCGACCAGCGTGCTTTCGGGGATGTCCGCCCCCATGCGGGCGAAGATCTCGTGCTGGCGATATAACGGAAGGTGGTCGTCGAACTTCGAGACCAGCACATGCGCCAGCAGGTTCGGGCCTGCCATACTGCCCGGGATCGGACGGCTTGGCGCGGGTTCCTGCACGATCCGCTCGCAGCGGCGGCAGGACTTCTTGATCCGGGCGATCTGGATCACCTTCATCTGCGCGGCGATCATGTCGAGGAGTTCGCTGACATCCTCGCCCACCACGCGAAGATCGCCGCCACAGTCAGGGCAGCAGGTGCCGGGGTCCAGTTCACGCCGCTCGCGTGGGGTCGTATCCGAGACCCGTGGTCGGCGGCGCAAAGCGGGTGCATCGGCAGCTTCCGGTGACGGTTCATCCTGCCCTTCGTCGATGGGCGCGTCATCGTTTTCCGCTACGGCGACCAACAGGTCTTCGAGCGCCAGTTCCAGCTGCTCGATTTCGCGCTCGACCTTTTCCGAGGACTTGCCAAAGGCCAGTTTCTGCAACTTGGCGATCCGCAGGCGCAACGCTTGAACCAGTTGATCATGGACACGCAATGTCGCCGACATCTTGGCGTTCTCTGCCTCGATCCGAGCATTTTCTACCTGCAAAGCCGCGATCATCGCCCTCAATTCAGCGGGATCATCAGGCAAATTTTCATCAGGTTTCGACATGCGCCTGACTACCAAAAATCAGGCTATAGCACCATATAAATAAAGCAAATCAGGTCGCAAAATCACCCGACCCGCGCAGGCGGAGCGCCCCAATCGGGACGCCGCCAGTCGATGCCTTCCCAGAGCATCGCGAGCTGTGCAGAGGTCAGCCGCACCGCCCCATCCTTGGCGCTCGGCCAAGGGAAACGCCCCCGCTCAAGCACCTTGTAATAGAGGCAAAACCCCTGACCGTCCCAGTAGAGCAGCTTCAGCCGGTCACCACGCCGTCCCCGGAACGCAAACACCGCCCCACTGGCGGGTTTCTGACGCAGCACATCTTGGGCAAGTGCCGCCAGCCCGGCGATCCCCTTTCGCATATCCGTCACACCGCAGGCCAGATACACGCGAACGCCGGTGCCAGGGCCGATCATGCGGCTTCCACGGCACGGATCAAGGACGTCAGCGCGGCCGGGTCTATCGTGCTATCAAAATGAAGGCGATGGCCGCACCGTAAGCGCAATTCGACTGCAACTGGTGGCGACGTATCAGCTGCCGTAGGCTGCCCCGCCGACACTGGCATATCCAAAGGGTAGAAAAGCGCCCCGGCATTGGGCGTCCACAGGCCCTTCTTCTTGAGATCATGCCGCCAGGCGTAAATCTGTTGCCGCGTAACCTCATGGCGTTGCGCCACCTGCGTCACCGTCGCCCCGTCTATCCCAACCGACATGACAATCTCGAGCTTGTCCTCGTCACGCCAGAAACGCCGTCGCTCGACCCCAAGAATTTCACCACGCATCGATGACCCCGCATAAGACACGTCGTTAACGACGTCGTTAAACACGTATCTTAGATCATCGCCCCAGCGTCAGGCAGGCGGTGCCAATGGTGCGGTTAC
>NZ_SMZO01000059.1 GCF_004358675.1 Meridianimarinicoccus aquatilis | reverse complement strand
GATGTAGACGAACCGGCGCGTGCTGAGATCGCGGCGTTGCCAGCGGTCGTAGTCGTCCCACCAGTCAGCTTTAAGCCGAGAAATTGTCGTTGATGACAGCCCCGCTGCATTGGGGCCCAAAAGTGCGGCAAGTGCTTCGTGAAAGTCGCCAGTGGAAATGCCTTTGAGATAAAGCCAGGGCAGCAGTTCTTCGATGGATTTGGCTTTGCGCAAATAGGGCGGCAGGATTGTCGAGGTGAACCGGACTTTCTCAGCGGTGTCGCCCCGGTCTCGCACGCGCGGCACCTTGACCGGCACAGTACCGATCCCAGTCATCACCTGGCGTTCCGGCAAATGCCCGTGGCGGACAAGCCGAGCGCGACCATCCTCGATCCGGTCGCCGGAATAGGCCTCCAACAACACCGAAAGCTCTGCTTCAACTGCTTGCTGGATCAGGCTGCGCGCACCTGAACGCAGAAGGTCAGTCAACGGGTCAGCTGAAAATCCATGTGGATCGGGCAAGGTCGTGATGATAGTCTTCGTCATGTGGCATATCCTTTTCTCTGCAGAGAATTGCGGCGCGTGAACAACGCCATGATATGCCGCCCCTCAGGGGCCATCACCAACTTTCAGCTATATCTCCAATCATATTGGTCAGACAAGGTCGGCAAAGGGTGTAATGACGACGATACGCCAGAACCCGATACATGCGATGGCGGCACTGTTGTTCTGATTGACGAGAACTTCGATTCTGGAAAGATCGGCGATATCGACAGCATCAAGAGTGATGGCGACTGGAAAGTCAAAAACGACGCACTGTATACAAACGGCTGCAATGATGGTGTTCTGAAGTTTGCCCCTGCTGAGCTGAGCGGTCAGACTGAGGCTGCACTTTCATTCCGGATTAAAACACCTTGCATTGACCCTTTTGAGTCAGCTGACTCGCTGAAGGTTGTTTTGGTTGTCGATGGTGAGACGATTGTTCTTGATGAATTCCGGTTAAGCGGCGGCGAATTCAAAGGTTCGGTCAGTGGTATGACCTTTGGGGAAACATATACCGACCTGAGCTATGCGGCGATCGACCTTCCCGAGGGTGCTGAAAAAATCCAGATCAAGTTCATCAGCAGCATCAGCGCTCGGAACGAAGTTATCCAGATTGACGACGTTAAGCTGACAGCAACGGGCGATGCGTGCTCCGATTGCCCGGACGGCTACACAAAGATCAGTTTCAACGACCTGCCCCGTGGTACTGTCGTCACTGATCAGTACGAAGGTGTGACCATTACAGCGGTCGCCAACGGCAACAACAAGAACAACGTTTTTGTCATTGAAGCAGAAGATTTCGACACGATCACAAGCGCATCGGTCGTCCAGAACTGCCGGGCGTCCGATGGTGAGCATGTCAAAACCGGCTCGTATGGCGAGCTTGAAACTGCGTTCACCGGCCCGACGGATTCCTACAAAATCGCTATCGACATTCAGGATGAATGCGACGGCGCCGGGATCGTCGATGTCTTGGTCAACGGCGTGAATGTGGGAAGCTTTGAAGTCAGTGGAAAAGAAGGCGGAAGCGGCTGGACAAATGGCCGGGATTGGGGCGGTGAATTCTCGACCTTCGTATTGCCTAACGCCATAGACATCGCCCAAGGCGACACAGTCACAATCGTCTACAACGATTCAAATGGTGGCGAACTGGGGCGTATCGATAAGGTGAGCTTCATCGACCAAACCATTGAAAGCCAAGCGATGATCTTCGACACTGACAATATCAGCGGTGGCGATTCAGATCTTTCCATCGGCGACGGAAATGTCCTGATCATCTCGGAAGACAATGACAGTTCCGACCCGGATGACAACGGCAAGGGCGGCACGCTGACGTTCGACTTTGATGATCCGACGAACGTGTCATCTATCGTTGTAATCGACACCGAAGAAGGTGGCGAAATCAATGCCTACGATGCTGACGGTAACCTGATCGGATCGGTGGACATTCCGAACCTTCAGGACAACACCAAAGCGACGGTTGATCTGGGTTTTGAGGGTGTTTCCAAACTTGAAGTCGTTCTTGACGGGTCGGGTGCTGTTGACGATCTGTGCTATGACGATGACGACGGCCCGAACGACGGCAACGACCCCATGACCGCCCAGCTTGGCGATACCCTGTTCGTGGATGCCGACCGGGATGGTCGCCAAGGCGATGCCGTGAACGCCGTAGCGGCAGGTGTGACTGTCTACTTGCTTGATGCCGACCAGAACGTCCTTCAATCCCAAACAACGGCTGCCAATGGCACCTATCTTTTCGACAATCTGGCAGCAGGCACCTATTTCGTCGACTTTGACGAAGTTGCCGGATTTGATTTCACAACACAGAATGTTGGCGACACGATTGGCGACAGCAATGTTGATGCAAATGGTCTGAGCGAAGCCATCAACCTTGCCATTGGTGAAAGCAACCTGACCATCGATGCTGGCCTCGTGCGTGAAAACGTCGATCCCGAAACTGTCGATGATGCGGGTATGATTTGCGCGAACGAAGTTCTTGAAATCAATGCGTTGGCAAACGACTCTGATGCTGACGGCGACACGCTTTCGATCACTCAGATTAGCGGTCAGTCGGTCAATGACGGCGACACGATCTTGCTGAACGGTACTGCAACGGTCAACGGGTCCAGCGTCGCGTTCACTGGCCTGAGTGCGACCCTAACCGGCGGGACCGTCAGCTTTGACGGCGAAGCGGCGTTCTTCGATCTGGATATCGGTGAAAAGGCAGAGGTGTCTATCAGCTACACCGTCGAAGATGGCGAAACAGGTTCGGCGCAAGGGTCAATGGATCTGACCTTCTGCGGCGTTGCCGAGACTGTCGACGAACTTGCAGCATCGTTGCCCACCGGCGAGTTGATTTTCCAGCTTCTGGACGAAACGAACCCGATTGCAACGGCGCCTACTCCTGAGGACGTATTCACGGTGCAATTGTCGGGAAGCGGTGACGCCCGCTTCGATGGCGTTGTCTTTGAACAGGCCTACTGTGCGTCTGCCTTTGACCCGTATCTATTCGGCGATGGCGGCACAGATATTAACCTCGCGCCGCAAGTGCCCGTAACCATAAGTCTACTTGATGACTCGTCTACTCTCGGCGGTTCCAATAACAGCAATGTTGGAACGGGCGAACTGGATAACATGATCAACTGGATTCTCAATCAGGACTTCAACAGCGCAACGTATGCTGGGACGTTCACGAACGGTGTGATCGACTCCGAAGTTCAGTCCGCAATTTGGACGCTGACAGACTCCATCGTCTTCAACATTCAGGGCCTCGGTGAGAACGCGGATATTATCGCGATCCGCGACCTTGCCCTGCAAAATGGCGATTTCGAAACGGGGCCAGGTGGCAAAGTTGGCCTTTATATCGCTCCAACAGACGAAGCGGTCGATGCTGGCCATTCTCAGCCCTTCATCGTGGCTATCGATTTCGACAGCTATGACTGCTTGTGCTGATGCGAATTGTCCGCGGCCTGTTGCTGCGGACAATGTACCCGCCCTTGGCGGATTAACCCGAAAGTAAAGGTGTATTTATGAAAACTCTGCTTACAGCTACTGCAATGGTCTTCGTTGGCGTTGTTGCTGCTTATGCGCAAGCGAAGCCACCCACCCCTTCCGTGCCTGAGATCGATGCGGCAGCCGGTGTTGCAGCATTGGCAGCAGTTGGTGCTGGCGTTGCGCTTCTGCGCGAGCGCTTCAAGCGCTGAACGCTGATTTTAAATTAGACCGACGGCCGTAACCATCCGGCCGTCGGTCGTTTTTGTTTTCTGAGTTTGGCGCATAAGTTGCAGATGCGGGGGGGGCCATGGAATATGCTGACCGTATGAACGGCCGATCAAGCACGGGTCCGCGCGCTGGCCTTCTTTTACTTGCAATCTTCTGCGTTGCGTTGGTCGTCGCTGCTGCGCTTGTTTACAAACACGACTTTGTCTTTGTTTGCCGCGACTCTCTTCCCACAGTTTTTTGTGCCGCTCTTTCGGGGGCAGCCCCGCGCGTTCTGAGTGTCGTTGGAATTCTGACGATGGCATCGATGATCCGCCCGGCCGTGCTGCGACAGGTTGCAGCGGCTCTGCGTCCGACTTTGGCGTGGGACGGGATTGCTCTGATCGCGCTTGGAAGCGTTTTGATTTTCGCGCCGTGGATCCTCAACAAGGGGCTTCCGGGCGCTGTTGACCCATCTGTTTTTGTGGCGCTTTGGCTATCTGGTCTTGCTGTCGCCGGAGCGGGCCTAACCCACACACTCTTTCCACTGAAGACAGTTTTTGCAGCGCTGAAGCCTGCGGCTTTGCCGGTCGGTGGGTTGGTCGCCTTTGGCCTTCTTTTGCCGGAAGTGGCTTTGACATTGCAGCCGATCTGGAAAATGCCGTGGCTGTCAGAATTGACATTCGACACGGTGATTGCAGCTTTGACCTTTTTTGGGCAGCCCGTCGTGTCGGATGCGACGACAAAAATGATCGGTATCGACGAGTTCATGGTACTGGTCGGCCCTCAGTGTTCTGGGGTCGAAGGGCTGGCGTTGATCACTGTTTTCCTTGCCACCTATATTTTTCTGTTTCGTGATCAGCTGCGGCTCGGTCGCGCGCTGCTGTTGTTCCCAATCGGCTTGGTTGCAAGTTGGACGTTAAATTCAATCCGCATCGCCGTACTGCTGCTGATTGGGCGCTATGTATCCCCGGAACTTGCGATTGAAGGGTTCCATAGCCACGCAGGCTGGCTGATGTTCATGCTGTTGTCCGTGTCGCTCGCGGCCGGTGCGCACCGTGTTCGTTGGCTACAGAAATCCGGGGCCATCAGCGTTGCCGAGAGCACACAACCAAGGCCCAGTTTCTTTGCGGACCGGGCGACGGTTTTGATATTACCGTTCGCGGTTTTCATGGCGTCATCCACGCTGACCTCGGCAATCAGTGAAACTCCGGCGATGCTGTACCCGGTTCGTATGGCATTTGTTGCTGTGTTGATCGCCCTTGGATGGTCCGTCGTTCGCGCCCTGCCCTGGCGTATTGATCCACTGTCGCTTGCTACGGGTTTGGCTTGCGGGGCGCTTTGGGTGGCAACATCAGGCCCCGCTTCCGCAACTGACGCCCTTCTTGAATCCCGCTTGGCGGAGTTGTCTTCTGTGGCTTTCTTTGGCTGGATTGTCGTTCGACTGTTGGGAACATCAGTGGTCGTTCCTCTGGTGGAAGAGTTCTTCTTTCGTGGGTACATCCTAGCCAAACTTGATAAGGGCGGTATGGCGTGGCGCATTCTGGCGCTTGTTGTGTCCACAGGGATCTTTGCCGCAATGCACGACCGGTACATCGCCGCAGCCTCAGCGGGGCTATTGTTTGGCTTGATCTACCTAAGGCGAGGCAACTTGACCGACGCGGTCGTTTCGCATGCGGGGGCCAATGCTGTGATCGCAGGATGGGCGCTTGTACACGGCGATTTCAGCGTCATTTGATCAAGTGCGGGCAGCTTCACGCACTGGCTGAAAAGGGCCTTCCGGTCCGGTAACCTGTCTGACCATTGGCGATAGACCTGACCGCTGAACCACCATAGCGTTGCCCCAAGACGAGAATAGGGCAAATCATTGGTCGGGTGAGGTTCAACGCGGAGCAAACACTTCCACAAGGTCCCCTTTGCTTGCAGTTCTTCGGGGCGTCTATTTCGCTTAGACGTCGCAGCCTGAGCGAGTTGGATGGGTTGGATCAGTCGACTATGACGCAGCGCGAACCTGTTCACGTTTGGCACGGAATCGCGTGAAATGGCGGAACATTGGTGTGATCAAGTTAAACGCGGCGCGGTCTGGTAATTTTGGCCCGGGGAGCAAGTCAACGGTAACCACTCTATTGTAGTCGAAGCGCGACGCAGCAGCTGCAGTGCATCGCGTAACTGAAGATAGGAAGGGCGCTTGGGATTCCCTTGGGCGTTCATAAGGCAAAGAAGATGCGCAAGCCGCTTTGTATGTTTGGGCTGGTCAGCGAGGGTCGTGCGGGCCGTCGACTGCTGGCTTGCGCCGCGCTTCTTCTGGGCCTTGCCGGATGCCAAACTGGCGGCGGAGCGGCGGACGATAGCAGCAGTTCTACATCAACCCTACCCGAGGCGCCGGCCAGATCCACGTCATTGGCTGATGCCTATTACGTAACCGAGTTTGATGCAGACGCCGTGCGCGCGGTGCGGAACGCGACGAGGTTCGTGGCGCAAACACTGACCATCGATTATACATTTACGGGCAATCCGTTGCTGTCCGGCGTGACCATGCTGCAAAATGCGTTCGAAGCGTCACGGATCGAATATGCCCACTCAGTCGGCTTGTCTGGCGCGGGGCAAACCGTTGCGATCAACGACACATCCATTGATCTCAGCCACCCGGAATTTGCAGGGAAGACCGTTTCAACGTCGGGAACGACGACGGCGGCTGACTTTCATGGCACCGCTGTTGCATCGATCCTGGCAGGGTCAGCCACCTCAGGCGATATGATGGGCGTTGCGCCCGGCGCGTACTTACACATTGGTCAGGTGGATTTTTCGGTCGGTGTCACCTTCGACACGCTTTCAAGGTATTTCGACGACGCCCGTGCGATAGGAGCAATCGCCAATTCCAACAGTTGGAATTTCATTGGCGCCACTTTTGCGAACACCGACTACAGCAGTTTCAACAGTGGTGGGCGTGCAACGCTCCTCACCGCTCTTCGGAATTATGCGCAAGGCGGCGTGATCATTTTCGGGGTACAGAACGATTTTGGTGCCACCAGTGTCAATCAAATGAACGGTTTGCCGCTTGCCTATCCCGACCTGCAGCAAAGCTGGATCGCGGGCATGAGTGCGGTCCCGATCATGGAAAACGGCGTCATCTTGTCGGCGCGCCGTCAATCTGCCCCGTGCAATGAAGCCGGGCCCTATTGCCTTGCCGCCAATGGGACCGTCCTCGTGGCGGATACATCATCCGGGGCGGGTAGCTATACGATTGTTTCAGGCACTTCATTTGTGGCACCACAAATCGCTGGCGCCGTTGCTCTGCTTGCCGAAGCATTTCCAAACCTGACGCCGCAACAGTTGCGCGACCGGCTTCTTGTGACGGCTGACAACAGTTGGTTCGCAGCCGAAGGAACGGTTGAATTCGAAGGTGGCCTTACTCACGGATATAACTCTGAATTTGGCCACGGCTTCATGGATTTGCAGGCCGCGTTGCTGCCCATCGGGCAGGTCGCCGTCCCGCTCGAAGGTGGCACGGTTCAGCCTGTGAGCGTTCCCATCGTGTTGGCGGGCGGCGCCAGTGGTGACGCATTGGTCCAAGGGTTGGCGGCGCAGGGCATCTTCGTGACCGACGCGCTTGGCGCTGCGTTTTCCACCCGTGCCGCCAACCTTACGGCACAATTGCCGCGCATCGAAGACAACGCAGATCAGCTTTATACTGCAATGGACCTTGATCAGTTCGCGGCGATTTCGGCCCGTCATGCGGCCCTGTCTGGCGGTGCCTCGTCGCTCGTTCCAGGCGCCGCATCTTTGATGCCCGCGCAAGCGACCGCTGCTACATTTGCGGGTCTTGATAGTATGGACATCCCCTTTGCTGCAGCGGGGAGTGGAGCGGAACAAGACGCAACTGCGGGGACATGGCTGTTGCGAACCTATGCCCCCCGTGCGGATGACGACACCGAGTCTGTCGGCTTGGGCCTTGTTCATCGCCGCGACATTGGGCGCCTCGGGCTGGAGTTCGGAGTTGAAATGGCCCGCAGCGAAGGGTCCATGCTGGGCATTTACGTGCCCGGTGCGCTGGAACAGATGCACACCGATACGCTGTCTGTTCAGGCGGGTCTCGGCTGGCGATTGTCTGCGGATGTCGGCCTGCATGCGCGGGCTGAATGGGGCTTTGCCGATGGGCCGGGCGCTGGTGTGATCGACAGCTTCAATGCAGTGGAATTCACCAGCTACGAGATTGGGATCGACACGCGGGGTCTTTTGGCCAGCAATGATGTATTGAGCTTATCAGCCCGCGCGCCTTTGGCGATTTCGTCCGGCAATGCGAATTTACGGCTGGCGACCGGACTGAGCCCGGGGGGCGGCGTGACTTTCTCGTCTGTGCCGGTTGGTTTGACGCCGGAGGATCGACAGATTGATCTTGCGCTGGACTACCTTAGCCCGTTGGGCCGCGCGACAAGCTTTGGCTTGGGTTTGCGGCGATCATGGAATTACGGGCATATCGCAGGTGAGACAGGGCTAAACGCAGTGGCCGTCTTGCAGCATAGATTTTAGATTTTCGCTTGAACAAAGCCATGGCCGAATCTGAACCGTTGAGGCACCGTCGCGGGGCATAGCAAAAAGGTTCAAGCCGACGAAGCTGACCCGACTTTCGAAAACGCCGTCTGGGTGCGCGCATTCCACGCGCCTTGACGTAACGGACAAGAGTAGCATTCCGGTCGATTGTGTACTATTGCATGCGGAAAATAACCAAGGCGCGGACCCATGACATCTGACAACACCCCCGATATCATCTACACCACCGTTGACGAGGCTCCTGAACTTGCCTCCGCCTCACTTTTGCCCATCATTGCCAGTTTCGGCAAAGCGGCAGGCGTCAGCTTCGGCACTCAGGATATTTCGCTTGCCGGCCGCATCATTGCGACATTCCCCGATTACTTGACCGACGAGCAGCGTCAGTCGGACGATCTGGCGTTTCTGGGCGACCTGGTGAAAACGCCCGAAGCGAACGTCATCAAGCTGCCAAATATCTCTGCCTCTGTACCACAGCTTGTGGCCGCTATTCGTGAGTTGCAGTCACAAGGCTATGCCCTGCCCGACTTCCCCGAAGCCCCGGCAACCGACGCTGAAAAAGCGGTCCGCGCGCGGTACGATGGCATCAAAGGGTCCGCTGTGAACCCGGTCCTGCGTGAAGGCAACTCTGATCGCCGCGCGGCTGCGGCCGTGAAGAAGTTCGCGCAAGCGAACCCGCACCGCATGGGGGAGTGGACAGCAGACAGCAAGACCACCGTATCTTCGATGTCTGGCGGCGATTTCCGCGCCAATGAAACGTCTGCAACGCTTTCGGCGGATGCGAAAGCAAAGATCGTTTTGACAGCCACCGATGGCACAGAAACCGTTCTGAAAGATGGCCTTAGCTACCCCGCTGGCACCGTTGTGGATGCGACGTTTCTTAGCGCATCGGCGCTTGACGAATTTCTTGCAGCAGAAATCGAAAAGACAAAAGCCGACGGCACTTTGTTCTCGGTGCATTTGAAAGCCACGATGATGAAGGTCTCGGACCCGATCATCTTTGGTCATGCTGTAACAGCATTCCTGCAACCGGTGTTCGATGCGCATGGCGACAAGATGGCCGCGCTTGGTGTGAACCCGAACTCTGGTTTGGGTGACCTTTTGGCACGTGTCAAAGACGACGCCGAGATCATGGCAGCTATTGATGCGGTCATGGCGGATCGTCCAGCAATGTACATGGTCGATAGCGACAAAGGCCTGACCAACCTGCACGTTCCGTCCGACGTCATTATCGACGCGTCCATGCCTGCTTTGATCCGTGCTGGCGGCAAGGGCTGGGGCCCGGATGGCAAAGAACATGACACAAACTGCATCATTCCCGACAACAGCTATGCGCCCGTCTATGACGAGACCATCAAGTACTTCAAAGAGACCGGCAAGCTAGACCCTGCGACCGCTGGGACGGTGCAAAACGTTGGCTTGATGGCGCAAAAGGCCGAAGAGTACGGCTCGCACCCGACCACGTTTGAAATTGAAGCGGCGGGCACGGTTCGGATGATCCTTGAAGATGGCACTGTTCTGCACGAGCATGCGGTCGAAGTTGGTGACATCTGGCGTTCGGCTTCAGCGCGCCGAGCACCGATTGAAGACTGGGTGAACCTGGCAATCGACCGTCAAGCGGCCGAAGGCTGCGAAGCCATCTTCTGGCTGGATGAAACGCGCGCCCACGACGCCGAGTTGATCGCTTACGTGAAGCCAATTCTTGAAGCGCGCGGTGTCGCCGACAAGTTTACGATCCTTGCACCGCGCGAAGCCACCCGCGCGACATTCGAGACGATCCGCGCTGGCAAGACATCGATTGCTATCACGGGCAACGTTTTGCGCGACTACCTGACCGACCTGTTCCCGATCCTCGAGTTGGCAACATCGGCAAAGATGCTTTCGATTGTGAAGCTGATGCAGGGCGGCGGGTTGTTTGAAACCGGCGCTGGCGGCTCTGCGCCGAAGCACGTTCAGCAGTTGATGGAAGAGAACCATTTGCGCTGGGACAGCTTGGGCGAGTTCTGCGCCCTTGGCGAAAGCTTCAAGTTTCTCGCAGACGTCAAGGACAATGCAAAGGCGCGCATACTTGGTGAGGCGGTTGAAACCGCTACGCAAGGCATTCTCGACAATGGTCGTTCGCCGGGCCGCAAAGTTGGCCAGCCAGACAACCGGGACAGCCACTATTGGTTTGCGCGCTACTGGGCCGAAGCTCTTGCCGCGCAATCCAAAGATGCTGAGCTTGCGACGCATTTCAGCGCGATAGCAAACGCGCTGGCTGAAGGCGAAGCGAAGATCCTTGAAGAACTGCACGCCGGTCGCGGCACAGCAGTCGATCTGGGTGGCTATTACCACGGTGATGCGAGCAAGACCGCAGCGGTCATGCGTCCCTCGGCAACGATGAACGCCATCATCGACTGATACTCAGTTCTAAAAAAATGGAAAGCGCGCCCCATAAAACGGGCGCGTTTTTTATTTAAACCCGTGGGTTACAAGGCGAATCTCACGTTAAGAACGTTTCATAAGTCGCGCAAAAAGTAACTTGCAAAATGTGCAAACTCAGCCCTCGCAGGAATGTAACGACCTGTACATTCTCGAAACCTATGCCGTCCCTAGTTGGTCCAGCACGTGCCCAAACAAAGCAGCGGTATCTTCCCAATTGGGCAAACTAGCACCATGTCTGGCTGCCGCTGCGGCCTGTCTTTCGCGAAGATCATGATCACGCAGGACCGCGCCCAATGCTGACGCGAACGCGCTTGGATCACCGGGCGCAACGAGCGTGCCCGCCTCTGCAGGAACGGTGTCAGGCACTGCACCTGTGCGGCAAGTGACAATTGGAAGCCCGTGCACCAATGCCTCGGCAAAGACCATTCCATAGCCTTCGTACAAGGTCGCAAGCGCAAACACGGATGCACGCTGGAATAGTACCGCCAAATCCTCAGGCGCCATTTCTCCGGCAAAGGTTACTCGGTCGTTCAGCCCAAGCTCTGATGCCATGCTATGCAAAGCAGGACCGGTCACCATGTCATGGGACTTGCCGACGATTACCGCCTCCCAATCCTGCCCGTTCAATTCGGCCAAGGCGCGTAGCAGAATATCATGCCCTTTTCGCGGAGCGAGAATTCCGACCGACAGGATCAACGGGGGCTGTGATGGGGCTGGCTTCCCTGTCGGTTTGTCGATGCCGGGACTGGCGATGGTCAGCCGATCTTGCGGCACACCATAGTCTTGAACCAGCACCTTTGCCGTGTGTGGGCTTGGCACAATCACATGAGCAGCGCGCGATAGATTTGCAGCCTCAACCCGGGCAAAGTGGTCGACCTCTTCAGGGCGCAATCCGGTTTCCCGCGCCAGAGGATGGTGGATCATTGCCACCACCGGGGCGCTGACATTTGCCATCCCAACCGGGTCCAACGCGCCAAGAGCCAAGCCATCGATAATAATCGCAACATCGGGATCAACTGCCTGTAATTGCGACAAAGCAAGGGCCATCGTTGCGGAATCAGGCATCGGGAAACCGTCTGGCAGACGAAGAGCATCGACTTGCCGACCCGTATCCCGAAGCGCTGCAAGCACACGCGCATCGTAAATATAGCCGCCCGTCCGAGTCGCTGGATCACCAGGAACGGCAAAGACAGCTTTTCTAAGTGTCATATTTATCAGATCCTGTTCCAGAGGATGTCAATTTGTGACGTAAAATCGGGCAATTGAAGTCCTCGGCTGAGTATTGAGCGGCTTCCTGCCTATCTTCGGCGCAAACAAGCCACCCTTCACACGCAGATAGCAAGAACGTCATCCAACGCCAGTTGCTTTTGCTGCAGAATGAAGCAATTCCATCGATAGGGTCGCGTATTGCGGCGCTAATTTTGGAAATACTTAACTTGAGGTGCCTATGTCGGCCCAACCCGTGATCCTGAACAGCGATACCTCTGGTTCCTTGCACGACAAGGGCCAGATCTGGTCTGTCGCTCGCCGCCGCCGCGTCATGCTGACACTTGTTGTGCTGACCTGTGCCGTCCTGATGGCAGGTATGCTGCGGATCATGAGCTATGAGGGCTTCGCGGCGACCGAATGGGCCATGTTGTTGCCATTTGGGTTGACGCTACCGTGGTTGGCAATCGGCTTTTGGAATGCTGTTCTGGGGCTGGTCCTGACGCTTCGCCACGCTGATCCCGCCAAACATGTAACCCCGCAATTGCGCCGCGTGACCGGCGATGAACCGATCACAGCGCGCACGGCTATCGTAATGCCAATCCGCAATGAAACAGCGGAAGGGGCATTGGCTCGTTTTGAGGCTGTTCAGCGCGATATCGCCACAAGCCCGTGGGCCGCAAAGTTCGATTTTCACGTGCTCAGCGACAGCTCTGATCCATCCATTTGCGTGCGCGAAGAGCGGTTGGTCGCCGAATGGCAAAGCCGCGCTCCGGGTGTGAGGCTTTTTTACCGCCGCCGTACGGATAACGCCGGATTCAAGGCTGGCAACATTGCTGAATTTACGCGCCGCTGCCGCGATCAGTATGACTTTTTTCTGCCACTGGACGCAGACAGTGTCATGGGCGCAAGCGCGGTACTACGTCTGGTGCGCGTGCTGCAGGCCAGTCCCGAAATTGGCATGCTGCAAGGGCTGGTCGTCGGCACCCCATCGCGGACTTTTTTCACCCGTGCGTTTCAATACGGCATGCGCCATGGCATGCGGTCGTTCACATTGGGGTCGGCTTGGTGGCAGGCCGATTGCGGGCCAAACTGGGGGCACAACATCCTCATCCGTATGGCACCGTTCAATGACCATTGCTTGCTTGAGCAGATCCCCGGCACTGGCCCATTGTCCGGCGACATCATGAGCCATGATCAGGTCGAAGCCGTCCTGATGCGCCGCGCGGGATTTGAAACCCGCGTTGTGGCAGAGGAAGATGAGAGCTTTGAGGATAATCCGCCATCCCTGCCCGACTTCATCAAACGTGAGTTGCGCTGGTGTAATGGCAATATGCAGTATCTTCGCCTTTTGCGTATGCCCGGCTTGCTTCCGCTGAGCCGCGTGCAACTGGCTTTGGCGATCCTGATGTATGTCAGTCCAGCCGCGTGGTTCGCGTTTATTTTGATGGGCGCAGCTTTGGCCGGAACTGGAACCCAATTGTCCGGCGTACCCGTTGCCGAAGGGCTGGCTTTGTTCGCCGTGATCATGACGTTGAGCTTGGCGCCGAAAATAATGGGCCTTGCTCAGGTTCTCACCAGCAATGCGCAATCACGTCGATACGGGGGGCGCCTGCGCGTTATCATCGGCGGCGGGATTGAGTTTGTCTTTTCCTTCCTATTGGCGCCTGCCGTGGCATTTGCAATCACCCTTGGTGTGATCCGGTTGCTGTTGGGAAGCAGAATGGCATGGGACGCTCAGGCACGCGACCGTGATCGTCTTCGCTGGAACGAGGCATTCCGGTCGCTTTGGCCGCAAACACTGGCTGGGATTTGCTTGGGGACGTATCTTGCCTGGGTCGCTCCGTGGACACTTTTCTTTGCTGCGCCGGTCCTTGCAGCCCTTCTTTTCGCCATCCCCGTAGCTGTGGTGACGACTATCCCCGCTTTGGGATCATTCACGTGCCGCGCAGGCGTGTTCGACTTACCCGAAGAACGCAGGCAGCGTGACTCACAACCCGAACGGTCAGCGATCCGGGCCGCTGCTTGATAGTCCACCGCTGAACTCGATTTGATCAAGGGGCCAACTATCCATCTGCAAAGAACGGCCCTTTTATCAGCAACCCTTGCCGCCGTACTTGCTACAGCACCCTTTTCGGCGAATGCCGACTTGGCCCGATATGATAGTGACGCGTCACACACAGTAGTGGCCTTTTAGTGGGGCATGTCGGGTATTCTAGCGTGCTTGATCGGTTCAGCGATGTAAGCGGCCATTTCATGTTCGACCCCGAGACGCAGGAGCTTGGGGATGTGCCGATGATTGTCGGCCTTGCCAGCATCGAGGCTGACAACGATGCGCGCGACATCATGTTCAGAGCGGTGATTTTCTAGATGTGCAAAATAATCCGCAAATGATGTTCACGGCCAACGGCGGCGAGGCGGCAAGTGACACCGAAGGAACGTTTACCGGAATGCTCAGCTTGCGCGGTCGGGAAAACCCGCTGACATTGACGGTCACGTTAAACAAGGTCGCGGACTACCCGTTCGGTCACAAGAAACAAACTGTCGGCATTTTTGCACGTGGCTCCGTGCTGCGGAGCAATTTCGGCATGGATTGTGGGGTGGCCAAAAGCGCAAGTCCGCCATTTGGCAGCCGCGGTGGCGCGGGAAGTGGAACTTGAGGCGCCACCGCGATGCCGGTGACTGTGAGGCCCGCCGCATCAGGATTTCCGGGAGTTAAGCCAAAGACACCAGACACTCGCTGACCATCCGAGAACTCAGTATACGCCATAGAGTCTGCGATTTGGTTGCCCAGTCGCGTCACCTCACCACCGGATTGGTCTACGTCGATGTCAAAATAGAAAAAGAATGGCTGTAGGTCGCGGGCCTTTGGTATTCGCTACCCTGCTTGGTGTACCGATTGGCAGGGCTTTGCAGGGTTTTCGCACCAATGGCAGCACAAAAAGCGCCCAAAGGCCCAAAGCATGGACTTTCAATGCGCTAATGTGCAGCCAACAGGTTCTTTCGCTATTTTCCCGTGTACGCAGCCAAAGCAGCTTCGGTTCCATGGGCCCAGATATCGTTCAAAGCATCTGCAAAGGCGCTTGCAAACACAGGGTTTTCGCCCAAGGAGCCATAGATCGTGGTCTGGTCGATCCACACCTGCGGGTCGTCCTTTGCTTTGATCGCGGCGTCCTGCAATGCATCCCAATGTGGATCATTTGGCGCGATCTTTGTACCGTCCTCACGGGTGCCTTCACACATGCGCGCCCAAAGAGCTTCACACAAAGCGAGCCCTTTGACGGACCCACCGGCCGCCAGCGCGTCGCGCAAAATCGGCAAGATAAAACCAGGGTGGCGCGACGATCCATCAAAGGCAACCCGGCGCGTCGTATCGCGAATCTCGGGGTTGGCAAAGCGGCGTGCAATCAGGTCGATGTAATCCTGCGGCGTCATGCCGGGAACAGCGTCCACATATGGGGCAAATTCGTCATTCTCGACTTTGCGCAGTAATGCATTGATCAGCGGATGTGCCATGCAACCGGCAATGGTTTCTACCGATAGGATTTCCGCTGGATTGGCGATGACTTGATGCCCGGCATTGAGCATGCGGATTTTCATCGCCTCATAAGCATGAACGTCTTGGGTTAAGGTGGCACCGACTTTATCCCAATCGGGGCGTCCTGCACAAAAGCTGTCCTCGATCACCCATTGGCGGAAGTTCTCATGTGTCACCGGCGCCGTGTCATCGACACCAAGGCTTTGAACAAGAGCAAGTTCAGCAGGCCCAGTGGCAGGTACGATGCAATCCACCATGGAGTTCGGGAAAGTGCATTCTGCATCGATCCATTCGGATAGTTCCTTGTCCGACAAGGCTGCAAGCCCGACGACCACTTGGCGCAGGATCGCCCCGTTGCCTTGCAGGTTGTCACAGCTCATGCAGGTGAAGGGGCCATTTCCTTCTGCCCGGCGCTTTGCCAACGCCGCGACCATCGCGCCAAACGCAGTCCGAGGCGCATCCGGATTGGCCGCGTCATGGGCAATATCCGGGTGCGTTACGTCAAAGCCGCCTTCCGCAGTCACGAAATATCCGCCTTCCGTTACTGTTAACGCGACAATGCGAATGGCCGGATCGGCCATTTGTGCGATCAGAGGTGCGTTGCCTTCTTCCACAGGAACATAGTCGATCATTGCTCCCGTCACTTCAGCGCTTCGCCCGCTGGGATCAAGCTCGATCAAGGTCGTCAGGAAATCTTGTGCAAGCAGCCTGTCCCGCTGGGCTGCATCTGGCGCGCGAACACCTGCGCCAATAATCGCCCAATCATGGTTCAACCCCATGTCCATCAGGCGGTGCAGATACCACGCCTGATGCGCGCGGTGAAAATTCCCCAGGCCGATGTGCACGATACCGGGCGTCAATGCGCTGCGGTCATACTTTGGCACCCGAATACCCGCTGGCAGGGTGCCAAGTGTCGAATTGGAAAGTTTCGTCAGCTGATCCATTATCCGCCGTCCAGGTTGGTGGTTGTCTTGGGTTGAATTCCTCCCTCACGCGCACGGTCAAAGACCACCCGCGAATATTCGGAGCGAAATCACTACGTCGTCACGCATTTCATTGGGCCGGTTTTTATTCCGGCCCGGTTGGTTTACGCGATTTTTAGTCCGTCTTTGTCGAACTTGTGGAGTTTGTCTGCCTGGGGAGTGAGGTAGACTGTGTCGCCGTGTTTGACTGCGAACTCTCCGCTTGCGCGGACGGTGACCATTTCGGCCAGGCCCGTTTCGTGGATGTGCAGGAACGTGTCGGAACCAAGGTGCTCGGCCACGCCTACGACGCCTTTCCAGGTGCCGGTTTCGGTGGACAGGTCCATGTGCTCGGGGCGGATGCCGATGGTGGCCGCGCCGTGTTCGGCTGCGGCAGCGCCGCTGAACAGGTTCATGTTCGGCGAGCCGATGAAGCCGGCGACAAAGGTGTTGCGCGGGTTGCGATACAGCTCCAGCGGGGATCCGACCTGTTCGATATTGCCCGCCCGCAGCACGACGATCTTGTCGGCCATGGTCATCGCTTCGACCTGATCGTGGGTCACATAGATCATCGTGGTGGCCAGCGAGTTATGCAATTCGCTGATTTCCAGACGCATGTTGACCCGCAGTGACGCATCCAGGTTCGACAGCGGTTCGTCGAACAGGAAGGCCGACGGTTCGCGCACAATGGCACGGCCGATGGCGACACGCTGGCGTTGGCCGCCCGACAACTGCCCCGGACGACGGTCGATATAGTCGGTCAGGTTCAGCACCTTGGCGGCGTAGTTCACGCGCCGCTCCTGCTCTGCCGGGTCCATCTTCGCCATTTTCAGCGGGAAGGCGATGTTCTTGCGCACCGACATATGCGGATAAAGCGCATAGGATTGGAACACCATGGCCAGACCGCGCTTGGCGGGCGGCAAGTTCGTGGCATCGGTCCCGTCGATCTTGATCGCGCCCGAGGTCACATCCTCCAGCCCGGCGATCAGCCGCAGCAGGGTGGACTTGCCGCAGCCTGACGGGCCAACGAAGACCACAAACTCGCCTTCGTTGATCTGCAGGTCCAGTGGCGGAATGACATTGACGTCGCCAAAGCTTTTGGTGACTTTTTCGAGTGTTATTTGTCCCATAGTCGTTTCCTCACTTCACCGCGCCAAAGGTCAGGCCACGGACGAGTTGTTTCTGGCTGAACCAGCCAAGGATCAGGATCGGCGCAATTGCCATTGTCGAAGCTGCACTGAGTTTTGCGTAGAACAAGCCTTCCGGGCTGGAATAGCTGGCGATGAACGCGGTGAGCGGGGCCGCCTTGGCCGCGGTCAGGTTCAGCGTCCAGAACGCTTCGTTCCAGGCCAGAATGAAGTTCAGCAGCATGGTCGATGCAATGCCCGGAATGGCCATCGGCGTCAGGATATACAGCACCTCTTGCCTCAGGGCGGCACCGTCCATCCGCGCAGCTTCCAGGATTTCCCCCGGGATCTCGCGGAAATAGGTGTACAGCATCCAGACGATGATCGGCAGGTTGATCAGCATCATCACGATGACCAGACCCGTGCGGCTGTCCAGCAGACCCAGTTCAATGAACAGAAGGTAGATTGGATAGAGCACGCCAACCGCGGGAAGCATCTTGGTCGACAGCATCCACAGCAGGATATCCTTGGTCCGCTTGGAGGGCACAAAGGCCATGGACCAGGCCGCGGGAACCGCGATGATCAAACCAAGGATCGTGGAACCACCGGCGATGATGATCGAGTTCCACAAGAAGCGCATATAGTTCGAACGCTCCATCACGACGGCGTAGTTTTCCAGCGTCCAGTCGAAGTTCAGGAAGATCGGCGGGCTCGCGATCGCCTGCCCTTCGGTTTTGAAGGACGTCAGGATCGTCCACAGGATCGGGAAGAAGATGAGCAAGCCAATCGCCCAGGCGATGGTGGTGTTGATCAGCTTGCGGCGGGGTGTAACAGCTCGTGACATGATCAGTTATCCAGGTTCTTGCCGACGATCCGCATCAGGAAGATCGCCACGATGTTTGCAAGGATAATGGCGTAGACGCCACCGGCGGAGCCAAGACCAATGTTTTGGCTTTCCAGAACACGCTGGAAGATCAGGTACGACAGGGTTCGGGTTCCAAATGCGCCGCCCGTTGTCACCAGGATCTCTGCAAAGACAGCCAGCAGGAAGATCGTCTGGATCAGGATCACGATGGTGATCGCGCGTCCGAGATGCGGAAGGATGATGTAATAAAAGCGCTTGAGCAGTGGAGCACCATCCATTTCAGAGGCTTCCAGCTGTTCCCCGTCCAGCGACTGGATCGCCGTCAGCAGGATCAGCGTTGCAAAAGGCAGCCACTGCCAGCTCACGATCATGATGATCGACGGCATCGCAGCATCAGACATCCAACTGATCGGATCGGCCCCGAAGAACCGCCACAAATGGGCGAACAGGCCGTTCGTCGGATCCATGAACATGTTCTTCCACACCAACGCGGACACGGTCGGCATCACGAAGAAGGGGGCAATCACCAGGATCCGGACAACGCCCTGGCCCCACATCGGTTGGTCCAGCAGCATGGCCAGCAAAATGCCCAGCACCACAGTGATGACCAAAACAGACACCACGATGGTCAGCGTGGTCATGATCGACGGCCAGAAAGACGACGAAGAGACAAATCGGACGTAATTGTCAAATCCGGTCCAGCCCTGATCGCCACCACGCAGCGGCAGATAGGTCCGGAACGAGAACCACAATGTCATGATCAGCGGAACAAGCATCCAGCCCAGAAGCAGAATAACTGCCGGGGCAATCATTATGCGGGCTGCGGATCGGGAAGCTTTGGTTGCCATTGGATGCAACTCCTCATTGCCGGGCGGCGGCACGCGGCGCCCAATCAAATTTCTGTGCAAATTCGAGGAAAACAGATCCAGAGGGCGGATGTACCGCCCCCCGGGTATTCACTGCCGAAGCTTAGCGGTAGCCAGCGGCTTCCATGGTCTCGTTGGTGATCGCCTGCGCCTTCTCAAGCGCTTCTTCGACGGTCTGCTGACCGGCGTAAGCTGCCGAGAATTCCTGGCTGACTTCGGTGGCCATGCCAGCGAATTCGGGGATCGCAACGAACTGGACGCCAACATAGGGAACCGGCTCAACCGTTGGGTTGTTCGGGTCCGCCGCCTGGATCGAGTCCAGCGTCATCTGTGCGAACGGAACTTCCTGGTACTCAGGTGTCGCATACAGCGATGCACGGGCACCCGGAGGCACGTTGGCCCAGCCTTCGTTGGCCGCAACCAGGCCGATGTACTCTTTCGAGGTCGCCCATTCGATGAAGGTTTTGGCAGCCTCTTCGTTCTGGGTGCCCGCAGGGATCGCAAGCGCCCAGGCCCAGAGCCAGTTCGCCTTCTTGGACACACCGTCCTTGTTCGGCGCCAGAGCGAAGCCAACCGAGTCGGCCACGGTCGACTCGTCCGGGTTGGTCACGAAGGACGCCGCAACAGTTGCGTCGATCCACATGCCGCACTTGCCCTGCTGGAACAGCGACAGGTTTTCGTTGAAGCCGTTGGTCGCAAAGCCCTGCGGGCCGGACTCGTTCATCATGTCGACGTAGAAGTTGATCGCTTCGGCCCATTCGGGCTGATCGAACTGGGCAGTCCAGTCTTCGTCGAACCAGCGGGCACCGAATGAGTTGGCCGTGACGGTGATGATCGCGCCGCCTTCACCCCAACCAGCTTTGCCGCGCAGGCAGATGCCGTTGATCTCGTTGTCGCGGTCAGTCATCGCCGCAGCGGCTTCGCGGATGAATTCCCACGTCGGAGCAGTCGGCATTTCAAGACCGGCAGCTTCCATCAGATCCGTGCGATACATGACCATGGAGCTTTCGCCATAAAACGGCGCCGCATAAAGCGTGCCATCGTGGCTCAACCCGTTGCGCATGGCAGGCAGAATGTCCTCGACATCGTACTCGGCAGACATGCCGTCCAGCGGAACAAGCCAGCCGTTGGCGCCCCAGATCGGCGTCTCGTACATGCCGATGGTCATGATATCGAACTGGCCACCCTTGGTGGTGATGTCCGTGGTGACCCGCTGACGCAGCACGTTCTCTTCAAGTGTCACCCACTCGACCTCAATGCCGGTCTGCTCGGTGAACGTATCCGTATAGCCCTGCATACGGATCATGTCGCCATTGTTCACGGTCGCAATCGTGATCGTGTCCTGAGCAAAAGCTGCAGTCGACAACGCGGCAACAGCACACGCGCCCAAAAGCGCATGGGTTCTCTTCGTCATGGTAGTCCTCCCTAAAAATGTGAGCATTAACTCAACATATGAGTAATTGCTCACACAACCATCGATTCCAGTCAAGCCTCTTT
>NZ_SMZO01000058.1 GCF_004358675.1 Meridianimarinicoccus aquatilis | reverse complement strand
GCCCGGTAAGGGCGGGCCGCGCGGGGGCAATGCCTATCCAAAGCGCGGCAAACCATGACCTGACACTTTTCCGGGGCGTCTTCATCAGGCGCCCCGTTGCCATTTTACGCGCCGCGGCGCACGATGGCCCCGCACACGGGACATAAAGGCACTGCAATGGCACTGACTGTCGATCTGAACGCGGATATGGGCGAAAGCTTTGGCCCTTGGGTCATGGGGCGCGATGCCGATCTGTTGAAGATCATCACCTCAGCCAATGTGGCGTGCGGCTTTCATGCAGGCGATCCTGACGTGATGGCGCGCACCATGCGCATGGCGGTTGAAAACGGTGTGGGGATTGGTGCGCATCCTGGATTTGCAGACTTGCAGGGGTTTGGGCGTCGGCG
Source organism: Meridianimarinicoccus aquatilis (assembly GCF_004358675.1). GTDB lineage: Bacteria > Pseudomonadota > Alphaproteobacteria > Rhodobacterales > Rhodobacteraceae > Meridianimarinicoccus > Meridianimarinicoccus aquatilis. The sequence goes on along the minus strand of NZ_SMZO01000058.1, from coordinate 20,820 downwards.
GATCAAACTGACCCACACCGAGTTGCGCAACCTTGTGCACTATCAATTGGGTGCTGCGCAGGCGATGGCGCGGGCGGCCCAAGGTCGTGTTGATCATCTCAAGCTGCACGGCGCGTTGGCCAATATGGCGGCCGACGATGAAGCGATGGCGCGCGCCTGCTATGAAGCGGCCCTCGAAATTGACCCTGACTTGATCGTGATGGTCCTTGTCGGGACAGCGCAAGAGCGGGCAGCACGCGCGTTGGGGTGTCGCATTGCCGGCGAAATTTTCGCAGATCGCGCTTATAACGACGACGCAACACTGGTCGACCGCTCGTTGCCCGGTGCTGTCATTCATGATGCTGAACACGCTGCCACACGGATCGCCGCTATGGTGAAGGCCGGTGCGATCATAACCGAAAGTGGGCGCCGTCTGCCGGTTCAGATCGACACGATCTGTCTTCATGGGGATACGCCAGAGGCCGTTCAAATCGCCTCTGCTGTGCGCGCGGCACTTGAGGCCGATGGCGTAGACCTCAAGCGGTTGGCGGGTTGAGGATGCTCTGGGTGAAAGCTCCTCAGATTTAAATCGTTGGCTCATGCTGCGCTGCGGTAAGATCGGCGATGCTTTTTTGAGCATTGCGGGATATCTGTGCATTTAACTCGGCTTAGGGTCTTTCCAACTTGCATCAAAGCAAGGCACAGTGGGCGCAGCACATCAAATTTCCGGAGCGCCCCTTGACCCGCTACCCTCGTGACATGTCCGGCTATGGCCAGACCCCGCCCGATCCACATTGGCCCGGTGGCGCAAAAATCGCTGTGCAGATCGTTCTGAATTACGAAGAGGGCGGCGAGAACAATGTCCTGCATGGGGATGCCGCGTCCGAAGCGTTCTTGTCAGAAATCGTTGGTGCTGCTGCATGGCCTGATCAACGTCATTGGAACATGGAATCGATCTATGAATATGGCGCGCGGGCCGGGTTCTGGCGGTTGCACCGGCTTATGTCGGATCTGCCCGTAACTGTTTACGGCGTTGCAACTGCATTGGCGCGTAGCCCGGAACAGGTTGCCGCGATGAAATCTTCGGGCTGGGAGATTGCCAGCCACGGCCTGAAATGGATCGAATACAAAGACGCCACCGAAGCGCAAGAAGCGCAGGATATGGCCGAAGCGATCCGCCTGCATACCGAAGTCGTCGGGTCCCGTCCCCGTGGTTGGTACACCGGGCGCTGTTCGATCAACACGGTTGCGTTGGCGGCACGTGAAGGCGGGTTTGCATACGTGGCTGACACCTATGCCGACGATCTGCCCTATTGGATGAGGGTGGACGGTCGTCAACAGTTGATTGTGCCTTACACGCTTGATGCCAATGATATGCGTTTTGCTACACCGCAGGGGTTCAATTCGGGCGACCAGTTCTTTTCCTACCTGCGCGACAGTTTCGATGTGCTGTATGCCGAAGGTGAAGCAGGCGCGCCCAAGATGCTGTCCATCGGTCTGCACTGTCGTCTGGTCGGGCGTCCAGGCCGGGTCATGGCCCTGAAGCGGTTTCTCGATTACGCCAAAAGCCACGAGGGTGTCTGGTTTGCCACGCGTGAACAGATTGCCGATCATTGGGCTTCGGCCCATCCTCCGACGCAGTTTGATCGACCCTCGCAGATGTCGCAAGAAGCGTTTGTTTTGGCCTATGGGAGCGTTTTTGAACATTCCGCATGGATAGCAGAGCGTGCTTTTGATCTGGAACTTGGCCCGGCCCATGATACGGCGGTCGGCCTGCACAATGCGCTGACACGGATGTTTCGATCAGCCAGCGAGGATGAGCGTCTGCGCGTGCTGAAGGCGCATCCGGACCTTGCCGGGAAACTGGCGGCGGCCAAGCGCCTGACGCCTGAAAGCACGGCGGAACAGGCCGGTGCTGGACTGAATGCGCTCACTGATGTTGAACGGGCCGAATTTACGCGACTCAATACGGCGTATCAGGATAAATTCGGGTTTCCCTTCATCATCGCGGTGCGGGACCATGACAAGGCCAGTATTCAGTCTGCGTTCACGCAGCGGTTGGAAAATGATCGCGCTGTGGAATTCGCGGAAGCCTGTCTGCAAGTGGAGCGCATCGCGGAGCACCGCCTGCGCGAAATGCTTCCGCGATGAGCCATTTGATCCCCTGCGAGGCGCTGACGCCAGATGCTTTCGCCCCGTTTGGGGACGTGTTGCAGGCCAAAGGCCCAGCGGATCGGATGATCAACCAAGGAATGTGTGGTCGATTTCATGATCGCGCCAGCCTTGATTTCAGCGATGGCCGCGCCGGGATCAGTCTGTTCGACGCTGTGCCGCGCAGCCTTCCTTACAAGCTCGAGATGGTCGAACGCCATCCAGACGGGAGCCAAGCGTTCCTGCCGATGACGCAAAACCCGTTTCTGGTCATCGTGGCCCCGGCAGAGGGGGACGCGCCGGGCAAACCGCGCGCGTTTCTTGCTGCGCCGGGGCAAGGGATCAACTTTTTCCGGGGAACATGGCACGGGGTTCTGACACCGTTGGCCGCGCCCGGTCTTTTTGCTGTTTTTGATCGCATCGGTGACGGCGCGAACCTTCAGGAGCATTGGTTCGAGACGCCTTTCACGGTCGTCGAGGAAATTTAAAGGCCCGAACAGGGCATCGACCAAGTACCGGTTGAGGAAGACCAAACTGCGTTCGCGTAGGGTGACATAGATGGAGTGGAAGAATGACAGACAGTACACTTGGTACGCCGGCACAATTGCGTGATCCGAATTATACCCCGGCCCTGTACAAGGCAGTGCCCTTGGGTATTCAACATGTTCTGGCAATGTTTGTGTCAAACGTGACACCAGCCATCATCGTGGCTGGTGCAGCGGGGTTTGGCTTTGGGTCAAATTCACCCGATTTTCCCGAACTTCTGTACCTGATCCAGATGTCGATGCTGTTCGCGGGTGTGGCAACGTTGTTTCAGACCATTGGAATGGGACCTGTCGGGGCGAGGTTGCCCATCGTGCAAGGCACGTCTTTTGCCTTTATCCCGATTATGATCCCACTTGTGGCAGGTAAGGGCGTTGACGGCTTGGCTGCGCTGTTCGGCGGTGTGATCATCGGCGGGCTTTTTCACGCCGCTTTGGGTACAGTCATCGGCAAGATCCGGTTTGCCTTGCCACCTTTGGTCACTGGACTTGTGGTAACCATGATCGGGCTCGCACTGGTTAAGGTTGGGATCGAATACGCGGCCGGCGGTGTACCGGCCAAAATGTCGGGTGCAGCCAGCTATGGTGGACTTCAAAGCTGGTCAGCAGCGCTTGTTGTGATCTTTGTCACCCTTGGGCTGAAGTTCTTTGCCCGCGGCATGCTGTCTGTGTCGGCGGTTCTGGTCGGTATTCTTGTGGGGTACTTTTACTGCATGGCCATCGGGATGCTGAGTTTTGAGTCGATTTCGGGCAGTTGGGAACGCTCTGCCGCCTTCGCTTTGCCTGTGCCATTCAAATATGGGTTCGAATTCTCCATTGCGGCGGTCATTGGCTTTTGTTTGATGGCGTTCGTGTCGGCGGTGGAAACCGTGGGCGACGTATCGGGCATCACCAAAGGCGGCGCTGGTCGCGAGGCCACAGATGACGAGATCAAGGGCGCGACATTTGCCGACGGTTTCGGGAGCCTGATCGGCGGGCTTTTTGGCGGGTTCCCGAATACGTCCTTCAGCCAGAATGTGGGCCTGATTGCCATGACTGGCGTAATGAGCCGTCATGTCGTGACGATTGGCGCGGTGTTCCTGATCATCTGCGGTCTGGTGCCAAAGGTGGGCGGCGTTATCCGCACCATTCCCATCGAAGTGCTGGGCGGCGGTGTGATCGTGATGTTTGGCATGGTGGTTGCGGCGGGCATTTCCATGCTGTCAGACGTCAACTGGAACCGCCGCAACATGGTGATTTTCGCTGTGGCGCTGTCCATCGGGTTGGGTTTGCAGCTTGAAGCGTCTGGTGGCGGCGCGAACGCGTTGCAGCACTTGCCAGACACGCTGCGCATTCTTGGCGCGTCCGGCATCCTGCCCGCGGCCTTGATTGCAATTGTTTTGAACCTTGTGCTTCCAGAAGATTTGGCCAGCGAGGCGACCGAAGAAGTCTCTGGCGGGATGCAAGGCCACGGAACAGGGTCGCTTCCGGGTAAGTGATCCAACCCCATGCAGGGATCAGGCGTTGAACCTGATCCCTGCAATGGCAATATCAGCCTGAAAAGCCCGGCCAATTGCGACGATCCCGATCCGCCGCAATGTAGACAGATCCAGCGGCGCGGTTAAGCGGTGCGGGGTGAACGCGTCAAAGCGAAGGGTGATGGTTTGCCAGACCGCCGGTGCATCAAATTGCGCACGGTAAGACTGCCAAGGCCGGGTGACATCTGCCGTTCGAAGATGGAAGTTGTACGCTTCCCCATTGCCGTAGACATCGAGCGAAATGCCGGACCAGCGCCGCGCGTCTGTTGCGCCATTCGGGGCCAGGTCAAGGGCGGCCTGTACAAAACCGCCGTTGTTTTCTAGCCGGACATCGCCTTGAAGGCGAAGCGCTGTGCGCCCGGCAATCGTTTCGCGGCTCAGCCCTCCAGCAGAAACGCCGCCCATCACGCGGTCAGACAGCAATTCCCACTCCGTACCGGTACTTGCACGCGGGTGAGGCTGGCTCAGATCGTCTATAAGTGTATCATCCATGGCCGGGACCTAGCGCATGGGCGGGGGCTCGTCGATGATTGGCTCAAAAATCAACGTCCAGCGCGACACCGTTTTCCATGGCAAACTCAACAACCGACGCGGCAACCGCAAGGTCCTGAAGCCCGACGCCTGTGCCATCAAACAGGGTTACCTCGTCATCGGTTTGCCGACCCGGATCATCCCCATTGATCACGTTCCCCAATTCGCCAATATCGGCTTCGGTGATCAGCCCAGCGGAAATAGCATGCTGACATTCCCCAATGCTGATGGATTGCGCGATTTCGTCGGTAAAGCGCATGGCCCGCGCGACCAACGCAGCGTCGACTTCTTGCTTTCCTTTTGTGTCGGTTCCCATGCAGGCGATATGCGTGCCGCCCTTGACGTGGGCGTCCATCAGGATTGGCGCGGTGCTGGAGGTGATCGAGATGATGACATCGGCCTCTGCGCCAATCTGCTCAAGGCTGGCCTGTTCAAACGGCAGGCCAAGCTCGGCTGCGGTGTCGGCAAGGCGTGACAACATTTCCGGGTGATAATTCCACCCGATAACACGGTCGAAGTCGCGCTGGTCGACCGCTGCACGCATTTGAAAGGCTGATTGATGCCCGGCACCGATCATGCCCAGAACTTTCGCACCCTTCGGGGCCAGATGCTTGATTGATACGGCAGAGGCGGCAGCAGTGCGCAAAGCGGTCAACAAGTTACCGCCAACGATCGCGCGGCATTTTCCAGTGTCGGCATCAAACAGAAAAACCGTGGATTGGTGATTGGTCAGACCCTTGTCGGCATTGCCGGGCCAATAGCCGCCTGATTTGAGCCCAAGCGCCAGACTGTCCCGATCAAATCCCGATTTGAACCCATAAAGCGCGTCTGCATGACCGATGGCTTCGCGAATGACCGGAAAATTGTACGCACTGCGCCGCGACATGGAGGCAAAGACCTTCTCCACGGCATCGAACGCTTGCGCAGGTGTTATCAGGTCGCCAATTGCCGCCTCGGGTACAATGATCATTGTCTTTTTCTTTCGCTGGAACATCAAATGGGGGCAGGCAGTCGCCGCCCCCGCTTGTATTGTAATCGTTTGAACCGGATTGCCGATCTCTGCCTCAATAGGCTTTGCCGCGTGCGGATATCGGCCAAACGACTTCGACCTTCCCGTCGCGCACGCCGACATACCAGTCGTGCACGTTACAGGTTGGGTCGCAGTGGCCGGGAACAAGGCGCAACTTGTCATTGACCTTAAGCACGCCCGCCTCGTCCGCGATGACGCCATGTTCGTCTGAACATTTGACGTACTTTACATCCGTCCGGCCAAAGATGACCGGCAGACCACTATCCACTGATTGCGCTTTGAGCCCGGCATCGCAAATCGCCTTGTCCGCTTTGGCATGGGACATGACAGAGGTAAGAATGAACAGAGCGTTTTCCCATTCACCTTCGTCGATCCGCTTGCCATCCTTGTCCAGAATTCGGCCATAATCGGCATCCATAAACGCGTAGCTGCCACATTGAAGTTCGTTGTACACGCCAGAGCCCGACTCGAAGTAATAGCTGCCCGTGCCACCCCCGCCGACGATGTCACAATCGAGCCCCTCGGCTTTCAGTGTATCGACAGCGTCCTTGACCATCGCGATGGCGATGTCGGTCTTGGATTGGCGCTCTTCATAGCTGTCCAAGTGCTGCATCGCGCCCTGGTAGGCTTGAATACCTGCGAATTTAAGCCCTTCAGCGGCATCAACGGCCTTGGCCAAGGCCACAACGGCAGGCGTGGTTGTGACACCGCACCGGCCAGCGCCGCAGTCGATTTCCACAAGGCATTCGATCTGCGTGCCATGTTTGATGGCGGCGGCGGACAGGTGCGGGATGTTGTCCAGGTCGTCGACGCAGCAAATCGCCCGTGCACCCAAGGTCGGGATGCGCGCCAAGCGATCAATTTTTTCAGGCTGCGTGACTTGGTTGCTGACCAGCACATCCTTGATGCCGCCGCGCGCAAAAACTTCGGCTTCGCTGACCTTTTGGCAGCACACACCGACCGATCCGCCAAGGCGTTCCTGCAACAGGGCGACATCCACTGACTTGTGCATCTTGCCGTGGACCCGGTGCCGCATGCCGTGAGAGGCAGCGAAGTCGCCCATCTTCTTGATGTTGCGTTCCAAAGCGTCAAGATCAAGCACAAGGCACGGGGTCTGGATGTCGGCCTCGTCCATTCCGGGAAGAGCTGGAATATCATACCCGACTTCGAGTTCACTGATTTTTACGGGGGCGTTCATGGTGTTATCCCTCTCACTTAATCCAAGGCAGAGTGTCGAGATCGACATTGCCGCCGGTGATGATGACGCCGACGCGCTTGCCTTTGAACACGTCGCGGTTCTTTAGAATGGTGGCAAGCGGCACGGCGCAACTTGCCTCGATTACGATCTTCATGCGCTTCCAAGTCTCTTTCATCGCGTCGATGATTTCATCTTCTGACGCGGTTAGAATGTCGGTCACGTGGTTGGAAACGAAGTGCCATGTCAGATCCTTCAATGGCACCTTTAGCCCGTCGGCGATGGTGTTCGGCGCGTCGTCGGCGATGATGTGCCCGGCTTTGAAGCTGCGATAGGCGTCGTCTGCCTGCTCGGGCTCTGCCGCGAAAATCTTCACCTCTGGGGCTGTGTTGGACAGGGTCAGACAAGTGCCCGAGATCATCCCGCCGCCGCCAATCGGGGCGATGACGGCATCGAGCCCATCAACTTGCTCCATCAACTCGCGGGAACAGGTGGCTTGGCCTGCTATCACGCGAGGGTCGTTATATGGGTGGACGAAATCCGCGCCGGTTTCGGCCTGCACTTCGGCAAAGACCGCCTCGCGCGAGGTGGTGGAAGGCTCGCATTCACGAATAATCCCGCCATAGCCGCGCACGGCGTCTTTCTTGGCTTGCGGCGCGGTGCGGGGCATCACGACATGGCAAGGAATGCCCCGGCGCCCGGCGGCGTAAGACAGGGACAGGGCGTGGTTGCCGCTGGAATGGGTGGCAACGCCCTTTTCCAGCATGTCATCGGGCAGCCCGAAAACCGCGTTGGAGGCGCCGCGCACCTTGAACGCGCCCGCCTTTTGGAAGTTTTCGCACTTGAAGAACAGTTCAGCTCCGGTGAGTTCGTTGAAATAGGTCGAGGTCAGCACCGGTGTGCGATGGATATGCGGTGCAATCCGGGTATGTGCCGCGATCACATCGTCATAGCTCGGAATGATCAGGGGGCTTGCGTCCTTCATCATGCGGCGTCCTTTTGTGCTTGCGCCGGGGTGGCGCGGTAATGTTCCTGTGCGGCTGCCACGCCAGAGCCAAGTTGGATCGGCAAACCAAGATCAGCCATGACCATTTCGGCTGTTGCCAGACCAGACAATGTCATCACGTCGGTCAGGCTTCCCAAATGGCCGATGCGGAACACTTTGCCAGAGACGTCACCCAAGCCAACACCAAATGCGACCCCATAGCGGTCGGCGGCGTGCGTCACGATCTTGGTGGCGTCAAATCCATCCGGGGTGCAAATTGCGCTCACTGTGTCCGACTGCACGTCTGAGCTCGCAGCGCACAGGGGCATGCCCCAGGCATCGGCAGCGGCGCGTACTCCCGTCGCAATGCGGGTGTGACGGGCAAAGACATTGTCCAGACCTTCGGCCAACAGCATGTCGCATGCGGTCTTAAGACCGTTCATCAAGCCGACGGGTGGCGTGTAGGGAAACGCGCTGTTGGCGTAGCCTTTGTCCATGTCACGTATGTCGAAGAAGGTCCGGTGCAGCTTGGCGGATGCGGTCATGGCGTGGGCTTTCGGCGAGAACCCGACGATGGCCAACCCAGCGGTCAACATGAATCCCTTTTGGCTGCCTGTAACAGCAACATCGACGCCCCAACCGTCGAATTGAAAGTCCATGGACCCGATGGAACTGACCCCATCGACCATCAAAAGGGCAGGGTGGTTCGCTTGATCCATCGCCGCACGGATTGCCGCGATGTCAGACTTCACGCCGGTTGCCGTCTCATTATGGGTGGCAAGTACGGCTTTGATCCGATGAGCCGAATCCGCCTTGAGGATTTCGCCATACCGCTCTGCAGGGATGCCGCTGCCCCACGGGACTTCGACAATCTGAACGTCCAAATCGTGCCGTTGACACATGTCGATCCAGCGATGCGAGAACATGCCGTTCCGCGCAACCAGAACGCCGTCGCCGGGGCTGAGTGTGTTGGTTATCGCCGTTTCCCATCCGCCTGTTCCGGTGGATGGAAAGATGTAAACTTCGGCGTTCTTGCTTTTCAGGACCTGACGCACTCCATCTCGGGCGGGATGCAAGATCGACCCGAACAGAGGCGAGCGGTGGTCAATCGTCGGCATGTCGCACGCTTTGCGCAGCACTTCCGGGATATTGGTCGGACCCGGAATGAAAACTGGATTCTGAAAGCTCATGGCCGTCTCCTACAAGGTTTAGGGGACCCTAATGAACGAGATCCCAGCGCGCAATTTTTTTGAAAACGTTTTTCAAAAATCGAAGACCGAAGTATTTTTGTTTGTTGGCAGATGGTTGCGTTTTTCATAATATGAAGTCGTTTTTCATAAATTGGAATCGTGATGAAAAAGCCTGCCGTAAAATCGGACCGCCGCGCCCGCGGGCGCCCGCGTGATTGGGACGACAAGACACCGCAAAACACCATTAAGTCGTTGGACCGCGCGATTGATGTACTGGAACATCTTGGCAAGGTTGGCGGGCACACGTTATCCGCATTGGCCAGCGAGTTGGAGCAGTCTCCGGCGACGGTTTATCGCGTATTGGTCACGTTGGAAAACCGCGGCCTTGTCGAATTCGACTCGGATGGTCAGACGTGGCAAATCGGGGCTGGCGCGTTTTTGATCGGTGCGCGGTTCTTGCGGCGAACAGCTTTGGTGGACCGGGCGCGGCCCATTTTGCGCGGTTTGATGGAAAACACTGGGGAGACGGCCAATCTGGGCGTGGAAACAGATGGGCGCGTCTTGTTTGTCAGCCAAGTCGAAACGCATGCCAGCATTCGTGCGTTCTTTCCGCCCGGAACGTTGTCGCCCATGCACGCCTCTGGCATCGGCAAGGCGCTGCTGGCAAACATGCCCGAGGATCGGCTGGGCAAGGTCTTGTCTGCGCATCCTCTCGAGCGGTTCACGGCCAGCACCCTGACTGCGCGCGATGATCTGATCGCTGATCTTGCCAAAATTCGGGAGCGCGGATTTTCCATCGATGCAGAGGAACGCAACGAAGGCATGTGCTGTGTTGCTGCTTGCGTGTTCGATCTGCACGGCGATCCTGTTGCCGGACTGTCCGTTTCCGGGCCAACAAGCCGCATAACACCCCATGACACAGTGCGATTGGGGGCAGAGGTCTGCGCCGCCGCACAGACACTTACAGCGGCACTGGGCGGATCCCCGCACTAATGTTCCGGGCATGCAGCGCGGTGATGAAGCGGGCTAAGTTTGCAACCAGTCTTTTGCAAATGTGACATCGTCTGTTCCCGCCAAGCCGCAAAGACGGCCAAGTTCTGCGCTCAGCCCGGCGCAGCGCATTTTGCCCATGAGGACGCCGGGTTCTGGCCAAAAGCCCCTAACATGCAATGCAGAGCCGGTGCGCTTGACGTCGATCCGCCCGATCAGGCGATCACCCTGCAGCACCGGAAACACGTAGTAACCATATTGGCGTTTGGCTTCGGGCACAAAAATTTCAATACGGTAGCGAAAGCCAAAGAGCCTTTCTGCCCGTGTGCGGTCCCTGAGCGCGGGATCAAAGGGCGATAGCAGCCGGACCCGCGTGCTTGGTGCGGGCAGACTTGGGACCGTATCCAACACTGCATGCGTTGTGAAACAGGGTCGCGGGGTGCCGTCAGCCAGTTCCACAATGGCATTCAGAATGCGACCGTCCGCCAACGCGCTGGCACACCAATCAGCGGCTTCTGTGCGCGTGACTATGTCGAAGAATGCCGCCAATTCGCCACTGGTTCCAAAGCCAAGCCGGGTGATGGCAGCGGTCATGGCCCAATCGATTGTTTCGGGGTCGCTGCGTCGCGCATTCAGCCATTCGGGCGGGATCACGCGTTCGCTCAGATCATAGAATTTGCGGAACCCTTTCCTGTGGCAAATGGCAAGTTGTCCAGACCGCCACAGAAATTCCAGCGCTGTTTTGGAAGGGTGCCAATCCCACCAGCCGCCAGACGCCTTCTTCTCGGTGCCGCCCACATCCAAGGAACAGACGGGTCCGTGATCTGCCACGTGTTGCAGTACGGTTTCAATCTCGGCCTCCCATCCTGCCCGGCGATCTGCCGACCAACGCGCACGCATGCGGGCCTCGTCGCGGATGAATTTCAGCCGCCACATGGGGTAGAAGGGCATCGGAATGATCGACGCATCATGCGTCCAATGCTCAAAGGCGGTCCGGTCTTTGGCGACCAAGTTTTCCAACGCCTTGGGCCGATACCGGCCGCGCCGGGACCAGAGGATAAGGTCGTGCGCCCGCGCCAACGTGTTGACGCTGTCAACTTGGACAAAGCCCAGATCACCAAGCACACCGTCAAGATCCCGCCCCTTGCCTGTGCCGGCCTTTGGGTTCAGCAACAAGTGACGATCAAGAAAAAGGCGGCGCGCGACGGTGTTGCTGAGCAGGGGGCGGGTCATGGTGCCACCCTAGCGGGTTGCGCGCCTACCGCCAGCGAGAAGACACAACGCGCAGCTTAGCTGCCTGCGACGTCCCGGTACCATTTGGCAATGGCTGCGCGGGCCTCAGGGTCCATATCAATCGCATTGGGCGGCGGCATCGCGTGACTTACACCCGCCTGAAGAAAAACCACACGGGCGTGACGCGCCACGTCGGACTCCGTCTCAAGCACGATCCCTTTGGGCGGCCAATGCAGACCGTCCCAAGACGGCTCGCGGGCGTGGCACATGGAACAGTTGCCGACGACAGCGTAAAACGCGTCCTCAAAACTGTCGGCCGACGCGAATTTCTGCTCATGGGTGGTCAGGGCGCGCGCCTCTGCGTCTTCATAGGTGCCATAATCCGCGGCTGAGGAAAGCCATGCGATCACCACCATCAAAAGAATGGTCACGCCCCACGTCCAATGCGGCCCCTTGCCAGTTGAGTGGAGTGTGTTGAAATAGTGGCGGATTGTGACGCCAGTCAAAAAGATCAGGCTTGCGATGATCCAACTGTACTGCGTGGCAAAGGCCATCGGGTAGTGGTTCGACAGCATCAAAAACACGACCGGCAAGGTCAGATAGTTGTTGTGTGTTGATCGAAGTTTCGCGATTTTCCCGTATTTTGCATCCGGTACGCGCCCTGCCTTCAGGTCGCCCACGACGATCCGCTGGTTTGGCATGATCACGAAGAACACGTTTGCGGTCATGATGGTCGCTGTGAACGCGCCCAGATGCAGCAGCGCGGCGCGCCCTGTGAAGACCTGATCATACCCCCATGACATCACAACAAGGATCACGAAGAGCAGCAGCATCAAAAGCGTGGGTGTTTCCCCAAGTTTCGATTTGCACATGGCGTCATAGCATAGCCAGCCGATGGTCAGAGAGCCGCCAGAAATCAAGATCGCCTGCCACAGGGCCAGGTTCGCTTTGGTCGGATCAATCAAAAACAGTTCACCCCCAGCCCAATAGACGATCATCAACAGGGCGGCACCGGACAGCCACGTGGTGTAGCTTTGCCATTTGTGCCAGATCAGGTGCTCGGGCATATTTTCGGGCGCGACCATGTATTTCTGAATGTGATAAAAGCCGCCGCCATGTACCTGCCATTCCTCGCCGTTGACACCGACAGGCATGGAGGGAGCCTTCTTTAACCCCAGGTCGAGGGCGATGAAGAAGAACGAGGCGCCGATCCAGGCCATCGCCGTGATCACGTGCAGCCAGCGCACCGAAAAGGCCACCCATTCCCACAAGATTGCCAGATCATACATCACGGTTCTCCAAGATTGCGTTGTCGCTTAGGCTAGTCGAAGTCCATTTGTTCAGCTACCGCTGGAAAAAGCCAAGCAGCATCAAAAAAAACCGAACAATGTCCTACTTTGAAAACATCCGCACCTTTGTTCGTGTCTATGAATTAGGCAGCATGTCGGCCGCGGGGCGCGATATGCGTATTTCTCCTGCGCTGACCTCATCGCGAATTTCGCAGTTGGAAGAACAACTGGGAGTTCGGTTGTTCCAAAGGACGACACGCAGCCTCGCTCCGACACAGCAAGGTCGTTCCTTCTACCGCGGCGCGATGGAGATTTTGCAGGCTGTGCAACGCGCCGAAGCGCAGGTTGCGGACAGTGCTGCCAATTTGAAAGGGACGATTTATGTCGCCGCGCCGCTTGGGGCCGGACGCCGTCTGATCGCGCCGCAAATTCCTGAATTTATTGAGTCCTATCCGCAAGTCAGCGTGCGCCTTCGCCTTACGGATCGCCGGATGGACCTGACGGCAGAAGGGCTGGACCTTGCGTTCTTTCTTGGCCAACCCGAGAACAGCACGCTGCGCATGCGCAAGATTGCCGATGTCAGCCGCGTAATGTGCGCCGCGCCAGAGTACATTCGAAAACGAGGGCTGCCGAGCAACGGCGGTGAACTCGTTGAGCAGGGCCACGAGTGTCTGCGCCTGCGATTTCCAGGGGCAACAGAATTCCAGTGGCAGTTGTCGACGCCCGAAGGGCCAAAACGGTTCCGCATTGTCGGCCGTTACGAATGCGATGACGGTGATGTTCTGACCGATTGGGCTTTGGCAGGGCACGGGATCGCCCTGAAGCCGATGTTTGAAGTCGCCGAACATTTGGCGTCTGGCGCGCTGCTTCCGGTCGCTCAGGACACGCCACCCGTGCCGATCCAGATGGCGTGTTTGTACACGGATGGGCGTCAACTTGATCCCAAAGCCCGTACCTTCATGGAATTCATGATCACCAAGATCGCTGATGGAATATCCGCCGCATGACCGCCGGCTAGCTGCCGCGATAGGTCGAAAAGCTGAACGGCGAAAGCAAAAGCGGAACGTGATAGTGTGACAACTCCGACATCCCAAAACGGATCGGGATGACATCGAGGAAACGTGGTTCTTCGGGCGGTACGCCGATTGCATCAAGATAGGCGCCTGCGTGAAACACCAACTCATAAACACCCGGTGCGAATTCATCAGCAGGCAGGATATGCGCGTCAGTGCGGCCATCATCATTGGTTGCGAGGGTGCGCAGAAGGTGTCTGGTGTCCCCGTCAATGCGGTAGAGGTCAATCTTCAGACCTTCGGCGGGGCAGCCCCGTGCCGTGTCAAGAACGTGGGTTGTCAAATATCCGGTCATGGGGTCCTCGTCAGGCGTCGGTGATGCGGTTTGGCTAGATGTTTGGGCGCACGCCCTACAGGGGCATGTGACGGTTCACGTCCTTGTAGAGCAAGTACCGGAAAGGACGAGTCCCGCCAGCGTAACATGCTTGGGGGCAAAACGCGCGCAGCCACATGAAGTCGCCCGCCTCAACTTCGACCCAGTCCGTGTTCAGTCGATATGCGCCTTTTCCTTCAAGCACATACAGACCGTGTTCCATCACATGGGTTTCTAGAAACGGGATGACCGCACCGGGGTGCAATGTCACGATGGTCACGTGCATATCATGGCGCATGTCGCTTGGGTCGACAAATCGGGTGGTCGCCCATTTGCCGTCGGTGTCTGGCATGACAGTGGGTGCAATATCGGCTTCGTTCAGGATCAACACATCCGGCTGATCGAGCCCGTCCACCGCGTCATAGGCTTTGCGGATCCAGTGAAACCGCAACGGCGTTTCGCCGTGGTTTCGCAAGGTCCACCCTGACATGGGCGGCAGATAGGCGTAGCCGCCGGGCGTCAATTCATGCGTGGTGCCGTTCACCGTCAGGGACGCCGTGCCCTCGACAACGAACAAAACGCCCTGGGCGTCCGGGTCGGTCTCTGGCCGGTCAGATCCTCCACCGGGCTGCACTTCCATGATGTATTGTGAGAATGTTTCGGCAAACCCGGAAAGGGGGCGCGCAATGACCCAAAGCCGCGTCTGGTCCCAAAAGGGCAGAAAGCTGGTGGTGATGTCCCGCATGGTGCCTTTCGGGATCACCGCATACGCATCGGTGAACATGGCGCGATCGGTCAGAAGTTGATCTTGATCAGGGTGACCGCCGTGGGGGGCATAATATTTTGCTGGCATTTCAGGTCCCTATATCACCGTTGCTTTGCGTCACTATGGCGGTGAACGGACGTCGCAACCAGCACGATCGTGCTGATAGCACCTTTCGGAATGATTTGAATATCTCGCAGTTTTGACACTGCGGCGCCGTTAGCCCGCACTTACCAATTCTGCAAGGCGCCGTGCGTCGGACACGGAGTCTTGCAACCGCTGAAGCCGTTCCGCATCGCTGGGCCCCGTGATTTCACGGTTCACAAGTTCTGTGACGTCGTCGTCAATTTTTGGCGGAAGGGTGCGGCCCTCTGCGACCACTTCGGCGCGGGCGTCTGCGACCTCTTGCTTTGCTGTTGCCCATTCTTGTTCCCAGTGATCCACTTTTACCGGAAGGGGCGCATCGGCCAATTCTGTGCCGGCTGCCTGCCATCCGCTGCCTGTGTCAGACCAGTCCGACCCATCCCCCCAAGAATAGCAGCCAGAAAGCAGAACTGCGGCCGCAAGTGACAGAACAAATTTGTGCATTAGTTGAAATCCTTCATCAGTGCGGCAAGCCACGCGTAGGATCCCTCAGGGGCGGTACCTGCGAGCCTTACGTGGCTTTGAAATGTTTGGGCATCTGCAAGCGCACGGTCCGAAAGGCGCGTGATGCCGCGGCTTGATGCAAAGCGCGGTTTCGCCTCGTCGGTCATCCAATCAGAAAGATGCTGGTCAGTCGCTACGATCAAATCGCTGTAATACGTCCGGCTCGCGTCCAAGTCTGCGGCAACGGCTTGATGAATTTGGGCAATTTCGCCCACTTCGCGGCGCATCGACTGAATGGCCGCTTGCGCGGCCTCATTGTCGCCAAAGTCGGTTTCGGCAGTGACAAGGTTTGCTTGGGCGGCGCGCAGCGCCTCAGTCACAGAGGCGTATCGCTGAAGATCGTTTTTCAAGATGCCAGCCGTGTATGTGCCCACGAACGTCGCCGTGCGCGCCGCTTCGCGCATCAAGCTTTCAAAGGTCCGGTCCCCTTCGGTGGAAGATGACTGCCAAAGGGCAAAGGCTTGCCTGACACGTCCGTCTGGCAAAGTTGAAACGCCCGGCACGGCATAGCCGAGCATCTCTAGCGCGGCCATTGCAGCCGGGAGTTGATCATCGGCCAAATCGACAGATTCAGGTGCGATGCCTTGCAAGTCATCAATCCGCAGGCGGGCTACGATCCTGTACAGCCCGTCTGGGAAGCGTCCGAGATAGCCTGAGTAGCTGTCAATGGTTCCTCTGGCCACGGCATCTTCCCAGACACGCACTTCATCATCTGGGGAAAGCGGGGCAGGCGGTTCAGACAGGTAATACTCGCCGATCACGGCTTCTTCGACCCAAGGGATCTGAAGTCCCGCAGTTTCGCGTACAACGTCTTGTCGGACACGGCCAAACATAAGACGCACGTCAATGCCCGGGGTGGCAAGATGATCCAGAAGTGCGGCTGTAAAGGTGCTGTTGTCGCCCGTACCGTCCGTGGCCACATTACCCGGATCTGTGGAGTAGGCCACGAGGGTGCCAAGGCCACCTGAAACCGGCAAAAGCCCCGCTGTACCAATTTGAGCCGCGCCCAAAGGGTTGTCCCGGCACGCATCGAAGATCACCATCGACAAATCGGCCCCGGCACTTTCTATCGCAGCAAGGAAGTCCGACAAGGATACACTCGCTTTGTCCAGTGCGGGAGATGAAAGCGTCTCAAGTTCGACCCCGATTGCAAGGTTCTCGGTTCCGACTTGTACGGCATGTCCAGCGTAAAAGATCATGGCGATCTCTGCGCCATTTGCGGCGTTCTGAAGCCATTCCAGTGAGTCCACTATCGCATCGCGCGTCAGATCCACCTCGGCGCGGACGTCAAACCCCAAGTCTGACAATGCCGCGTCAAGCGCCTGAACATCATTTTGGGGATTCCTCAACGTGAAATCAGTGTTGGCGTAGCCCCCATTGCCGATGAGCAAAGCGACCCGATCGGCGGCAATCGCAGGCGAATAACACAGCATTGCAGCGGCAAAAGGCAACCAACGCAGACGGGCTGGAGTGAGAGTTCGGAAAGACCATTTTGACATAGGCGAAGCATGCCCCTGCGTGGGCGTAGGTCAAGTGAAATGAACGCTTTGCGCCGGCGAAGCCAATAAAGAATATCCTTCGGTGTATGATGTGCCTTTGCTGTCCAGTTCTGCCCAATCTCTGACTTCGCGAGCATGTCCGGCGTGGTGGTTGGTTCGACCGCAAGAACTGCCCGCCCGATGATTGAGTCAAAACGCCACCCACAGCCAGACACATGAGAGCCGCGCCGCATAAGACGAGGCTTGATTGCCGTACGATTGACCTTCAGGGAACTCGACGAAGCCCTTTCCTTCTTTTGTGCGTAATACTGGTTGCGCGCTGCGGTTGGCGCATTGCCGCTAGCAAGCCAGCAGGGAGTTTTCATAGATCTTAAAATGAGTCGAAAACATGGTATTGTCCTTCTGAGAACAAGCGTCTAAAAGCCATCGCACCAGTGCTGAATCGGCTCTTAGCGGTCCGCGGAAAAGACATTCTTAACCGTGGCTGTTCAAGTCCAGCCATTGAATGCCCCTATAGCTCAGCTGGTAGAGCAACTGATTTGTAATCAGTAGGTCCGCGGTTCGAGTCCGTGTGGGGGCACCATATAATATAAAAATATGCAATGATATCAAGAACTTGAATTATTTGCTGATTTTGTCGCCCACCATACCGTCCACCTTTGCGGGATGGTAACAGAAGAAACTAGGCAGCGCTCAAGCCGCAAGTTTGGGTATTGCCAACATGGAAGCTTTAAAAGACCAGTACGGCGATCCGTAAGCGGCGGCTGGATAGCACTTGGCGTTCAGCTTGACGTCGTGCAGTTCTAGGGCAGTAGATCGTCGATGCGGTTCTTGGGATGTCCGGCCGTGATGGCCTCAAGGGTGGCCTTCAGATAGGCGAAGGGTTCTACGCCGTTGATCTTGCATGTTTCGATTAACGAAGCGATGCGGTCCCAAGCTTTTCCGCCTTCGTCTTGATTCGCAAATCGTGCGTTTTTGCGATTGAGAGCGATTGATAACATTTAAAAATCCCATGTCGATCACTCCAAATCCCCCCAACAAAAACCGTCGGGGAAGTGTGTTCACATGGGTCAATTCTCAGTGAGAATTTGTGGGCATACCGTGGGCGCGACCGGCTCATGCGCTTTCGGCAGGACCATGTGCAGCCGCTCTGCACTGTCGCGCGCGGCCTCGGCCCTGATATCGGCGGTCTGTACCACCCGGCTGCGGTTGCGCTCAGAGCGACCCTTCACATTCGCCCAGAGATCGTCGAGCGAGAGATACCGCTCGTCATCCGGCCGGTTGAACCATTCGGACGACACCCGCCCGTTCCGCTCGCCTCGACTTACATCCACTTTCCAGCCACCAGCCCGCGCCGGCTAAACCGGATCCAGAACTTCCACAACGCCCATCGGCATTCCTCCGTGACAGGCGCCGGGTGCCACTCTCCCAGTGCACTGCCCCCTGAAAACTGGATCGTTTGATGCTGGAGTTTTCCGCTACGTTTCCCTGGCTGGGAGAGGAGCGGGATCGCATGAGAGCATCGAAGTTCACAGAGGCGCAGAAGGCGTTCATTCTTAAGCAGGGCGAGCAAGGCACGCCGGTTGCGGAGATTTGCCGGAAGGCTGGGATCAGTCAGGCGACCTACTTTAACTGGAAGAAGAAATACGGTGGGTTACTGCCGGACGAGATGCGTCGGCTGAAGGCGCTGGAAGACGAGAACACGCGGTTGAAAAAGATCGTGGCCGACCTCACCCTTGACCGCGAGATGGCGAGCTTTTGTCCGCCATTGGTCCGAGGACAATGGCGAGCGGACGTCATTCGGCGAAAGCTCTGAAGCCTGGCCGTTTGCGTGAGATTGTCACCGGGATGTGCGTTGATTGGGGGGTATCGATCCGGAGGGCCTGTGGGGCCATCTGCTTCGACACGTCCACCTACCACACCAAGTCCCGGCGCACGGACCAGGCTGCTGTCGAGCGACGTACCAAAGAGATTGCGGAGACACGTGTGCGGTATGGATACAGGCGTGTTCATGTGCTGCTGAGGCGAGAGGGCTGGGTGATCAACATGAAGAAGACCCGTCGGATTTACAATGAGTTGGGCCTACAGCTGAGGAACAAACACCCGAAGCGGCGCGTAAAGGCGAAGCTGCGTGAAGACCGCCAAGAGGCCGTCGGTCCGAACGATGTCTGGGCGATGGATTTTGTCCACGACCAGCTCGCCTTGGGAAAGAAGCTGCGGATTCTGACCGTCGTCGATACGCATTCCCGGCTGTGTCCGGCCGTTGATCCACGATTCAGCTATCGGGGCGAGGATGTCGTCCAAACGCTCGAACGGATCTGCGGGAAGATCGGTTACCCAAGGACGATCAGGGTCGACAACGTCCTATGTCGGGAAAATCTGGCTGCTTAGGTCAGCAGGTCGTGTGGCATCCGGCTGTCCGGATACCTTAATAAGGTTGCCCAGACGGGCTCTGCCGTCAAGAAATGATCTCATCCATAGCAAACACAGGGTACGCGCGCTGGCGGCCCTCACCGTCCTTAATACGAGATCCCAAATCCCAAGCAGAAGGCCCGAACATTATCTACGAGGTCAGGTAGCCTGCCTCCACGGCTCAGTCAGAGAGAGGTCCTTCCGCCTGGGCTCACCCCCTCGAAGAAGGGGCGATAGGGTTCGCCGTGATTGACCACGGCGTGTACGGTGCGCGCCATCTTGGCCGCGATTGCGGTGTAGGCCTTGCGACGCAGATGGGCGTTGTGTCGGTCCTTCGAGATGTAGCGTTCGAACTTGTCCCGGAAGCTGTTGGTCCGTTTTAGCACGGCGGTCTGTCCTGCCATCCAGAGTGTGCGCCGGAGCCGGGCATTGCCGTACTTCGAGATGCGGCTCTGACCACGGAACATGCCGGACTGCACGGTGGCGAGATCCATGCCGCAGAACTTCAGGAACTGCCGGTGATGCCGAAACCGACGCAGGTCGCCGGCCTCCGCCAAGATGGTCATGGCATTGATAGGGCCGATGCCGGGGATGGTTGTCAGCAACCGATAGTCAGGCAGATCGGAGAGCAGCTCGACTGCCCGCGCCTCGATCTCGTTGCGCTGGCGGACAAGGCTTCTGCCTTCGGCAAGGACGAGGCGGAACATGCGAACCGCGTCGGAATCCGGGTGCACCGGCAGTCCGACAGAGCCGACGGCCGTTGCGTAAATATCTGAAAGCAGGCGTTCTTTGGAAACTTTCCTGCCCACTACCTGCCAGGCAGCTGCGATGAAAGCGTTCGGCTTCGGGGAAGTAGAGCGGTAGGTAATGCGTCAGGATGCGGTGCCAGAGCTCGGTCTTCGAACGTGAGACGATCTCATGCGTCTTCGACAGCTCCTGAATATCCGCCGTCCCAACTACCAGAGGATCATGAAAGAACTGCACGGCGCCGATCTCCAGCATATGCAGGATGACCTGGGCGTCCTTCGGATCATTCTTGTCCCAGCTGTTGTGCAAGGCCTCGCGTGTCCGGGCGAGGCCGACAGAGGAGATAAGCTTGAGTTCGAACCCGGCCTGTCCGAGATGATGCGCCAGAGGCCTGTGATAGTTGCCGGTCGCCTCGAACCCGATCCGAACAGGCATGTCGTAACCGACCAGCGCCGCGGACAAGCGATGGAAGTCTTCCAACGTGTTCATGATCGTCATGCGCCGACGACGCTTCTTGCCGGGGACTCCGATCAGGACCTCGTGGCGGTGCTTGGAAATGTCGATGGCGACTAAAACAGTTGAAGCGATAGTATGGGTGGCGGTCATAGCCGGTCTCCTCAGCGGTGTGGTTCAGCAAAACCACTGTTGAGACCTGAGACCCGGTTATGGCCACCCGCTGCGCGATGTGGAGGCTGCGCGTGCGGCCATAACCTGTCGGCAGCGCTTCTTCCCG
>NZ_SMZO01000057.1 GCF_004358675.1 Meridianimarinicoccus aquatilis | reverse complement strand
GTCCGGCTCGATAACAGTCTCGATGCGCGGCAAGGATGCGGGCAGGTTCCCGATATTGCGCCGTGGAGCAGGCTTTTTACGCGGTCCTTCCCCTTTGGATGCCGCACGTGCTTCTTTCTCTGCCTCCACCTCCTCAACCGCGATGGTCAAATCTTCAAAGGCCAGCTGACGCTCGTCTTCGGTCAGCTTCTCTGATCGTTTCCCATGCAGGGCATGGTTCAACTCAGCGATCAGATGCTCCTGGCGCGTGGTGATTTCCTTAAGCGCGCTGACCTCCTGCATCAACGCTTCCACGGCTGCGCGCTGATCGGCAGGGAGTGTGGAAAGGTTGATTGCAGGGGTGTTCGACATGCCCTGTTTTTATTGGGAATCATGACGAAATAAAAGCAAAAACAGTGCCTTAATCTATTCCGGGGTGCTCGGCGGGCGTGGCTCAACCGGCTTGACCTTGCGCCAGTCCAGTCCGGAAAATAGTGCCTCAAACTGGGCATGGTTCAGCGCCATGATCCCATCCTTGATCGCAGGCCATGTGAAGGTCGTATCCTCCAAGCGCTTGTATGCCATCACGAGACCTGAACCATCCCAATACAACAGCTTCAATCGATCCGCGCGCCGCGCGCGAAACACAAACACTGTCCCAGTATAAGGGTCCTTGCGCAGCGTGGACGCCACCAGTGCGCATAGGCCATCGTGACCCTTTCGGAAATCGACAGGCTGCGTCGCGACCAGCACCCGCACGCGGTTGGACGGAAAGATCATGCGCGCGTTCCCAAGGCGCGCACGATCTCCACAAGCCGATCCGTGCCAATACCCGCGTCCAGGCGGATCGTGACAGCCCCAGTGACAATCTCGATCGGTTTTGACGAGACCGACTGGATAGGGAGGTCTTCCTGTGAACTTGGCACCCGCGGACTCGACACGATGACTGGAGCGAAGCACAGGCCGTCGTCTTCCGGAACCGCAGGAAGAACCAACTCACCGCGCCGCGCGCGACCACGCCACTCTGACAGGTGATTGGCCCGCAACCCGTATCGGCGCGCAACTTCATTTACCGTAGCACCCGGCTCCAGCGTCTCCGCCACAATCCGCGCTTTCATCTCATCCGGCCAGCGCCGTTGACCATTCGTGCGGATATCTACCCCATAGTCACGGAGAAACTCATCCGTAGTCGCCATCGCGAAACTCCATCCCGATTTCCATCAGGCAGGAGATCGCAACTCAGGGCAAAACCTGAAAGGTGGGTGTCAGAACACGCTTACGATGCATTGAAGGCCGGATCGCCAAGCTTTGCCACGATGCGGAGCCTTGCCATGCGGTTTCAGGGCATTTTGCGCGGCGACCAGTCCGCCCCGCTGGACGCATGGATCGACCTGGCCATTGAGACTGGCATCCCACCAATCATGCGCTTTGCCCGCACGCTGCACCGCGACATCGAGGCCGTGCGCAATGCCATCGAACTTCCGTGGAGCAACGGTCAGGCTGAGGGCCAAGTCAATCGCCTGAAGACCCTCAAGCGCGCCATGTACGGTCGCGCCGGACCAGAACTCCTCAGAGCCCGAATGCTGCCACTGCGCCACACAAATTGAGGCAGAACCCAATTAAGGGCTACGCGACAATTGAGATATGCAATGTGTTGGCGCTAGTATCACTCAAGCCACATCCTGTTCTGGTTGCAATGCCATCGCCAGCCACTCAAGAATTGGCTCATCAGATGGAACCAGATGAACAGCGTCAGGGCCTGCAAATTCTTTGAACGCTGCCAGATTGAGAGCGTTGACCCCCACGAGAACTGGAATTTCAAGCTCCAGCGCTGTGGCAATGATGGTTCTGAAGCCGCGACCATCGGCTTCATGCTTGCCGAACTTGTTGATGATCAAGAGGTCCACATTTGGATCAAGTCGCGCCTCCGCCAGGCCGACAGCGGTCTCCAACGCAGCGGGGTCCAGCCTGCATCCCTTAGAGCCCAATCCAAGATCTTGTGAAATACGCAGAACCGGACCGTCTGGCAAGACCTGCACATCCATGTCGCACGGGCCATTTGCGCGATCCGTATTGATCTGAACTGTGCCGCAGGTTGTGTAGCCTTGCGAAGCGAGCGTATCGGCCAGCCGTGAAAGCAGAAGGTCGGTATCTCCCCTGCCTAGAGCCATTGTGTAAGCGATCTTCATATCTTGTTGTCCTCGTCCTTCAAAAAGGGTGAAATTCCACCAATGCACCACAGGGCAATTCCTCGGTGTCGGCAGGAATGAAAAGCAAGCCGTCCATTTCAGGAAGCAGTGACACCCTACCCGAATGAGTTGCCTCCGCGAATTCAGCGATTTCTCGTCCCGCGCTATCAAAGCCCGTCAGGCGCGCCAGCCGTAGCTCACATCGGCCCGGTTTATGATGAAGCGTATGTTGCAATACCACATGTCGTCGGCGGACGGGCCTTTGCGCTTGTCCGCTGAGGAACCTGCAAAGGGCTGAACCGAAGATTTGCCACGTCACGAAAGCAGACAGTGGATTACCGGGCAGTCCAAGCCAGACCGCTCGCCCAACATGTCCAAACGACACTGGCTTGCCTGGCTTTAACGCGACGCCGCTAAAGGCAATTTTGGCGGAAAGCTCAGCCAAGGCTGGCTTCACATGGTCTTCTTCGCCGACCGATATACCACCAGTCGTAACGATCAGGTCCACCTGTTGCGACAGAGCGTCCAGTTGTGCGCGCAGCGCGGGGAGCGTGTCGAATGCAAATTGGACGCTGCACAGCTCAATGTCAGGCGTCGCCAGCGCGGCGCAGAGCATCGGCGTATTCACATCCCATATCGCAGCGGCGCCCCTCGCCTCACCTTGCTGGGCGACCTCATCCCCGGTGACCACGAGGGCGACGCGGACGCGCCGTGTGACGCACACCTCGGCGTGTCCGGCGGCCGCGCAGGCCGCGATGTCTCGCGGAGTGAGGAGGCGTCCCGCTGGAGCGATCGTCTTTCCCCTCGCCATGTCTTCGCCGGCGCGGCGAACATGAGCGCCCCGTTTGACGGCATCGTGCAAACGGACATGGGTGCCAGTGCACAAAACCTGCTCCTGCATCACGACAGCGTTTGCACCGTCTGGAAGAGGCGCGCCTGTAAAGATCTGTATCGCACCCCCGCGCTTGAGCGTGTTGCTCGGGACATGCCCTGCTGCGACGCGCCCTGCGACTGACAATTCCCACGGCCCTTCACCAGATAGGTCGCCCGTATTGATAGCGTACCCGTCCATTGCGGCATTATCAAAAGGTGGTACCATTCCAAGCGACCGCACCGGTTTCGCAAGCACCCGCCCGACGGCTTGTGACAAAGGAACAAGTTCGGTTTCACGAACGGCCTGTGTCAGGCGTGCAATCTGGGCCAACCCTTCATCAATGCTGATCAATGAACCCAGACGCGCAAGATCATCGCACCCACAACCGTTGTTCTCGATCTTTTGGATAACTGTCATAGCGCGGCCTCCGCCTGAAAATGGCCCGGCCCAACCGTGCAGTCCAGATCGCGAAGCCGCCCGTCCTTCAGGCCATAGATCAGCCCATGGACACGGATGCTGCCGCGTTCCCGCCAGGCCCGTTGAAGAATGGGCGTCTCAGCTACCCGGCGGACGCCCTCCACAACATTCAGTTCCGCGAGCTTGTCTCTTCGTGCCTCATCATCGCCCTGTTGTGCCAAATCGACGGCATAGGCTCGGGCAAGACGCCGGATCGGTTCAAGCCAGTGGTCCGCCAAGCCGTGGGGCAGGTCTTCGGTCGCCGCCTTGACCCCGCCGCACCCGTAGTGACCGCATACGATGATCTCGCGGATCTTGAGCGCATCTACGGCAAACTCCAGCGCCGAAAGCATATTCATATCCGACGAATGGATAATATTTGCCACGTTGCGGTGCACAAACACCTCGCCTGGATCGAGGCCTGCGACGACATTGGCAGGCACTCGGCTGTCAGAACAGCCGATCCAGAAGAATTCAGGCGATTGCCGTGTTGCCAGACGTGCAAAATAACCGGGTTCTTCTGTGTTTTTCTGTTCAGACCATTTCACGTTACGGTCAAGAAGGTCATTCAGCATGTCTCATTCTCCGAGCGTGGGCGTTAGACTACGGCGCTCCAGCATGTGCCTTCTCATTGTGTTCAGATCCTCGTCGGTCAGTCTCGCCCGGGCGATAGGAAGGATGACCGCGTTTTCGAGAATTAAGTGGCGGCGGGCATGATGGGCGAAATCCTTCATTTGCTCGCAATCCGATTGGGAGGGCCGCGAGCTAGGTTTATCGAAACCTCTGATGATCGCGACAATCGCCGGCGCGTCGGCGATGGCATGGCCATGATCAGATTGAAGCTTGTCGATCACCTTGTCGATTTCATCTTCCGGCTCGCAGCGTTTCAGCATCATCGGAAATAGATCAATTTCTTCATCAGCCAGATGTTGCGGCAGTTGCGCTTCCAGAAAGGTGAGGACTTGGTCGATCTCCGCGCGTTCCATGGATGCAGAGGCGACAATCCGATCGATCACTGCGCAGACCTCCCGTTCGCGCATATGATCTTCGGCGATGAAGTCTAGTGGATTGTCCAAGTTGGAAACATCCGCAGCCTCACTTCTTGCCGTTTTCAAGAGTCGTTCAGGATCTTTTCCCATCGTCCTCTCCTCCCAGTTAGACCATGCTCAGGTCTGCCCCCTCGATATCTGAGGCTTCGACCAATTGAGTGATGAAGGTATGGGACTGCCGCGCCCAAGCTGCTTTCTCCATTGCTTCAGAAATTTTCCCGCGAACGGCTTCGAATGGCAGGACTTGCCCCAACGCAACCGCATCCATTCGGATGATATGATAGCCATGGCGGGTCAGAACCGGCTCTGTCGAAATCTCGCCTTCAGCAAGGTGACGTAGGGCAGCCTCGAACTCAGGAACGGTGTCGTTCGGGCCAAGTTGGCCGAGCGTCCCGCCTGAGGTCTTGGACCCGCAATCGCTCTCGCGCGCGGCCAGTGCCGCGAAGCTCTTTGGTTCACCCAGCACCAAGGCAAGCAGCTCCTTGGCTCGGGCGAGCGCTTTGGCGCTTGCTGCTTCGTCCCGCGGATCGCAGGCGCACAGGATATGGGACACTTCCCAAAGCGGCGGTGTTCGAAAGCGCGTCGGATCTTTTTTCCATTCGGATGCGATATCCTCCTCGGTTGGGGGAACAACATCGATCGCCTCCTCTAGGAGGCCCCTGATCAGGGCCTCCTCATCAGTTTCAAACCGCCCTGGGCCGACCTCATTGGGTTTTGCCTCGACGCTGCGGGACCGCGCTTCTTGCAACAACAAGGTGCGGATCGCCACGGCATTGACCGCCTTGCGCCAAGCAATACCAGGTTTGCCTTTCGGCGCGTCCTGGTTCTGCGTCTCCGCAGCAATCAGGGCGTGGGGAACAAGCTCGCCGTTGACGACCAGATCAGGAAAGAGTGCTGCGTTCATTTGCTTTACTCCGCCGGTGTCGCTTTGGTATCGGCACGCTTTGGCAACGCTTTCTGACGGCGCGAGCGCACAATCTGATAGCCCGGCCGCAAAAGGTACCGGAACGGTGCTGCAAAGCCCGAAACCATATGAACCAACCGCGAGAAGGGGAAGAGCGCCGTGATGATCAAGCCAAGGAAGATGTGCAACTTGTAGAGCCAATGCACGTCTACCACTGTGACCCATGCATTGATGTTCCAGGTAACGATGCTCTGCGACCAGTTCATGAAACGCACCATCTCGGAGCCGTCCATGTGTTGCAGGGTCTGCGTGATTGTCAGCAGGCCAATGGCCAGTTGCAACCAGATCAATGCCATGATGGTGATATCCATCCGGCTGGACGTTGCACGGATCCGTGGCTCAGTCAGACGACGATGCATAAGCAGGGATGCACCGATCAAGGCCGCGATACCCGCAGGGCCGCCAATAATCACGGCCATCCATTGTTTGAGCGAATATGGCACGCCTAGTGCGTCAAGCACCCAGACCGGTGTGAACAGGCCAACGAGGTGCCCAAAAAAGATCGTGATGATCCCAACATGAAACAGGATCGAGCCCCAGATCAGTTGTTTGCGCTTTAGTAGCTGACTAGAGGAGCTTTTCCACGTGTATTGGTCGCGGTCATAGCGGGCGATTGATCCCACAACGAGGATGGTCAGCGCTGCATAGGGCAATATGCCGAAGATGATGAAGTTGATATCAAAGTTCGAGAACATGTCTTGTCTCCCTATTCAGCCGCGTGTCGCGGTGCGGGGTTAACGGGCAGATCCATCTGCGCGAGCATTTCGCGCGCTTGGGGACATCCAGCATTGGGATCGGGGCCGAAGAGCACTTCGCTTTCTTCCCAAACCTCATCGAGAGCGTCCAGATCGGTCGGATCATCGTCAGGCTGCGCGAGCATCTCGGCAACAGCGTCCTGATCGGCTTTCACCCCGGCCAATTGCAAAAGGCTGGCGAATACAGCGCCATAAGGGCTTTCCCTCCGGACAAGCCGGGCGTTCAGCGCCTCAAAGATATGGGCTGCATCCGCCAGAGTATCCTGTGCTTCTGCGAAGGGACGCGTCGACAGGAATTCCAGCAAAACAGGCAAGTGATCCGGGAGTTCCGAGGTGACGGGATCAAACCCGCCCTCCCGATACGTCTCGACCAACGAGACCATGGCGCCGCCACGATCCCGGCTTTCTCCGTGCACGTGCTCGAACAGGTTGAGCGACAAGGTGCGCGATCTGTCGAAAAGCAGGACGAACTGCTCTTCGAGGTCATAGATGTCGCGTCCGGTCAGCTCCTCCACCAGCGGGCGCAACGCCCGACGGGCTGCTGCTGTGAGACGTGTGTCCGAGGCCAGAACGGCGCGGATTTCGGGCATCGCCTGCTGCAACTCACGCGTCGGGTAGCTCAGGATGAGTGATAGTGCTTTTAAGGTCCGGTCCATATCACATCGCCTCCGTTGGCATCTTGAGGGGTTTTTTGGAGCCGCCGAAAAGCGATCCCTTCGTTGAGCCACCGCCACATCCGTTGGTGTCAGTGAATCCACAGCCGCCACGCAGGTCATAGGCTTCTTCCACCTGTTCACGGTGTGTTGTCGGGATGACGAAGCGGTCTTCGTAATCGGCAAGAGCCATGATCTTGTACATGTCCTCAATCACGCGGCCAGAAAGGCCGACGCGCGCAGCGATGGCTTCGTCAACCACCCCTTCGATCGTCTTGGAGCGCATATAGGATCGCATCGCCAGCATACGCTCGAGCGCCGTGACAACAGGTTCTTCATCTCCAGCGGTCAGCATGTTGGCGAGGTATTTGACCGGGATACGCAGGTTCTTGACGTCCGGCATGCCGGCGTCCGTCCCGATGGCGCCGGCTTCGGCGGCATTCTGGATCGGGCTAAGGGGCGGTATGTACCACACCATCGGCAGCGTCCGGTATTCGGGGTGCAGCGGGAAGGCGACCTTCCACTCCATCGCCATCTTCCAGATCGGGCTTTCCTGCGCGGCCTTGATCCAGTCCTCCGGTATGCCATCAGCGCGGGCAGTCTCGATCACGACAGGGTCGTTGGGGTCGAGGAACACGCCCAGTTGCGCATCATAAAGGTCCTGTTCGTCCTCCATGTTCGCAGCGTCTTCGATCTTGTCAGCGTCATAAAGCATGACGCCCAGATACCGAATGCGTCCGACACAGGTTTCGGAACAGACCGTCGGGTTGCCGCTCTCGATCCGAGGATAGCACAGGGTGCATTTCTCCGATTTGCCGCTTTCCCAGTTGTAGTAGATCTTCTTGTACGGGCAGCCAGACACACACATCCGCCAACCACGGCATTTTTCCTGGTCGATCAGGACGATGCCGTCTTCTTCGCGCTTATAGATCGCGCCCGATGGGCAGGACGAAGCACATGCCGGGTTCAGGCAGTGTTCGCAGAGCCGAGGGAGATACATCATGAAGGTATTCTCGTATTCCCCGTAGATCTCCTTCTGGATTCCCTCGAAGTTGTAGTCCTGCGAGCGCTTGGAGAATTCACCGCCCAGGATTTCTTCCCAGTTCGGACCTTTCTCGATCTTCTCGATCCGCTCACCGGTGATCTTGGAACGGGGGCGCGCCGTCGGGAAGGCCTCCATTTCCGGGGCTGATTTCAGGTGGTCATAATCGAAATCGAACGGCTCGTAATAGTCGTCAATCTCGGGCATGGACGGGTTGGCGAAGATGTTGGACAGGATGCGCCATTTGCTGCCCTGCTTGGGCTGCAGCTTGCCTGCCTTGGTGCGTTCCCAGCCGCCTTTCCAGCGATCCTGATTTTCCCAGTCGGTCGGATATCCTGTGCCGGGCTTGGTTTCGACATTGTTGAACCAAGCGTATTCAACGCCGTCCCGGCTCGTCCAGACGTTCTTGCAAGTGACAGAGCATGTGTGGCACCCGATGCATTTGTCGAGGTTCAGCACCATGCCGATTTGTGCGCGGATTCTCATTCTGCTGCCTCCTGTGCAGGTGCTTCCCAGCTCTTTTCTTTGTCGAGCCAGTCCACTTTCTTCATCTTGCGGACAACGACGAACTCGTCCCGGTTCGATCCCACGGTGCCGTAGTAATTGAAGCCGTAGGACTGCTGGGCATAGCCGCCGATCATGTGTGTGGGTTTGAGAACAGCGCGGGTTACCGAGTTGTGGATACCCCCGCGGTTCCCGGTCTTCTCAGAGCCCGGCGTGTTCACGATCTTCTCTTGAGCGTGATACATGAACGTTGTGCCGTCCTTGATCCGCTGCGAGACAACCGCGCGCGCCGTTAGGGCACCGTTGGTGTTGTAAAGCTCCACCCAGTCGTTATCGACAATCCCGGCGCTCTTGGCGTCATTCTCGCTGATCCAGATCACCGGACCGCCCCTGTTAAGCGTGAGCATTAACAGATTGTCGGTATAGGTGGAGTGGATGCCCCACTTCTGGTGCGGCGTGATGAAGTTCAAAACGAGGTTGTCGCCCTCATCCTGTACATCCGCTGTAATGGTCTTCAGATCAACGGGCGGGCGGTAGGACATGAAGCCTTCGCCGAATGCGCGCATCCAGAGGTGATCCTGATAAAGCTGTTGCCGCCCTGTCAAGGTCCGCCACGGGATCAGCTCGTGGACGTTTGTGTAGCCCGCGTTGTAGCTGACTTTCTCCGACTCGATGCCCGACCATGTGGGGCTGGAGATGATCTTGCGCGGTTGAGCTGCGATGTCATGGAAACGGATTTTGTTGCCATGTTCGCCTTCAGCCAGATGCGCATGTTCGCGCCCCGTGGCTTTTTCCAGAGCTTCCCAAGCCTTCACGGCGACGTTGCCGTTCGTCTCAGGTGCGAGCATCAGGATGACTTCGCAAGCGTCAATGGCCGTTTCGATTTTTGGGCGTCCCGCTGCCGCGCCGTCCAGTTGCACACCATTGAGAGCCGACAGGTTGTCGATCTCGTCCTGGGTGTTCCAGGTGATGCCCTTGCCGCCATTGCCGAGTTTATCAAGCATCGGGCCAAGCGCCGTGAAGCGGTCATAGATCGCGGTATAGTCCCGCTCGACCGCCACGAAAGCAGGGGCGGTCTTGCCCGGGATCAGGTCGCATTCGCCTTTTTTCCAGTCCTTCACCTGGTCCTGCGCGATCTCCGCAGGGGTGTCGTGCAGGATCGGTAGGGCGACGATATCTGTCTCTTTGTCCAGATAGCCCGGTGCGATCTGCTGGAATTTCTTGGCGATTGCCTTGAAGATTTCCCAATCGGATTTGGACTCATAGGCCGGATCGACCGCCGCTTGCAGCGGGTGGATGAACGGGTGCATGTCAGACGTGTTCATGTCGTCCTTTTCGTACCAACTGGCCGTTGGTAGAACGATGTCGGAATAGACGCAGGTCGTGCTCATTCTAAAGTCGATGGTCACAAGCAGGTCCAGCTTGCCCCGCGGCGCATCTTCATGCCACCTGGCCTCTTTGGGCAATTGTCCGCCGTCTTCGCCAAGATCCTTGCCCATCACACCATGATCGGTGCCAAGCAGGTGCTTGAGGAAGTATTCGTGCCCCTTGCCCGAAGACCCGAGCAAGTTGGAACGCCACACGAACAAGTTGCGCGGCCAGTTGGCTGGGTTATCCGGGTCCTCACAGGACATTTCCAGATCGCCGGACTTCAGGTTCTCGGCCACATAGGCCGGGATTTCCTTGCCCGCCGCCTTGGCCGCCTTGGCTACTTCGAACGGGT
Organism: Meridianimarinicoccus aquatilis; assembly: GCF_004358675.1. Taxonomy (GTDB): domain Bacteria; phylum Pseudomonadota; class Alphaproteobacteria; order Rhodobacterales; family Rhodobacteraceae; genus Meridianimarinicoccus; species Meridianimarinicoccus aquatilis. The sequence continues at coordinate 11,366 of NZ_SMZO01000057.1, read as the reverse complement.
TGGTCTTGAGCTGCGGAGCAGACGGCAACCAGCCCATGCGTTCGGCTCGGATGTTGTAGTCGATCAGGGAAATGTCCCAATCGCCCTCGGGCGCTGTGGGTGACAGGATCTCGTCTGCTTTAAGGGTCTCATAGCGCCACTGATCCGTGTGCGCATACCATGCTGAAGTCGAGTTCATGTGCCGCGGAGGACGGTTCCAATCCAGCGCAAAGGCCAGAGGTTGCCAGCCGGTCTGCGGGCGCAGTTTTTCCTGCCCCACATAGTGTGCCCAGCCACCGCCGGATTGCCCAACACAGCCACACATCACCAGCATGTTGATGACACCGCGATAGTTCATATCCATGTGGAACCAGTGGTTCATCGCGGCCCCGATGATGATCATCGACTTGCCGTTCGTCTTCTCTGCGTTGTCAGCAAATCCGCGGGCCACGTGGATGATCTTGTCAGCCGGGACGCCAGTGATCTTCTCGGCCCAAGCAGGCGTACCAGGCATGTCATTGGCATAGTCCGATGTGACCCAGTCACCGCCGAGACCACGGTCCAAGCCGTAGTTGGCACAGAACAGGTCGAACACGGTCGCGACCGCAATCTCGCCATCGGCGGTTTTGATCTTTTTCACTGGGATGTTGCGGGTCAGAACGTCAGGGTGATCGGCATCTGTCTTAAACTGGCCGAACGCCTCGCCACCAAAGTAGGGAAAGTCGACGCCCAGAACATCGTCATGGTCTTCTTCCAGAACGAAGCTCATCTTGAGCTTGGTCTCGGCCTCTTTCGCCTTTTCTTCGAGGTTCCATTCACCGTCTTCGCCCCAGCGATATCCGACAGACCCGTTGGGTGCGACAAAGGCTTTGGAGGCCTCATCAAACGCAACAGTTTTCCATTCCGGGTTGTTGTTTTCACCCAATTTGCCGTCCAGATCGTCGGCTCTCAGGAAGCGGCCCGGCACCAGCTTGCCGTCCTTTTCGTCCAGCTTCACCAGCATTGGGAAGTCCGAGTATTTGCGGGTGTAATCCTCGAAGTATTCGGCCTGACGGTCCAAGTGGAATTCACGCAAGATGACGTGGCCAAAGGCCATCGCCAGGGCAGCATCCGTGCCCTGCTTGGCGTTCAGCCAGACGTCGCCGAACTTGGCGGCCTCGGAATAATCGGGGCAAATGACGGCGGACTTGGTGCCCTTGTAGCGTGCCTCAGTATAGAAATGGGCGTCAGGTGTCCGCGTTTGCGGCACGTTGGAGCCCCAAAGCAGCAAATAGCCCGAATTGTACCAGTCGGCACTTTCCGGCACGTCTGTCTGTTCGCCCCAGGTCATGGGCGAGGCAGGCGGCAGGTCGCAGTACCAATCATAGAACGACATGCAAACGCCGCCCATCAGACTGAGATAGCGTGACCCGGCCGCATAACTGACCATCGACATTGCAGGAATCGGCGAGAAGCCAAAGACGCGGTCGGGGCCATAGGTCTTGGCCGTATACGCGTTTGCGGCCGCCGTGATTTCGGTCGCCTCGTCCCAAGTGGCGCGCACGAAGCCGCCCTTGCCGCGTGTTTCCACGTAAGAGGCGCGCAGGATCGGATCAGCCTGCAGTTTGGTCCAGGCCTCGATCGGCTCCATCGTCTCGCGCATCTTGCGCCAGATTTTCATCAACCGACCGCGCACGAGAGGGTTTTTGACCCGGTTCGCAGAGTAGAGATACCAGCTGTAGCTCGCACCACGTGCGCATCCGCGTGGTTCGTGGTTTGGCAGATCGGCGCGGGTGCGCGGGTAGTCGGTCTGCTGCGTCTCCCAGGTAACGATCCCGGATTTGACGTAGATCTTCCAGCTGCAGGACCCCGTGCAATTTACCCCGTGGGTCGAGCGGACGACTTTGTCGTGGCGCCAGCGATTGCGATAGGTATCTTCCCAGTCGCGGTTTTCCGTGGTCACTTTCCCAAAGCCGTCCGAAAACTGGTCCAGTTCCTTGGACTGAAGGAAGTTCAATCTGTCGAGCAGATGGCTCATGTTTTCTCTCCTAAATGCGGGGGGCCACGCCACCTTGGCGGCGCGGCGCGATCATTTCTGGCTCAGCAAGGAACCGGCGCGGACTTGCGGCTGTAGAAGATCCAGCAAATCACGGCACAGACGGCATAGAAGCCAAGGAAGGCCCACAACGCACCGTTCGGAGCACCTGTCATGGCAATCGAGGTGCCGTAGAGCTTCGGAATGAAGAATGCGCCATAGGCTGCAATTGCCGAGGTAAAGGCGATGATCGCCGCGCTTTCCATTTCCGTCTGCTTTTGGAGCGCACCTGCGTCGAGGTTCGGCATCAGCCGCGGGACTTCCTGTTTCATGATCGACGGGATCATCTGGAAGGTCGAAGCGTTGCCGACACCAGTCAGGAAAAACAGTGCCATGAAGCAGGCGAAGAAGCCCCAGAAATTACCGTCTGGCGAAGCCTCGGAGGGCAGGAACTGCAAGACACCGAAGACCGCGATAATCATGGCAAGGAATGTCCAGAAGGTCACACGCCCGCCACCGAACTTGTCGGAAATCCAGCCCGTTGCTGCGCGGCTCAACGCTCCGACAAGCGGCCCGAGAAAGGCATATTTTAGCACATCAACTTCGGGGAACTGTGTGCGCATCAACAGTGGGAAGCCAGCGGCATAGCCAATGAAGCTGCCGAATGTACCCGTATAGAGAACACACATGATCCAGTTGTGCTTGCGGCTGAAAATCACAGACTGATCTGAGAAGGACGACTTCGCATCGGCAATATCGTTCATCCCAAACCATGCGGCGATTGCACTGACGGCGAGGAACGGCACCCAGATGAACCCGGCGTTCTGAATGAACAGCTGACCACCATCGGACAGTTGCTGCGGTTCTCCGCCGATGGCGCCAAAGACACCCATTGTGATGACGACCGGCACGAGAAACTGCATGACCGACACGCCAAGGTTACCAAGACCTGCGTTCAAAGCGAGTGCGTTACCCTTGGACTTCTTGGGGTAGAAGTAGGCGATATTCGCCATTGAGGAAGCGAAGTTGCCGCCACCGAAGCCACACATCAGCGCCAGGATCAGAAAAGTGACATAACTTGTGTCGGGATTCTGTACCGCAAAGCCGATCCCAAGTGCAGGTAGCAGCAGAGAAGCTGTCGAAATGGCGGTCCACTTACGGCCCCCGAAGATTGGTACCATGAAACTGTAGAAGATGCGCAGTGTCGCGCCCGAGAGGCCCGGCAACGCCGCAAGCCAGAAACGCTCGCCGACGGAAAAGTCGAAACCGATTGCGGGCATCTTAGCGACAACGACCGACCACACCATCCAGACCGAGAAAGCCAGCAGAAGGTTGGGGATCGAAATCCAGAGGTTTCGGGTTGCGATGCGTTTGCCCTCGCTTTCCCAGAATTGCGGATCTTCGGGCCGCCAGTCAGTCAGCAGATAGCCGCTGTTGGCAGTTGCGGTTGCGGTGGTCGCCATGGTGGGGTCCTCCCGTGGTGGCGTATTAAGAGTGTGGCGGGCCGCTCATCGGCCCACCGGGTTCGATTTCATTCGGCTGGTTGACCGCCGTTTTTTCTTGCGATTGCGGTCAAGCCTTCTTCCAGTTCAGCGTTGGCCTTGAGCGCGCGTTGTCTAAGTGTCTCGATATTGGCTGCAGCGAAGTTCGCGCGTTCCTCGTCTTCCTGTCTGGTCGAGAACCTCACGAAGAAGGCCAGGAATGAAGCACAGGTGACTACAATGCCGAGGATGAAAAAGGCCTCAGACCAGTCGATCACGTTCTTGAAGAGAAACCCTGCGAGCACAGCACCCGCGTTCCCGCCCGCGCCGACTACACCGGCCACAGCACCAAGCGCCTTTTTGTTGATGAAGGGCACCACGGAATAGGTGGCCCCTTCCGCCATCTGCGTGAACAGCGAGAAGACGATCAACGCAGGCAGGGCCAGGAACAGCACATGCATCTGGCTGAAAACCATCAAAGCGCAGCCTTCGAAGAATAAACAGACAAAGAGCCAGAAGGCACGGCCCTTCAGTCCCCAAAGCGATCCGAAGTTATCTCCGAACAGGCCGCCTAGTGTCCGCGCGAAGATGTTCATCAATCCGAAGGAGGCGGCGACCAGACCCGCAGTCACGAGGGTCAGATCAAAGTAGTCCATGAAGTAAAGAGCAGCGACATTGTTTACTGTCAGCTCGATACCGAAACATGCGCCATAGATTACGAACAGCACCCAGACCCGTGGGTCTTTGAGTGCCTGCATGTAATTGCCAGTGACTTTCTTCTTTTCTTCCATTTTGCCCTGCGCACGCAGATCGTCGAAATTGCCGTCAGGCGCGTCTTGGGTCAGAAAATAATAGGCGATCCCGGTCAGAAAGATGATCACACCGACCACAACCATAGATAGGCGCCAGCCAACCGCTTCGGAAAAGCCGAAACCAACGACCATGACCGAGAACAACAGCGGCATGACAAATTGCGTGACACCGCCGCCCAGATTACCCCAGCCCGCCGAAGTCGCGTTTGCCTGGCCAACCACGTTGGGCGCAAACATCACAGATGTATGGTACTGCGTGATAACAAAAGCAGCCCCGATGCCGCCAATCAGAACACGGAACAGCAAGAAAGTTTCAAAGCTATACGACAAGCCGATGCCCATCACTGGAAGCGACCCGATGATCAGCAGCCAAGTATAGGACTTCCTGGGCCCGATGCGGTCACAGAGCCAGCCGATGAACAGCCGGGCGAAAATAGTCATTGAGACCGATCCGATGATGGCCCAGCCGATCTGGTTCGGCGTCAGTGCGAGTTCATCCCGAACAACGCTCATTAGCGGCGCAATGCCGAACCATGCAAAGAAGCACGAGAAGAACGCGAACCACGTCATGTGGAAGGTCCTGATCTGCACCATCTTTACGTTGAAGAAATTTGACCACAGTGCTGTGGCCTTGTTTTGAAGTTCCATCGCGGCCCCTCCGCCTTTTTGCAGCCGTTGCTGCTGTTCTGGGTTGCGATAGAAATGAGGTCGTTCGGTTCTGCGATTGTTGATGCAGATCAAAAAGACGGCTTTTATGCAGCAAAATAAATAGCTTACAGAAATTGGTCATGTCTCGTTGGGCGATCCGTCAAATCAGACGGTAGCGGCTGTCAATCGAAGGCTTGACAATTATCAAGTGGCCACCAAGGATGATTTCAAAGAACAAAGGTGAGGTGGAAGCAGACAATGCCCGAATCGTATCGACAAGACGTGCGCGATCTCGCGCTATTTGCCGATATGGATCAGGTCAATTTCGAGTCCCTCATGCGAGGGTCCTACGTCCAGAACTTCCCGCCACGCATTGATCTGATCACCGAAGGTGACTCACCGGATTTTCTGCATGTTGTCGTCTCCGGTGCCGTTGACCTGTTTTCTTCATGGAACGGTAGGGAAACCAGTATGGCGACTGTGCGACCTGTCAGCACATTCATTTTGGCAGCGACTATCAAGGACGCCCCTTACCTGATGTCAGCGCGTACATTGGAAAAAAGCAGGATTATTCTTCTACCGTCAGAGGATGTGCGTCAGGTGTTTGAAAAAGACGGTGCGTTTGCAAGGGCCATCGTGACCGAACTTTCCCAATGCTATCGCGCCGTCGTCAAGAATACCAAAGATCTCAAGCTTAGGACGTCATTGGAACGACTGGCAAACTACTTGTTGCGCCAAATGGGGCGCACAGGATCAAGCGCATTTGACTTGCTTATGGAGAAGCGTCGCTTGGCATCGTTTTTGGGAATGACCCCCGAGAACCTCAGCCGCGCCTTCAAAGGCCTAGAACCCTACGGCGTACGCGTCGATGGCAATCATATCAAGATCACAGACACCGAGGAATTGATGCGTTTTGCCAAACCCAGCCCACTTATTGATGATCACTCGACCTAAGGAGCACCAATGTCCAAGACTTTGCCCGGAGCCGCCGGAGAGCTCGCTGAACAACATCCTGACCTGTGGAGTGCTTATGCGGCACTTGGAAAGGCCTGCGCCGAAGCTGGCCCTCTAAGCGACCGTGAACGCCGCCTGGTTAAACTTGCGCTTGCTGTTGGAGCTGCCTCTGAAGGAGCAGTCCATTCTCACAGTCGGCGCGCGCGCGCCGAAGGAATCGAGGAGGCAGCCATTCACCAAGTGGCCCTGCTTGCAATTGGTCCACTTGGCTTGCCGCGCGCGGTTGCGGCGAAAACTTGGATTGAGGATAAAAAGGGATAGTCCCTATAGTGTCGCCAGCTGGTGCATCATGGCAGTGGACTGACCCCGAAAAGCAGGGGATGGAGCCAGATCAACATAAGATAAAGCAGCAGAGCGGCCGCGAGCCGAACAAGTGATCTTGCTGAGATGGTGATCTGCGCTGCTCGGGCCTGCATCCACAGATGTGACCAAGCAGAGCCCATCTGCCGCTGCTTGCGTCTGTCGATGATCGTTTGGCCCGCCACGGCGAACGCGGCAAATACAGAAAACAAAAGCACATGGGCCAAATCTCCGTTCGGCAATACATGTGCAAAAGCCCATATGCACAATGCTATCAGGAACGGATGACGGAAAAAACGCACGATTCCGGGAGCATTTGGATCAAACCTATCGTTGCGTGCACCACCAAATGAAAACGGGTTCGGTTTGCCGATGGAAAAGGCTAACAGCAAGCAGACCACAACCATCACTGCTAGTACAACATAGTTCTGCCAAGGGGCCCAACTCCAGAGCGACACGTAAGGTGCGCGCCCCGTAGCACCGATCAGCCAAGCCAGCACACCAAGCGAGAGCGCCGAGTAGGCGAGCGTAAACCCCCGAGATCCAAGGGAGCGATCAAGCATCCTGCGGATGGGAGGGCGTACCGGGATGGAATGACTGAGGAAAAAGGCCGCAATCGCCCCGACGAATTCCGCCCATGCCATCTTAGGTCTTCTTTGCAGGGGCCAAGCGCAACAGCAATGGGCCATAGAGAGCGGCAAATCCTGCAAACGCCACGAACCATGAGAGGCCAGCGGCCCAATACAACTCTTGCGCATTGCCGGGCCAAAGACCCGCAGCAACCCGAAGCACCATGGCGCTCAGTACACATGTGTAGATTGCGATTGTCCCTGCCCCGGCATTCAAGGGTTGGCCCGTATGTCCCAGTGTTGCGCGCGTCATAACTGCCAGCGTCATGAGGCCAATCGCCCCGCCCATCCAAAAATGCTGCGCCGCCCCAAGGCCAGCCATTCCAGGCAACATGATCTCGGCCGCCATGGCAAGCGCGCCAAGCGGGACGAGCAAGTAGGCGACATGCAAAACTGCGACCAAAGGCTCTGCGCCCGTATACACACCTGCCCAGCGGGTCAGGCGGGCGAGATGCAAGGCACCAGCGATTGCAAGCAAAGTGGCAGCGATGAACGACGCAGGTAAGACGGCCCAGGCAATAAGGGCCGCGAGCAAACTCAGCAGGGCAATCTTATCAAGTCTCTGCATCGGGGAGGCAGGACGTGTCTCTGCCCCTTGCTTAACCAACCAGTTGCGCGTGAACGATGGCACGATACGTCCACCGATCACCGCGATCATCATGATCCCTGCCCCTAGCCCGATCCGCAGTCCGTAACCTTGAGCAGCATAGTCACCTTGGGCGGCTTCCCAATGGAAAACAGCATTTCCCAGCATCAGCGCAAATAGCATCCCAAGCACAATGAGGTTGCGCCAGTTCTTTCCGGCCACAATCTGACGAGCGATGACAATTGCCAAAACCGTTGGCATGGTAAGATCAAGAAGTGCGACAGTGAATGGTGATAAAGCTTCTGAAAAAGTGATGGCAATGCGTCCCATAACCCAGAACCCAAACAGTCCACCCAATGGCCATCCCACAATTGGCAACCTGCCGGTCCAGTTTGGAACTGCCGTTAGTAGAAACCCGGCAACGACTGCAGGCAGGTACCCAAAAAGAAACTCATGCGCATGCCATGAAACCGGATCAAATGCAGTAGGCAGCGCCATGTGCCCCGACAACATCAGCACCCAAAACACCATCGCCAGCGCGGCCCATACGGCCGCACCAAAGAAGAACGGGCGGAACCCGTAGGTCAGGATTCCTGGTCCGGTCCAGACGCGCATCTGTTCGGTTGTGGTGGTCATTTGTGTGGCCTTGTTGTCGCGACGCCGTCCTCGGTCAGGATCAGGTCGAGCGGGATGTCATGGGGTTGCGGAAAGATCGTCGGCAGGCGCGCGGCGCTCAGCGCGATGCCGATGGTGCGTGGCGTCAACCCGGCCAGCGTCCGGTCGAAATAGCCCCCACCCCAGCCCAGCCGATAGCAGTCGTCGGTCCACCCGAGGCAGGGCGCGAGAACGAAATCGGGCACCAGCCTATCGGCTGCAGGGGAGGGAACCGGGATTTTCCAATCGCCGCGCACCAGTTTGGTCTCGGGCGTCCAGCTGCGAAACACCAGAGGCGCGGCGCGCGTCTCGACCACTGGCAAGGCGACGGTGACGCCCGCGCAGTGCAGATCGGTCAAGGTCGGGCGCAGGTCGGGTTCCCCTTTGATCGGCCAGTAGCCGGACAGGACGCATCCGCGCCGCAGACCACGCGTCGCAAGTACCCTCCCCAGATGCCCTGCGATTCTGTCCGAAACCTGCGCCCGTCCGGCCTTGCCCAGGCCCTCCCTTAGGCCGGCCAGCCGTACCCGTTCCGCCCGGCGCCAGCGCGCCACATCGCGCGCCTGCCCGGGATCAACGCCAAGCGGATCAAAAAATAGGGGATCAACCTCTGCCGCCATGCAAGGCGGCGAGGTATATGTCCCGTCCTCGCTCATCTTGCGGGCTCGAATCGGGGGAAAAGTACATCATTCTCCAGCGCGATGTGAGCAGCCAGTTCCTCAAGCAGCGTCGCCGTACCGCCATAAAGCGACCGCCAAGACCCGCAGGCATGCTCTGGCGGCGCCAGATCGGCTGTCAGCTTGCGGATCAGTGAGATGGATTCGGCGTGATCGTCATGGTCGGCGCGCATGACCGCAATGGGGTGTTCGATGCCTGCCCCACCGCCTGCGCGCAGAGCCGGAAACAGGATCATTTCTTCCTTGGTCATATGATCCTCCATTTCACGCGCAAGCATAGTCAGAGCATGAGCAAGACCCTTTGGGGCGTCTGGATCATCGGCGTAAACCTGTTCGACGCGCTCGGCCAAGGGTACGAGCGAGGCAAGGTCCGCCCGGTGCATCTCGTGATAATTGGTCAGGATGTGGTCGATCAAAGCGCCGGTTTCCTGCGGCACTGCGGCGGTGGCATCGTCGTGCATGGCACGTTCCTTCTGTGGTGAATCGTCGGAACAAGATGAATTGGCATTTGATTTACCGATTAGACCACAGTAATACGCATTGTAAATACCAAATCAGGAGCGCGACCATGCGCCTCACGTCCTTCACAGATTACGGGCTACGCGTGCTGATGCGCATGGCGGGCACCCCCGATCGCGCCTTCACGGCCGCCGACCTTGCCGCCGAGTTCCGTATCTCGCGCAACCATCTGGCAAAGGTGATTTCGGCGCTTGCCGCGGCAGGTCTTCTGGAGACCCGGCGCGGCGGCGGGGGCGGCGCGATGCTGGCCCGCGCGCCCAAGGACATCCGTTTGGGCGATGTGGTGGCGGTGCTCGAGGCCGATCAGGCGCTGGTGGAGTGCTTTGCCTCCGACACCAACACTTGCACCCTGACCCCGCACTGCCGGTTGAAGGCGCGGCTGGCCCATGCCGGGGCGGCCTTCGTGGCCGATCTCAACCGCAGCACCCTTGCCGATTGCGTCTACCGCCCGGAAAGCACCTGACGCGCCACCAGCGCGATGCCGCCCCATACCGTGCTGCGCAGGGCCATGGCGAAAACGGTGCGCATCTCGAAAGCTCCACCCTGCGCCACGTGCAAACCGAACGCCGCGAAGACCAACAGCGTTGCGGCGAAGATCGCGAGAGACAGAGGATAGGCCCATGGCCGCCCCTGCCACAGGCCCAGGCCCGCGACGACATAGGCAAGTCCAGCCAGTGTGTTGAACCACAAGACGAACAGGACGACAGCCCCCATCTCGAGCGCACCAAGCAGCGTGGTTCCGCCCGAAACAACCGTCAAAAGGCCGAAGGCAATCGCAACTCCACCCGTGATGCGAAGCAATTTATCTTTTTTTCTCATCGAGAACGTCCTCCTCAGCGTTCAGCAGCACCAACTGCACGTCGAACAATCGCAACCCCTCTTGAGGGAGCGAAAAGCCCCGCGCGCCGAGCGTCCAGCGGATGGCGACACCCTGCACCAGCGATGTAAGCAGGATGGCGACATCCTCCGGGCTAACGTCGCGCTTCATGTCGCCGGCGGCCTGAAGATCACGGATCACGGCAACAAGGCGGCTCTGAAACGCGCCCAGAAGCCCCCGGAACACGTCGCGCAGGGCTTGATTGTCCACCTGCAACTCGCGCGAGAACAGGATCGACGGCAGGGCGGGCGTTGCGGAAATGACTGACAACTGCGCACCGATGAGTCCCCGCAGGCGCGCCTTTGGCGCGGCGGCCTCAGCCTCGGATGCAGCCCAGGACTCCTGCAAGCGGTCCGCGATATCCTCGGCCACCGCAAGCCAAAGCGCGCCCTTCGTCGGAAAATGCCGGAAGATCGCGGGCTGGCTGAGGCCTACGGCACGCGCGACATCTGTGGTGCTGAGCCGGTCCGGTCCGATCTCGTCGGCCAGTCGCAGCACCTCGGCCACGATCTGTGTCTTTCGCTCTTCCGCGCTCTGACGACCGGACATGCAACACCTCTTGTTAGTTATAACTCACTAACATATACTATTGGCAACCGCAACCTCTATCCCGAGTCGCGCGCTCAGACCGAAAGGACCCCCGCCATGCCCGTCACAACCGCCCCGACCGGCTATTCCCGACCGCAGATCGCGCTGCACTGGCTCGTCTTCGCGCTGATTGCGCAGCAATACCTTTTCAAGGACGCGATGTCGGACGCCTGGGACCGCGTCACCGACGGGCTCGAAGCTGGGTTCGACCCGCTCGTGCTGGCCCATGTAGCGGGCGGCGCGCTGGTGCTGATCTTCGCGCTGTGGCGGCTGACGCTGCGCGCCCGGCGCGGCGTGCCTCCGGCGATCGAGGCCAACAAACTGCAGGGCATCCTCGCCAAGCTCACCCATGTCGGCCTATACGCGCTGATGATCCTGATGCCGCTCAGCGGCTCGGTCGCGTGGTTTGGCGGGGTCGAGACCGCGGCGCAAGGCCACAACGTTTTGAAGATTGCCCTGCTGGCGCTGATCGCGCTGCATGTCGTCGGCGCGCTCTACCACCAGTTCGTGCTGCGCGACGGCACGCTGGCGCGGATGCGCCGGGCGCAAGGCTGATCCCATGAGACTCGCCCCTCTCCTCGCCCTGCC
>NZ_SMZO01000056.1:20000-21562 GCF_004358675.1 Meridianimarinicoccus aquatilis | reverse complement strand
CGGAACTTACCCGACAAGGAATTTCGCTACCTTAGGACCGTTATAGTTACGGCCGCCGTTTACTGGGGCTTCAATTCGGAGCTCTCACTCCTCCTTTTAACCTTCCAGCACCGGGCAGGCGTCAGACCCTATACGTCGTCTTGCGACTTCGCAGAGCCCTGTGTTTTTAGTAAACAGTCGCCACCCCCTGGTTTGTGCCCCCGCCCAAAAGTTGCCTTCTGAACGGGCCTCCTTCTCGCGAACTTACGGAGGTATTTTGCCGAGTTCCTTAAATGTGGTTCTCTCAAGCGCCTTGGTATTCTCTACCAGTCCACCTGTGTCGGTTTAGGGTACGGTCTGATGGAGGGCTATTTCCAGGAACCGGTTAGCGGCCCGCCCAATCCGATAAGGGCGAACAACGTCTCCGATCCGTCACATCCTCCTGGCCTAGGAATATTAACCTAGTTCCCATCGTCTACGCATTTCTGCCTCGACTTAGGGGCCGGCTTACCCTGCTCAGATTAGCTTTAAGCAGGAACCCTTGGACTTTCGGCGACAGGGTCTCTCACCCTGTTTGTCGCTACTCATGTCATCATTCTCACTAGTGATCACTCCACCGGATGGCTCACGCCCCGGCTTCAACGTAAACACTGTTATCTGCGCTACCGCTTCGCTGCTTGAGCGCGGAGTTGCCTCCTTGCCTGCACAACGGGCGGTAAAACAGATAAAGTGTTATATCACACTACGCTCCGCTACCATGCCTTACGGCATCCTCAGCTTCGGCTCATGGCTTGAGCCCCGTTACATCTTCGCCGCAGGACAACTTATTTAGACCAGTGAGCTGTTACGCTATCTTTAAAGGATGGCTGCTTCTAAGCCAACCTCCTGGTTGTTTTGGTCGTCCCACCTGCTTTCCCACTTAGCCATGAATTAGGGGCCTTAGCTGGAGGTCAGGGTTGTTTCCCTCTCCACTACGGGCGTTAGCACCCGCAGTGTGTCTGCCATCTAGTACTCCCGGGTATTCGGAGTTTGGTTAGGATCAGTAAGCCTGTGGGGCCCCATTACCCATCCAGTGCTCTACCCCCCGGGGTATTCGGATGACGCTCTACCTAAATAGATTTCGCGGAGAACCAGCTATCTCCGAGTTTGATTGGCCTTTCACCCCTAGGCACAACTCATCCCGACCTTTTTCAACAGGTGTGGGTTCGGACCTCCAGTACGTGTTACCGTACCTTCATCCTGGTCATGCCTAGATCACTCGGTTTCGGGTCTGATCCACCTAACTCATGCGCCCTATTAAGACTCGCTTTCGCTGCGCCTACACCTAACGGCTTAAGCTTGCTAGATAGACCAAGTCGATGACCCATTATACAAAAGGTACGCCGTCAGCTCGCAAGGAGCCTCCGACTGATTGTAGGCGTTCGGTTTCAGGTACTGTTTCACTCCCCTCGTCGGGGTGCTTTTCACCTTTCCCTCACGGTACTGGTTCGCTATCGGTCAGTAAGGAGTACTTAGCCTTCGAGGGTGGTCCCCCGATCTTCAGACAGGATTTCACGTGTCCCGCCCTACTTAATACGTCAGAT
>NZ_SMZO01000056.1:0-17500 GCF_004358675.1 Meridianimarinicoccus aquatilis | reverse complement strand
CAACTACCTAATCCAACGCGGGCTAATCCAATGGCGATAAATCTTTCCCCCGAAGGGCTCATAGGGTATTACTCTCCGTTTCCAGAGGCTATTCCCTACCATTGGGCATATTCCCACGCGTTACTAACCCGTCCGCCGCTAGATCCGAAGATCTCGCTCGACTTGCATGTGTTAGGCCTGCCGCCAGCGTTCGTTCTGAGCCAGGATCAAACTCTCAAGTTGAAACACCCGAAGGTGTATCCTTGACGTTCGAACCTCTGCACATCATTCAATGCGCTACCGCTTCGCTACTTGAGCGCAACAGTCTCGCACCAAACATCTTCTGTTTCTCGTGCATCAGTTTCCAAAGAAACGTGATACCGACAAACAGTGAAGCTGACACTTCATCATCGGACCCAAAAGCCCTAGAAGCGTTGATATGAAAGAGGCTGATCCATCGAACAGACCAAACCGCCCACATATCTCTTCAGATACTCAATTGTCAAAAAGCGCGGGCCCCGAAAAGCCCAGAGACAAAATCAACCGTGTACCGCCAAATCTACTTGGCGCTACCCGCTCAAATCTGCCCAAATTCTTGTTCCCGAAACCGCTTGGCTGCCTAAGCAACCGTCCGGCCCGTTCCCCGTCAGTGCGTCGCCGCCCCGTCGGTGAAGGGGTGTCTAAACAGACCAAACAAAAGGCGCAAGCAGTTTCTCACACAAAAAAGAACTTTTCATAAGAAAAAGAGAAAATGTATTTTTATCAATGAGTTATGGGAAATTGAGCGGTGACGCAGGGGCATATCCCAGCGTCAGCCTCCTCGCGGATGGGCTGATTTCATTGCGCCACCGCGCACCTGCAGCAACGGCCCCTGTATTGCTGGGATTCGCAATGCAAGCAGGCACACGATAGCCCCCAAGTACAACAGTGGCTCCCATTGCCAGCCTTTGACCAGCATTACGAAGTGCACTGCACCAAGCAGCACTGCCAGATAGGTCAGCTTGTGCAATTTCCGCCACAGCGGCCCCAACCGCCGCACGGACCAGTTGTTGGATGTCATTGCCAATGGCTGCAGGCACAGAAAGCCAACCATGCCGATGGTGATGTACGGGCGCTTCACGATATCTGACCAGATCAGCGCAATCGACCGCAGATCCAACACTAGCCAGACCAGCAAATGCGCCGCCACATAGGAAAAGGCCAATACACCGATAGCCCGACGGAACCGCATTAAGTTGATCCGAACAAACCGGATCAGCGGGGTGATGCAAAGTCCTGCCACCAACAGTTGCAGCGCTATCAACCCATAGCGATGCTCCAGCGCCTTGATCGGTTCAGGACCAAGCCCGCCTGTCGCCCCCTGATAGAAGAGCCACCCCATCGGGACGGCCCCCATCAAATAGACGCTCCAGACCGGCACGCGGCGCACCGTCTTGTTGATCGGATCAGCCAAGCCCATCAGAACGACTTCTGCAAATCCATGCCGTCATAAAGTGCTGCCACATCTTCTTCATAGCCGTTGAACATCAGTGTATCTTGCCGTGAGGCAAATAACCCACCGCCCACCATCCGCTCCGTGGCCTGACTCCACCGCGGGTGGTCAACTGCCGGGTTCACGTTGCTATAAAAGCCGTATTCATTCGGCGCGATCATGTTCCAGCTTGTCTTGGGCTCTTCAGCCACCAACGAAATCTTCACAATCGACTTGATCGATTTGAACCCGTACTTCCACGGCACAACCAATCGGATCGGCGCACCGTTCTGGTTGGGCATGGGCTTCCCGTACAATCCCGTCGCCATTATCGTCAGAGGATGCATTGCTTCGTCCAGCCGCAACCCTTCACGATAAGGCCAGTCAATCACCGGGCTGCGCGTGCCGCGCATTTCTTCTGGGCGGTACAAGGTTTCAAAAGCAACGTATTTCGCACCGGACTGCACGCCCACCTTATCCAGTAGCTGCGCAAGCTCGAACCCGTTCCACGGAATGACCATCGACCACGCTTCAACACAGCGGAAGCGATAGATACGTTCTTCCATGGTCATGCCGGTGACAAGTTCGGCAAAGTCATAAGTGCCCGGAGCGTCCACCAGCCCATCAATTTCGATCGACCATGGGTCCGTGGTCATCGCGCTGGCGTAGCGCGCCGGGTCTTCCTTGCCGGTCCCGAATTCGTAGAAATTGTTATAGCTGGTAATATCCTCATAGGAATTCGGTTCCAGATCGCCCTGCGCAACCCCGCGCCCGGCAATCCCGCCAAGCGACAGGGCGCCCATGCCTGCCAGAATTTGCCGACGATTCACAAATACGGATTCGGGCGTAACGTCGGCCCAGCTCAGCTTAGGTGTCTTGATGGCCATGATGCCCTCCATGCGTTTCGTTCATAACGTAGTCACGCAGCAAAAGAGGGCAAAGCAATCCAGATCACGCAATTGTAAGCGAAATACCTCAGGACGTGATCCGTTCCGGCTCTGGAAACAGCTCATTCATGCGAATTGATCGCCCATTGGGCTGCACAACCCGCACATGGGCACGGGTCAGCTTGCGCGGGTCACCGACGCCCACGGAATGCGCGATCATCTCGACATCCTTGATGACGCTGGTCGCATAGTTGGCAACCTTGCGGTATTTGTCCTCGACGACCAACCCTTGCTGAAGGCGTGGATCGTGGGTCGTTATGCCTGTTGGGCACGTGTTCCTGTTGCATTTCAGCGCCTGAATACACCCAAGCGAAAACATGAACCCGCGCGCAGACACGACAAAATCCGCACCCGTCGCCAAGGCCCATGCCACGTCGCCCGGATTGACCAGTTTCGCACTGGCAATCAGGCGGATGCGCTGGCGCAGGCCAAATTCATGCAGCATGTCCACCGTGCGCGGAAGCGCATCGCGGATCGGCATACCCACCAAATCCATCAGTGGCATGGGCGATGCCCCGGTGCCGCCCTCGCCGCCATCGATTGTTATGAAATCCGGGGCCGACTCCGCACCGCGCGCGTTGATCTCTTCGAACAGCTCCCGCAGCCCATCAACGGACCCGATGCACATTTTCACACCGACAGGCTTGCCCGACACGTCCCGTACATGGCCGACAAAATCCAGAAGCTCGCCCCAGTTATGCACTTCCTCGTGGCGATTGGGGGAATGGCTGGTCTTGCCCACCTCAATACCGCGCACTTTGGCGATCTCTTCCGTAACCTTTTCGCCCGGCAGGATACCGCCCTTGCCCGGCTTGGCGCCCTGGCTAAGCTTGATTTCGAACATCCTTATGGTCTCGTGCGCCCCAACGGCCGCGAGTTTGGCGTCATCCAACTGACCCTCGGGCGTTCGTACACCATATTTTGCCGTGCCGATTTGATAGACCAGATCGCAACCACTTTTCAGGTGATAATCCGAAACGCCGCCTTCACCCGTATTCATCCAGACCCCGGCTTCTTTTGCGCCAAGCGCCAATGCCTTGACCGCCGGTGCCGAAATCGCGCCATAGCTCATGCCGGAAATGTTGAAAAAGGACCGCGCCACAAAAGGGACCCTGGCCCCCGGCCCGATCATCAACGGCGCTGCAGGCGCGGCCTCTTCATCCAGCGGCGGAAAGGCAGAATTCACGAAAATCGATGTGCCAACCGTTTCGATATTTCGGGTGGAGCCAAAGGCGATGGTGTTTCCCGTGCCGCTTGCCGCATGTTCGACCCAGCCACGCTGCGCCCTGTTGAACGGCATTTCTTCACGATCCATCGCAAAGAAATACTGGCGGAAAAACTCGCCAAGGGTGGAAAACAGATACCGAAAGCGCCCCAAAACCGGATAGTTCCGGCGGATCGCGTCCTTGGTTTGTAAGGTATCTACGACAAACAGAACGACGATCGCCGTCAGGCCAATCGCCACCCCGAGCACAAGCATCATGCCCAAAAAGTTCAGACCGCGTTCGACAAATTCCATAGGGGCACCCTCCGCTTAGCTGCACGGAAGATAGCGACACAGAACCGGGTCAGTAGCAAATGACAAATCCACGCAACCGGCCAGGGGCGGCCACCGCATCGGGCGCTGACGTCACTCCACAGGGATACGGATCTCTGCCATTGCCTGCATGACCAACGGATCAAGCCTGTCCCCGCCCGCCTCGGCGTGAGCCAGCAACTGGGTTCGCATTCGCGGCTCCCAGAAATCGTTGATATGGGCCGCGACCGAAGACGCCTGACCATCGCCGGGCTGCGTCTTGAAGAAGGTCGCGATCTGGTTGGCCATCATAATCATTTTTTCAGGCGACATCACTGGCTCCTGTCTGAATCCGATGAGGATGGGAATAAAGATCGAAGCCGCCCGCGCGGACAAAGGCAGCCAGCGTAATTCCCGCCTCCTGCGCAAGGCGCAACGCTCGTGCGGTCGGGGCCGAGGCAGCAATCAGTACGGGGCACCCCGCCATGGCGCATTTTTGAACCATCTCGACCGATACCCGCGAAGTCAGCACAAAAGCCCCACCGCGCGCATTCAGCCCGTCCCGCGCCATCGCGCCAATCAGCTTGTCCAACGCATTGTGCCGTCCGACATCCTCGCGCACCAAGCCGATCCCCGCGCCAGGCCTCAGAAACCCCGCCGCGTGCACCGCGCGGGTCTGGTCGTGCAACGGCTGAAATTTGCGCAGTTCATCCGTCGCAGACGCAACATCACGCACATCAAGACGCAGACCGGCCCCGCCAACCTGCGGAAGCGGGCGCAACGCCTGCTCCAGGCTATCAATCCCGCACAGCCCGCACCCGACCGGGCCCAGCATTGCACGCCGCCGTGTCTTGAGCGCTGCCGCCCGGTCCCCTTGCAACCAGAACCGCGCCTCTATGCCCGCGCCGTGCTCTACAATCTCGAAACTCTCCACCTCGTCCAGCGACGCGATGAACCCTTCGGTCAGCGCGAAACCCTTGGCGAAATCTTCAAGATCGGCGGGCGTGGTCATCATCACCGCCTGCGTGCTGCCATCCATCACGATGGCAACCGGCGTTTCCTCGGGCAAGGCACGGGCAATGGTGTGCCGCCCGTCCTGCCGGACTGCCATTCCGGGCATGCTGCGCAAGGGGTGGGGCATCGTCACTCTGCCGCCGGCAGAATACGCCGCGCTTGCGCCGCTTGCGCTGCGTAATCCTCTTGCCAGTCCGTTGGACCATTTGACAGGCTCACCTGCACGGCCGTCACCTTGTATTCCGGGCAGTTCGTGGCCCAGTCAGAGTAATCGGTGGTGATCACATTGGCCTGCGTATCGGGATGGTGAAACGTCGTGTAGACCACACCGGGACTGACCCGATCCGTCAGTTCAACCCGCAGCGCGGTTTCCCCGGACCGGCTGGCAAGCTTGACCCAAGACCCTTCGGTGATTCCGCGCACTTCCGCATCGTGAGGGTGAATTTCCAGCACATCTGCCTCGTGCCAGACGACATTCTCGGTCCGGCGCGTCTGCGCGCCAACATTATACTGCGACAGAATCCGGCCAGTGGTCAGCAGTAGCGGGAAACGCGGACCGGTCTTTTCCTCGGTCGCAACATACTCGGTACGGATGAACCGCCCCTTGCCGCGCACAAACCCATCCACATGCATCAATGGCGTGCCGTCTGGGTGATCTTCATTGCACGGCCACTGAACAGACCCCTTTTCCTCAAGCAGGTCATAGGTGACTCCCGCAAAGCTGGGCGTGGTCGCCGCGATTTCGTCCATGATCTGTGACGGGTGGGTATAAGCCCAGTCAGCCCCCATCGCCTGCGCCAAAAGCTGGGTCACTTCCCAATCGGCATACCCATTGCGGGGGGCCATGACCTTGCGCACGCGATTGATACGCCGCTCGGCATTGGTGAACGTGCCGTCTTTTTCAAGAAAGGTCGAACCGGGCAGGAACACATGAGCGTAATTCGCCGTCTCGTTCAGGAAAAGATCGTGGACGATAACACATTCCATCGCGGCGAGACCCGCCGCCACGTGCTTGGTATCCGGATCAGACTGCAAAATGTCTTCACCCTGACAATACAGCCCCTTGAAAGTGCCCTCCACGGCGGCATCCAACATATTGGGTATGCGCAACCCTGGCTCTGGGTCGATCTGGACGCCCCAAGCCTGTTCAAAGATGCCGCGCACATCCGCGTTCTTCACATGGCGATACCCCGGCAATTCATGCGGGAAACTGCCCATGTCGCACGATCCCTGCACGTTGTTCTGCCCGCGCAACGGGTTCACGCCGACGCCCTCACGGCCCACATTACCCGTGAGCATGGCAAGGTTCGCAATACCGATGACGGTGGTCGACCCTTGGCTGTGCTCGGTCACGCCCAGCCCGTAATAGATCGCGCCATTGCCGCCCGTGGCAAACAACCGGGCCGCCGCGCGCAACTCCGCTGCCGGAACGCCCGTCAGAATCTCGGTCGCTTCAGGGCTGTGGCGCGGGTCGCGCACGAACTCGGCATAATCCTGAAACGCGTCCCAATCGCACCGCTCACGGATATAAGCTTCGTCCATCAACCCTTCGGTGACGATCACATGGGCGAGCGCCGTCACGACCGAAACGTTGGTGCCAGGCCGCAGCGCAAGGTGATGGGACGCCTCGATATGCGCGGATTTCACCAGATCGATCCGGCGTGGATCAATCACGATCAGCTTCGCGCCCTGTCGCAACCGTTTTTTCAAACGCGAAGCAAAGACCGGGTGCCCATCCGTCGGGTTGGCGCCGATAACAATCACGACATCGGTCTGCTCAACGCTGTCAAAATTCTGCGTGCCCGCCGACGTGCCAAATGTCTGGCCAAGCCCGTACCCGGTGGGCGAATGACACACCCGCGCACAGGTATCGGTGTTGTTGTTCATGAACACGCCGCGCGCCAGCTTCTGAACAAGAAACGTTTCCTCGTTCGTGCAGCGGCTTGAAGTGATCACCCCGATCGACCGCCGCCCGTGCTTTTGCTGAAGAGCGCGCATACGATCAGCGGCAAAGCCCAGCGCTTCATCCCAACTGACCTCTTGCCAGGGATCGGTGATCGCCTCGCGGATCATGGGTTTCAGAATACGGTCCTGATGCGCAGCATAGCCATAAGCGAAACGCCCTTTTACACAGCTATGCCCCCGGTTCGCCTTGCCGTTCTTATAGGGAACCATGCGCACCAGCTGATCGCCGTTCAGTTCGGCCTTGAACGAACATCCCACACCGCAATAGGCGCAAGTGGTGATCACAGACCGCTCTGGAGTGCCGATTTCGATCACAGAGTTCTCTTGAAGCGTCGCTGTCGGGCAGGCCGCCACGCACGCCCCGCAGCTTACGCAATCCGAGGTCAGGAAACTGTCCGCCGGTCCGCCCGCTTTGACCCGGCTGTCAAACCCGCGCCCCTCAATGGTCAGCGCAAAGGTGCCCTGCACCTCTTCACAGGCCCGCACACAGCGCGAGCAAACGATGCACTTGGCCGGATCATAGGTAAAATACGGGTTGCTCTCATCCTTGGCCGTCCAGTTGGGGTTGGCCTCACCGCTGGTGTTGCGTGCCTCAAAATGGTTCGACAGCCCGGCGCCCTCTGGCGCGGTGTAGCGCACATCACGCAGACCCACGGCACCGGCCATATCCTGCAATTCGCAATCGCCATTGGCCGCACAGGTCAGGCAATCCAACGGATGATCAGAGATATACAGCTCCATCACGCCCTTACGGATTTTTTGCACCTTGCCGCTTTGGGTGCGCACCACCATGCCCTCGGCCACCGGCGTCGTGCAGGACGCAGGCGTGCCCCGCCGACCTTCGATCTCGACAACGCACAAACGGCAGGACCCGAACGCGTCAAGGCTGTCAGTGGCGCACAGCTTGGGCACCTGAATGCCCGCTTCGGCCGCAGCTCGCATGACGGACGTCCCTTCTGGAACCGTCACGTCGAAGCCGTCGATGGTCAGCGTAACCGGAGCGCCGGTCTGTGCAGGCGTGCCCATATCACGATCATCGCTTGGGAGAATAAAGTCTTTCATGCCGTCCCCCCGCCAACCAGCTTCACATCATATACCCCAAGAGATTTCCCGAAAGTCTTCCGTGTCATTCCGCGGCCTCCTGCTTGGTGGCAAAATCATCCGGAAACTGCGTCAGCGCTGACATGACGGGAAATGGCGTAAAGCCCCCCAAGGCGCACAGCGATCCATCCTTCATCGTTTCACACAGGTCAGTCAGCAACTCTTGCGCGCCCGCATCCCCCGCAGCGATCCGGTCAATCGTTTCCACACCGCGCACCGCCCCGATCCGGCATGGCGTACACTTACCGCAACTTTCGATGGCGCAAAATTCCATGGCAAAGCGGGCCATTTGCAGCATGTCTGCCTGATCATCGAACACGACCAGCCCTGCATGACCAATCAACCCGCCGTTCTGGTCGAATTCTTCATACCCCATGGGCGTGTCAAACTTGGAAACCGGCATATACGCCCCAAGCGGGCCACCAACCTGAACAGCCTTCACAGGCCGCCCCGTTGCCGTCCCGCCGCCAATGTCGTTCACCACATCGCCAAGGCTGATGCCGAAGGCCGTTTCAAAAAGCCCGCCGCGCTTGACGTTCCCGGCAATCTGCAACGTCGCCGTCCCCCGCGACCGGCCCAGCCCGAAATCGGCATAGGCCTGCGCGCCCTTCTCGAAAATCACCGGCACTGTGGCAAGGCTGATGACATTGTTGACCACGGTCGGTCGCCCCAGGAACCCTTCCAACGCAGGCAAAGGCGGCTTGGCCCGCACAACACCGCGTTTGCCCTCAAGGCTATTGAGCAACGATGTTTCTTCGCCGCACACATACGCCCCGGCGCCAACGCGGATTTCCATATCGAACGTCCTGCCGGACCCAAGCAGATCCGCGCCCAGAACCCCGGCTTTGCGCGCAAGGTCCACCGCCTTCGTCATCACGGCGATCGCATCCGGGTATTCTGACCGAAGATAGACGTAGCCCTTGCGCGCCCCGACCCCAAGCGCGGCAATCGCCATGCCTTCAATCAGCGTGAAGGGGTCGCCTTCCATGATCATCCGGTCCGCAAACGTGCCGCTATCGCCCTCATCGGCGTTGCACACGATGTATTTCTGCGGCGCGTCCGCCTCCAGAACGGTCTTCCACTTGATGCCCGTCGGAAAACCCGCACCGCCGCGACCGCGCAAGCCCGATGCTGTCACTTCTTCGACAATCTCGGCCCCCGTCATCGCCGCCGCCCGGCGCAACCCGGCAAGCCCACCATGCGCCTCGTAGTCGGCCAGTGACAGCGGGTCGATCACACCGCAGCGGGCAAAGGTCAGCCGCGTCTGCCGTTTCATCCATTCCAGATCATCGGTCAGGCCGAGCCCATCCAGCGTACCATCCAGCAAGCCCGGCACATCGGCCACAGTGACCGGACCAAACGCTTCGCGCCCCGCGCCGCGATCCACTTCGACCAACGGCTCAAGCCAGATCATCCCGCGCGTCCCGTTGCGGATGATCTCAACATCCAGCCCCCGCAAAGCGGCCTCTGACGCAATGGCGGCCGCCACATCATCTGCTCCGACCGATTTAGCAGCGCTATCGCCGGGAACATAGACCTTCATGCGCCCGCCTCCGCCAACAAGGCATCCATCCGCACGCTGTCGAGTCGGCCGATGACCTTGTCATCCACCATCGCCGCAGGCCCGCAGGCACACAGCCCAAGGCAATAGACCGGCTCAATCGTGACCGCGCCATTGGCCGTCGTGCCGTGCCACGCCACACCAAGCCGCGCGAGCGTCGCCTCGGCCAATTCGGTCCCGCCGACCGCCTGACACGCCTCGGCCCGGCAAATCTTGACCACGTGCCGCCCCGCCGGAACGTCGCGAAAGTCATGATAAAACGACATCACGCCATGCAATTCGGCCCGCGTGATATTCAGCGCCTCGGTGATCAGGGGCATGGCCGCCTCGGGAACATGGCCAAACGCGTCTTGAAGCGCGTGCAGTATCGGCAACAACGGCCCCTCAAGGTGCAAATGCGGCGCGATCAAGTCACTAAGTTCCGCGACTGTCGGCGCTGCGGCATGGCGTGTCATAAGAGTCTCCCGGCGGTTATTCCTTTCCTCGTAGTCAAACTTGCATTAAAAATTCAATATTGAAATTCCGTTGATCGATTTGGTTTATCAATCAATCGCCATGTCGCGCCCATGAGTCATCAAGGCTTGCAATACGGGCGTCTGGGGTTCCTGATGTGGCGCAACAAGCCCCACTTGATGGGCCGGCACGCCGCCATCCAGCGGCAAAACCCGCAACGGCTGACCCGCTGCCAGAAACGCGGCCATATCCGTGGGCAGGATCGTGGCCCAAGGCCCTGCCACCACGTTCGATACCAAAACCACCGTTGAATTCGATTCAATCGGCGACAAGGGCGTCACGCCTGCCTCCATGAAATTGCGATTGATGATCCGCCTGTTTTGCATGTCAGGCGTCAGCAAACAGAGCTGCACATCCGCCAGATCCGCCCAATTGGCGCGCGCCCGTGCCGCCAGAGGGTGGGTTTCATGACACACAAGTGTATACGTCTCACGGTACAGGCCCACATTGGTCACGCGCCCCAACGGCTCGTTGTCCAGATAGGACAACCCGATATCCGCCTCCAGCGTTTCGATCATGGTCAGCACCTCGTGGGAAGATCGCGACAGGATCGAAAACTCCACATTGGGGTTCTGGCGGTTGAAACTCGTCGCCAGCCGCGACGCCCATGTCAAAGCAGTCGGGATCACGGCAAGCCGCACCTTCCCAGACAAACCCAGCCGGGTCGCCCGCATTTCGTCGCGCAAACGCCGCGCATCGCCAACGATCTGGCGCGCAGCCAACAAGGTGTGCTGGCCTTCGGGCGTCAATCCACCAAACCGCGAGCCGCGTTGCACCAGTTTGACCCCAAGATGCGCCTCAAGCTGCTTGATCCCGGTGGACAGGGTCGGCTGCGTAATCCCCAAACTGTCTGCCGCACGGCCAAAATGCCGCTCGCGGGCCAGCGCAATGAACATTTCAAGCTTCGCGATCATCTTGAACAGCCCCCGGGAAAACGCCTTCAGACCAGCCAAACTTGCGCAGCCTCAGAACCGTATGTCACGACCAATAACGTTTTTTTGTGTGGAATGCGCGCGTTGAGCGGGCTTAGCGAGCAAACCCAAACGGTCAAGCCAGTCTGGTAAATGTGCAGCCATTGGACACGCAAAAACCAGCTCTAACTCTCTGCAACGGCGGAAGATACCGCCTCTTGCAACATCAGGAGACTTCGAATGATCCGTACTACAATGACCGCGATTGCCCTGTCCACCATTGTGGCAGCCCCGGCTTTTGCCGAAGGTCACAGTGCCGATATCGTGGATACAGCCGTCGCTGCCGGAAACTTCACAACTCTTGTCGCTGCCGTCGAAGCCGCTGGCCTGGTAGACACCCTCAAGGGCGAGGGTCCGTTCACTGTTTTCGCCCCGACCGACGACGCATTTTCCCTTCTTCCCGAGGGCACGGTTCCAACTTTGCTTGAGAATATCCCATCGTTGACCGGCGTGCTGACATATCACGTCGTACCGGGCAAAGTCATGTCCAGTGATCTTTCTGATGGCATGACCGCAGAAACCGTCAATGGCCAGTCGGTCACGATCACAATCGAGGAGGGTGTTGTCATGGTTGACGGCGCCACCGTCACAACGGCCGATATCGAGACAAGCAATGGCGTTATCCACGTGATTGACAGTGTGATCCTCCCAAGCATGTAAACCCTGCAAACCAACCGCAGCGTTATCAGGCCCTGATCTTGAAGATCGGGGCCTTTTTCCATTGCGGCCAGTCGTTCGCAAAATAAATCAATTGCGTGTGAAACTTCTCAGGTGCTGACCCCGTGCCTTCATTGACCAACACAGGTCACCAAAGACATGAGAAGGGAAAGCAATGCGACTACCAAATCTTCCGATGGCAACTGCCATCGTGATTGCAGCCGCGAGCGCAGCCCAATCCGGCACGTTCAACTACGAAGCAAACCTCAGGGATATCAACGGCCTTGGCGGCTCCGCCACGGCAGCACTTGTTTACGATAATATTGCAAACACGCTGGGCGTCAGTATTCGGGGCCAAGGCTTTGAACCCGGCATGCTCCATGTTCAGCACATTCACGGGTCAAACAATTCCGATGGCTCGGCCATCGATTCCGTGACACCCACCATCGCAGCAGACGATCCTGCAAATGGCGGCGACGGCGATGGCTTTATCGACCTCATCGAGGGTGTCCCCTCCTATGGCGGCATCTTGTTGTCGCTCTTCGACGAAGGCAACACCGGCAATGGGTTCAGCGGGTTTCCAGCCGTCGGCACCGACGGCATGCTGATGTTCGACTACACATTCGACCTGGCCACCACCGGCGCACTGAACACCGGTGTTACAGCGTCTGACCTGTTTCCACTCGATTTCCGCGAAATTGTAATCCACGGCGCGTTTATCCCCGACGGGGTTGGCGGCGTGTCTGACGGCACAAGCCCGCTCGACATCATGGGCGCGGGGTACTCGAACTTCATCCCGGTGGCAGCCGGTGAAATCACCGCCGCCCCCGTACCGCTTCCCGCAGCTCTTTGGATGTTGCTTGCTGGGGTCGGCGGACTGGGTGCAGTGCGCGCGCGCCGCTCAAAGCAGGCCTGACACACAAGGTACCGGTTGCGCCCCAAGGCAGCCGGGAGCGGGACAAGAGTGCGGGCCGCACAGGCACGCATTGGTTTCAGATTAAAAATGCCGATCGGCACACAGGTTAAAGAGTAATCCCGCGGAAGCCCCGGCCATGACAGCCGGGGCTTTTTCTTGTCGCAAGGTCAGTGAATGACCGCGTCTTCCGGCTTTGGCTTGCCTGTGCTGCCAACCCGGTCGCCAATGAGCAGCCCATCAGCGCCCGCCGTCACCGGCAAGGTCGACCCATCAAGCAGATCGCCGGACAGGATCATCTCTGCCAACGGATCCTGCACAGCCCGCTGAATCACCCGCTTCAAAGGCCGCGCCCCAAAGACAGGGTCGTACCCTTCATCCGCCAGCCACTTGCGCGCATCCGAATCCAGCGTCAGCGTGATCTTACGGGCCGCCAGACGGCGCTCCAACTGGGCGAGCTGGATATCAACGATACCGGTCATGTCGTCCCGCGACAGGCGGTCAAAGATGATCGTCTCATCAAGCCGGTTCAGGAATTCGGGGCGGAAATGGGCCCGCACCGCATCCATCACATCCCGGCGCGCCGCCGCGATATCCCCGCCTTCCGGCAGTTGGCTCAGCGCTTGCGCCCCCAGGTTCGACGTCAACACGATCAGCGTCTGCTTGAAATCGACCCGGCGCCCCTGACCATCAGTCAGAATACCATCGTCCAGCACCTGAAGAAGCACGTTGAACACATCAGGATGCGCCTTTTCAACTTCGTCAAACAGGATCACCTGATACGGACGCCGCCGCACCGCTTCGGTCAGAACACCGCCTTCGTCATAGCCAACATACCCCGGAGGCGCCCCGATCAGCCGCGCAACAGCGTGCTTTTCCATGAACTCCGACATGTCGATCCGAACCATCGCGCTGTCATCGTCAAACAGATACTCGGCCACCGCTTTGGTCAGCTCGGTCTTGCCCACGCCGGTTGGCCCAAGGAACAGAAAACTGCCCAATGGCCGGTTCTCGTCGTGCAACCCGGCACGCGCCCGGCGCACCGCATTGGCGACGGCCTTGACCGCTGCACCTTGCCCGATCACGCGCTTGCCCAACTCGTCTTCCATACGAAGCAGCTTGTCCCTCTCGCCCTCCAGCATCTTTGCCACAGGAATTCCGGTCCAGCGTTCGACAACACCGGCGATCTGCTCGGGAAGCACCGCTTCGCCAACCATCACGTCACTCTCGGTGTCTTCCGCCCCTTCAAGCTGACGCTCAAGCTGCGGGATCACGCCGTAAGACAACTCACCAGCCCGCGCCAGATTGCCCTCACGCTTGGCCTGATCCAACTCGGCCCGCGCCCGGTCCAACTGTTCCTTCAGATCGCGCGCACCGGCCAGCTTGTCGCGCTCGGCCTGCCACTTCACTGTCATCTCTGATGACCGCTGCTGCAAACCCGACAACTCGACTTCCAGCTTTTCAAGCCGGTCCCGCGACGCCTGATCGTCTTCTTTCTTCAGGGCCTCGGCCTCGATCTGCAATTGCAGGATCTGCCGGTCCAACGCGTCCAGCTCTTCGGGCTTGCTGTCCACAGCCATGCGCAAACGGCTCGCTGCTTCGTCCACAAGGTCAATCGCCTTGTCCGGCAAGAACCGGTCGGTGATATAGCGATTGCTCAGGGTCGCCGCCGCCACCAAGGCAGAATCGCTGATCCGCACACCATGGTGCAGTTCATACTTTTCCTTGATGCCGCGCAGAATGCTCACCGTGTCCTCCACCGTGGGCTCTTCGACCAGAACGGGCTGGAACCGCCGCGCAAGCGCCGCATCCTTTTCCACATGCTTGCGGTACTCATCCAGCGTGGTCGCGCCCACACAGTGCAATTCGCCCCGCGCAAGCGCCGGCTTGATCAGGTTGGCCGCATCCATGGCGCCATCCGCCTTGCCCGCGCCGACAAGCGTGTGCATCTCGTCGATGAACAGAATAATCTCGCCCGCCGCAGCGGTGATTTCATTCAGAATCGACTTCAAACGCTCCTCGAACTCGCCGCGATACTTCGCACCGGCAATCAACGCACCCATATCCAGCGCCATCAATTTCTTGTCGCGCAGGCTTTCGGGCACATCCCCGTTGATGATGCGCAGGGCAAGACCCTCGGCGATGGCGGTCTTACCAACACCGGGCTCCCCGATCAGAACCGGGTTGTTCTTGGTCCGGCGCGACAACACCTGCATCGTGCGGCGAATCTCTTCGTCGCGGCCGATGATGGGGTCAATCTTGCCGTCCCGCGCCGCTTCGGTCAGATCGCGGGCGAACTTCTTCAACGCTTCATAACCGTCCTCGGCTGTGGCGCTGTCCGCTGTGCGGCCTTTACGCAAATCGTTCACCGCTTCGTTCAGCTTCTGAGCAGACACGGCCCCCGCCTCAAGCGCCTCGCGCGCCTTTGACTTGACCATGGCAAGCGCCGTCAGGATCCGCTCCACAGGAACGAAACTATCCCCGGCCTTCTGGGCAAGCTTTTCGGCTTCGTCCAAAACCTTGGCGGTTTGCTGATCCATATAGGTCTGACCGGCATCGCCGCTGACCTTCGGCATTTTCGACAGCGACAGTTCGGTCGCCTCGCGCACGCGCTCAGGCGCGCCGCCTGCCCGTTTGATCAACGTTGTGGCAAAGCCTTCTTCGTCGTCCAACAGGGCCTTCAACAAGTGTTCCGGGGCCAGCTTTTGATGGTTATCCCGCATCGCGATGGTCTGCGCAGCTTGCAAGAATCCGCGCGACCGCTCCGTGAATTTCTCCAAATTCATGGCAGTCTCCTTTTCATAAAGCGCCCGGTGGTATCCCGCCCAAAGTGCGGCACAGGATCGTCGGGCCTCGACTGATATGTGGGGAGCGCACGCTGCCCGCGCAAGACTGGCCCTTTGACAAAGCGCATCGCGCCCTGCGGCTTGACAACGCGCCGCACCAAACGCCATCACCCACCAACTCAATAGCGGAGCCCGACATGACCCAATCTCACAGCGATGACCGCCTGATCCTGGCTCTTGATGTGCCTGACGCGCTCAGCGGGCTGAACCTTGCCAACAAAATCGGCGATGCGGTCAGTTTCTACAAGATCGGGCTGGGGATGCTCACGGGCGGCGGGCTGGCTTTGGCCAACGAGCTGAAGGCAGAGCACGGCAAGCGCATCTTTCTCGACATGAAGCTGTTCGACATCGGCGCAACAGTCGAAGCCGCCGTACGCGGGCTGGCCCAGTTCGACCTCGACTTTCTGACGGTGCATGGCGACCCCCACGTTGTCCGCGCCGCGAAACAAGGCGCGGCCGGGTCGAACATGAAAATTCTCGGCGTGACCATCCTGACCTCGCTGGACCGGGCTGATCTTGACGATGCGCTGATCCGTGACGGCGCGATCCCCGACCTGGTGGCAGAGCGGGCCGGGCGCGCGTTTGATGCCGGGGCTGATGGCGTAATTGCCTCGCCAAACGAAGCGGCATTGATCCGCGCCCTGCCAGAATCGGCGGGCCGCCTGATCGTCACCCCCGGCGTGCGCCCCGCTGGTGCGGACAAAGGCGACCAGAAACGCGTCGCCACGCCGGCCGCCGCCATTGCCGCCGGTGCCGACCACATCGTCGTCGGTCGCCCGATTTGGCAAGCTGACGACCCACGCGCCGCCGCTCAGGCAATTCTGGCGGAACTCAGCTAACGGCCCTCGCATCGGCCTGCGGGACTCTGCCTCATGACATGGCATAAAAGAGTCCGACAAGACTCCTACACGTGTCATACACGATTCATACACCTGTTTTTGCCGCCTCAAGGCCCCCATGCCCGCCCTTTGCCGCGACTGCCTAACCCCTTTCGAAACCGGCCGGCGCTGCCCGGCCTGTCTCTCTCCGCGCGTGCTGTCGC
Organism: Meridianimarinicoccus aquatilis; assembly: GCF_004358675.1. Taxonomy (GTDB): domain Bacteria; phylum Pseudomonadota; class Alphaproteobacteria; order Rhodobacterales; family Rhodobacteraceae; genus Meridianimarinicoccus; species Meridianimarinicoccus aquatilis. The sequence goes on along the minus strand of NZ_SMZO01000056.1, from coordinate 1,004 downwards.
ATCCCGAACTTTTCGATCTGTCCATCGCGCATATGGATTGCGACGCTTTCTATGCCTCTGTCGAAAAACGGGATAACCCCGAATTGCGCGACAAGCCGGTGATCATCGGCGGGGGGCGGCGCGGGGTGGTGTCCACCGCCTGCTACATCGCCCGGATCAAAGGCGTCCGTTCCGCGATGCCCATGTTCAAGGCGCTGCAACTCTGCCCCGAAGCGGTGACCGTCAAAGGCCGCATGGACGCCTATGCAGAAGCCTCTCGCGCGATCCGTAACCTAATGGAATCGCTGACGCCTTCCATTGAACCGCTATCCCTTGATGAAGCCTTTCTTGACCTCACAGGCACCGCCAAACTACACGGCGCACCGCCTGCCGTAATGCTGGCCCGACTGGTGCGCGACATGGAAACGGAACTCGGCCTGACCGGCTCCGTCGGCCTGTCGCACAACAAGTTTCTGGCCAAAGTCGCCTCCGATCTCGATAAACCGCGCGGCTTTTCGGTGATCGGCAAGGCCGAAACCGCCGCCTTCCTGAAAGACAAACCGGTCCGGATGATCTGGGGCGTCGGCGGGGCCACACAGGCCGCACTCGACGCCGCTGGCATCCGCACCTTCGACGACCTCCGCCGCTGGGACAGGCGCGATCTGTCAGCCCGTTTCGGCAGCTTCGGTGACCGACTGTGGAACCTCGCAAGGGGACAGGACCGCCGCCGCATCTCGGCCCGCAACCCTGTGAAATCCATCAGTAAAGAAACGACTTTTTCCGAAGACACAGCCCATGACGATATTCTGGATGGGCATCTTTGGCGGCTGTCGCAGCAGGTGGCCGACCGGGCCAAGGCCAAGGAACTCGCGGGGCGTGTCGTAACCCTGAAGATAAAACAATCATCCCACGCCGTCGTCACGCGCCGCCATGCCCTACACGACCCGACGCAATTGGCCGACACAATATACCGCGAAGCGCGCAGCCTGCTGGACCGCGCCAACGTGGACGGACCATTTCGCCTG
>NZ_SMZO01000055.1 GCF_004358675.1 Meridianimarinicoccus aquatilis | reverse complement strand
ATCACAGATGCAAGGTGCGCTTCTACTCGACGGTGGAACTCGTCAACGCGCTGGAACAGGAAAAGGCGCTCGGGAAGGCCGGGAAAATGGCCGAGATGCTCACCAAGGTCGACTTGGTCATCCTCGACGAACTGGGATACCTGCCGTTCAGCTCATCAGGCGGCGCGCTCTTGTTCCACCTCCTGAGCAAACTCTACGAGCGCACCAGCGTGATCATCACCACAAACCTCAGCTTCTCAGAATGGGCGCAGGTCTTCGGGGATGCAAAGATGACAACCGCGCTCTTGGACCGGCTCACACACCGATGCCACATCCTGGAAACCGGCAACGACAGCTACCGCTTCAAAGCCAGCTCCGAAGCCGCCAAGAAAACAAGAAAGGACACACCAGCATTGACCACAACATAACCGCCGAGGAATAAACAAGGGTGGGTCAATTCTCGGTGAAAATACCGGGTCACTTCTCAGCAGAAATCAACAGCAAAGACGCCTTGATGACAATGAATGCGAAGTCCGTGAGAGCATGAGCGCGCAGGACGGCTCCGAGGTTGCTTCGGTTGAGCTGGAACGCTTGCAAATGATCGGGCTAAAGCTCTGGGACCACCGCGACGCCTTCGAGCAAATGCGGGATCTAGCCTGTGACCATTTCTCTGCAGCGACAGGTTCGCCTTGGATGCCCCGCACCGGATCGAAAGTCTCGCACAGAGGTCTGACATCTGCTGTTGTGGACAGTCGGGCCTTTCTTTCGGCCAAGCGCCGCAAAGAGATCGAAGTGCATTGCCCTGAAGGCACCCGTATTGCTTTCTCAGGTGGGGACTACCAAGCCTACGATCTCATCTGGTCAGTCCTCGATGCCACGCATCAAAAATACCCCGATATGGTTCTGCTCCATGGAGGGACTCCCAAAGGTGCAGAGATGATCGCAGCACGGTGGGCAGATACACGCGGCGTGACGCAGGTGGTGTTCAAGCCCGACTGGAAAAGCCACGGCAAAGCAGCCCCGTTCAAGCGCAACGACAAGATGTTGGAAATCCTGCCTCAGGGATTGATTGCAACGCCAGGGTCAGGGATCACCGAGAATATCGTAGACAAAGCGCGCAAGCTCGGGATCCGCGTGAAGAGGGTTGGGGTGTAAGCCCCGGTTCACGCGCCGCGCAACAAGTCCTGAACGACTGACGGTTTTTTGGCGATGAGTGCTAACAGGACCTGTGCCGGTCCTGTCGGATGCCGACGTCCGTGTTCCCAATTTAGCAAAGTTCCTTTTGCCACACCGATGCTTTTGGCGAATGCGGCCTGTGATAAGCCGGTTTGCTGTCGGACTTCTGCGACATTGACGCTGGTTACAGTAACCTCATGCACCATCGCATCAGTGGCATCACCGTTGGCCACGGCCAGAGCCTCTCCAAGGCCATTTTTTACGCTCTCAAATGCACTCATGTTCCATCTCCATATCTTGAGACAATCGCTTTGCTCATCTCGACAGCCGCAGCTTGTTCTGTCTTTGACAGATTGGCCTTCTCATTCTTGGCAAAAACCGTAATCAGAAAAATAGGCATCTGAGTTCCACCAAATACATAAATCGTCCTGAATCCACCGCTCTTACCGCTGCCGTCCCGAGGGATACGTACTTTGCGCAGACCACCTCCGAGGGATACACCCGCCTCAGGATTGGCCGCGACAAAGTTTATTGCAGCCTCGCGTTCATGGTCAGACATGATTGCCTTGGCGCGCCTCTGAAATTCTGGAAGCTCAACAACAGTCTGCAATCGTTTCATCATTTCAATACATATATGCTTCAATGACTTATATGTCAACGACGTATGGTACCCTGCTTGCGCATGCAAGTCCCAAGATGGTTGACCTCGCCACTCTCTTGCCGGTTGTGAAAAATCGTCCTTTTTGCAGTTCGGATTCCGAGCCTTTAATCAGCAGTATTGCGATGCCCTATTTCATCCGTCACCACAAAATCGGAAAGCCACCCGATTCGAAATATGGATGCCGATGCTATTGGTTGGGCTTGGCGAGGCAAACACCACCAGATCTTGCAAAACCAGCCACTAGATGAAATATCTTAAGTATTATCAGATTGTTATGCGCAAAATCTGCCTTTTTTGGGCAATGTTCGGAAAGCTCCAGAAACAAGCAACGCGCAAAAAAATGTTGCCTGGGGATAACTTGCGTGTCATGAGTTCAATTGTCGCTAACCAACGCAAATCACGTTATTTAGCGACGAAACAGAAATGACCCGGTAAGAGGTCGTGAGGGCAACATGAATTCAGACTCTAATAACGCACAAACCAGCACAATCGCCGCATCGATTGCAGCGAATGCCGCCCGCCTGTCGGAAGCGTTGAATCATCATATGCGCAACAGCTTCCAGCCCGATAGTCGAAAAGCGCTGCGCAAGTTTCATCCTGCTGAAGTTTCTGAGCTGACAGGTATCAGCATGTCTAATCTTAGGACACGTCATCAAGAAGGCGATTTCCCTGACGTAGAGACTGATTCCAGAGGTCGCAGGCTATACACTGCACAGGAGATTGATCAAATCCGTCATGTCATGGCGAAAACTGGTCGAAATGGTGAGGCATACCTTCCTGGACGTCGTGATAACGACGCTCTTCAGATTATTTCCATCGTCAACTTCAAAGGCGGGTCCAGCAAAACGACAACTGCGATCCACTTGGCCCAACGCTACGCCTTGCGAGGCTATCGCGTTCTTGCAATCGACATGGATCCGCAAGCCAGCTTGACCACAATGTTCGGATACCGTCCTGAAATCGAGTTCGCCGAGAACGGTACGATCTATGACGCGCTTAAGTATGAAGATCCGCTACCATTGAGCCAGATCATTCGAAAGACCTACTTTCATAATCTTGATCTCGCACCTGCGGGCCTCTTATTATCCGAGTACGAGACTGAGACGGCCTATGCACTTCAGCACAAGATTGATCCTCCTTTTACACAACGCCTTGCAATCGCCCTCGACGAAATTGAGGCCGAATATGATTTAGTAATCATAGATTGTCCGCCTCAGCTTGGCTTTACAACGATGACGGCCCTGTTGGCGTCAACTGGCCTTCTGATCACGGTTGTTCCCAGCATGTTGGATGTTGCCTCAATGGCGCAATTCCTTGAAATGGCTGGAGAAACTGTCCAAACCCTAGAAGAGGCCGCAGGGCCAATCGATTGGAATTTCCTAAAGTTCTTAGTCGCTCGATATGAACCGACCGACGTACCCCAATCACAAATGGCGGGCTTCTTACGGTCCATTCTTCTTGATCAGGTGTTAACCACGCCAATGCTCAAATCCACAGCGATCTCCGACGCTGGGATGACGCAGCAAACCATCTATGAGCTGGATCCCTCACAAATCGTAAAGAAGACACTAAACCGCATATTAGAGTCTGTTAACGGCGTTGCGGATGAGTTCGAGAAGACGATCCAGCAAGCTTGGGGAAGGGATACTGACTGATGGCCCGTAGAAACCTATTCCAGCCGCCTCCTCCACCTGATGCGGACAGCACGGCGGCACCGTCTAGCGAGCAAAAAGCGCGTTTTCCAAATACTGGTGCAATGAGCGGCGTGAAGTCTACTTTGAAAGATGTTGCGAGCAACGCGGTGCGGGAAATCTCTGTTGATGTCATCGAAGAGAGCGGCCCCAAGGATCGACTCTCGTTCACCGATTCGGATATCTTAACGCTGGCGGAAAGCATCAAGGCGCACGGCCAGCAAGTCCCGATTATGGTGCGGCCGATCTCGGACAAACCGGGGCACTACAAGATCGTCTATGGCCGCCGCAGATTGCGGGCTTTGCGGTCGCTCGGCATTCCCGCGAAAGCACTTGTCAGGTCTCTTTCTGATGAAGAGGCTATTCTTGCCCAGGGACAAGAAAACACTCAACGCTTGGACCCAAGCTTCATTGAAAAAGCGCTTTTCGCCACCGAACTGGCTACAAGTGGCTACGAGCAAGCAATCATTCTGGATGCCCTCGCTGTGGACAAGCCAATGTTATCGCGCATGACCAAAGTTGCACGGTCTATTCCAAAGTCAGTCATCGAGAAGATCGGCTCCGCGCACGGCATTGGACGCAGACGTTGGGAAGAGCTGGCAGACCAGTCGCGCAGCGATAGCATCGATCTTGAACAGGTCACCGCAACGCTTCAGTTTAATGCAGCCAGAAGCTCCGACGACCGCTTTGGCATGGTCAGTGATGCCATTACTCAAGCGCTGAAATCTAAAGCCCCAGACAAACCAGCTGCCCCCCCTACCCTATCGATCAAACTTAGCGATGGGACGGCTTTGGCAGAAGTAAAAGAGACGGCCCGTGCTTTGACATTCAAGCTGTCGAAGTCTGATGCCCCGGAATTTGCCCAGTGGATGCGTAACAACGCAGAAGCTGAGCTTACGCGCCTCTATGAGGCGTGGCAGTCAGAGCAAAAGCCTGACTGATGTCGACCGAGCAGTAAAACTTAAAAAAGGAGCACGACCAACAACCCAAAAAAGAAAGAGCCCCCCAAGGTTTCCCTAGGAGAGCCCAATCTGTTCTTTGCACTTTCAGATTTACCAGCTTCTCCGCGCCAGTCAATAACAACCGATTCGGTTGCTGAAGATTTGCGGCCTTTTTTCTGATTTTCAGAGATATCGGAGCCTTTCACATCAGGTTGTCGTGAAAAAACATGGCATTTACAAAAGCAACTGCACCCACTGGGCTGCGGACCAATGAACTATTGTCCGCGGACAATTCCCTTCCAGAGCGTCACATCGTCATAGCAACGCTCCGCAACGCCGCTCCGCGTCTCGGCTTGAGCGCGTCCGTAATTTCAACATTAGATGCGATGCTTTCGTGCCTCGCACCCAAACGCAATCACCACACTGTGTTTGCATCAAACTCGACGCTCACGTTTCGACGCAATGGCATTTCAGACAGAACGATCAGACGTCATGCTGCAACATTGCAGGAAACTGGGCTACTCGTTCGCCGTGACAGCCCAAACCGGAAGCGCTTCACTAAGCACAACCGCATTGAAGGTAAAGCTCTACGGTTTGGCTTCGACCTTACACCGCTCTTTGACCGACTTCACGAAATTTCAGCTTTGGCAGCAGAAGTCCTGAGGGAACGGGAACAGATCGATTACCTGCGCGCTAAGATACGTACTGCCGCCAATGCAAGCCTCGTCGAAAACCCTGACGACGACAGGGCCCTCAACATATTCCGTATTCTTCGACGCAAGTTATCGCTCGAAGACTGCGAACAAATCCTCGCAAACCTACCAGTTACTGAAGTTGAAGCTGAGGGACCAGACGATCAAACTCCTAATTTGACGACTACTCTGACCGCCAGTAACGGTCAATTTGTCCGGCACCATCATAAGTCAAATAAAGAACATATTGATAAAGAGAGTGTTGCTTTAAAAAAAGAAACTCCTCTTACAAGTTCCGATGCTCCGATCACGATCCCAGAATTGTTATCAGCTTGCCCACAGGCTGCCGAATTTTCACTGAGAAAGATTGAAACAATTCATGATGTCGTAGCTCACGCTCGAACGCTTGCACCGATGATAGGGATCACGACCCAAAACTATGATGCAGCACATGCAAGACTTGGTGCACTAAGAGCTGCAGCCACAGTATGGGCGATTATGCAGTTCCATGACAAAATCAAAGCCGTTGGTGCCTACTTTCGTTCAATTACGACGGGATCGAAGAGTGACAATTTCAGCCCAGAAAGATTGGTAAGGCGTCTTGCTAAGGCTCAGAGTTATGCCGCGTGAACCAAAAATTGTCCGCGGACAATTTTCTCAAAGTGATGTCATTGCCACAGCCTTTGTCGTCCGGGCAGGGGGCAACGACACTTAAAACAGACGGCTGCTCGCGGTAAATTCCGAACGAAGAAACGGCGTCGTTGATAGAAAGAGGGCAGGGGACTCAAAATCAGGCACTTCACAGCTCGAATTATAAAGCTCGATCAGTTTCAGGTGTGTAAGAAGTACCTGGGATAGGACTGCCGACACTTTCGCAAGATGATCTGTTGCAAGCGGAAAGAGGCACTACGCTCAAACGTGACAGCGTCGAGCTACTTGCTGATGATCGAGATAGACAGCTCACGTGACCTGACCGCGCGCCGAGAGCGAGTGAATGTGAACTCTACGAAATTCCCAGAAAACCTATGTTCTAGGCAAACTGTAGATGCACTAATGAACAAATGGTGAGACATCTAATAGACAAATGGTGGGATCTCTAATATGCATTCTGTGAGAAAAAAGCGGACCTCTTTTTCGGTTTGGGCTTCATCAGGCGAGGGAGAGACAAAAGGTTCATGACTGATACAGAAGAATATCTGCCAAGGCACCTCATCCCAGAGCTTGAAGATGCACTTGCATCAGCACGTGTGGTCAACCTCATTGGTCCAAGGCAAGTTGGCAAGACAACACTTGTACGAGACTTGTTTGGCAATGGCCGTTTCATCACATTGGATGACGCAGCTGTCTTGGCGGCCATTGAAGCGGACCCGGAGGGGCAGCTTACCAGCTTAACGGAAAATTTGAACAGCGAGCCGCTTATCATTGATGAGGCCCAGCGATCCAAAAAACTAGCTCTCGCGATCAAGATGGTCGTCGATACCAATCGGCGTAAGGGGCAATTTGTACTTACCGGCTCCTCCAACGTATTCACAACCACTGATGTGGCTGACTCGCTTGCGGGTAGAATGCGAACACTTAAGCTCTGGCCCCTATCCGTCGCTGAAGTCAAAAAGGCACCCGTCAATCGCATCATGGATTGGGCGATTCAAAACGAACCGAAACTAGGGCAGGTGGGTGGTCCAGAACAGGTCAATCGACATGACTACATAGATCTCATCCTAGAAGGTGGTTTTCCAGAGGTGAGAGAGCTGCCGATCAGATCCCGCCAGCGGCAATATCGGGATTACATCGACGCAGTGGTGGAGCGCGATGTCGCTGATATCATGCCGGTTCGAAAACCGGATGCGTTGCGTATCCTGATAGATCAGATGGCGGCACGCTCCGCGCAGGAAATCAACACTTCCGAGCTTTCTAAACTGACGAAACTGCAACGGGTTACCGTCGATCAATACCTTGATATCCTGCTAAGGCTGTCAATGTTGACCAAGCTGGGTGCCTGGACATCAGGCGAGGGCAGGCGGGAGATCAAGAACCCGAAATACCATTTTGCAGATACTGGCATCGCCTGTGCCCTTCGGCGTTTCACCCAAGATACCTTTACTATCGACAACAACCCTCAGGCGCTTGGCGGCCTGCTAGAGAGCTTTGTTCTGAACGAAATCCAGCGTGCCGTCCCAATGCAGGCCGCTGACTACCGGCTCTATCACTGGCGCAGTGCAGACCAGCGGGAAATTGACATCCTGATCGACGGTGGCAGCCACTTGGTCTGCGTTGAGATCAAGGCGTCTGCATCAGTCAATGGAGATGATTTCAAACACCTCAAATGGTTTTCAAAAGACGGGCCTGGTCGTAGTAAAAAATGCACGGGGATCGTGTTCTACCTAGGCCAAGAAAAGCTCACCTTTGGCGACAGGAACTTCGCCCTTCCGGTGAGCGCGCTTTGGAGCACGATCAATTTTTGATTGTGTTTCAAATGCCCTGATCCCCGGCTTGATCTGTTGGCTTCGTGTCATCGAGATTGCAAATGATCACTGGTCTGCCGCAAAAATAGATGATGCGAAGACGCTGACGCAAAGCAAGGAGGGCAGGGGGCTCAATTTTGATGCCAACAGCTTGAGTGAAGCCTTAGTGGCGATGTGGTACGTCGACCATACCGTCGGATGTTTCTGCCAGAAAACCAAGCCAACTGAGTGGTTGCAGAACATGCGTGAAGATGAACCCGACGTGGTCATAGTATTCCCGATCAATCACATGCGCACGTTTTTCGAGACCATAGAGCGTCTTGACGAGATGCGCTTCTGTGAGGCCTTGTTCGGCCTCGACGTTGATGATGTTGAGGAAGATGTCCCAGTTTCCGGGAGCTGCGAACTCTGATCGGGCATTTCGCGCGTGATTATATTCAAACAAGTACGTTTCAGCGATTTTGGCGAAGAACGCACCACGCTGGCAGGCAAGGTGTTGCGCCTTTTTTGAAATCTGAAACTTACCCTTAGTATGACGCCCGAACTTGGCGAGGATGATTAGGTCATGGACGACCATGGCATGTGGCACGTCCCATTCGTTCAGAACCTTGTTGAGCGTCATCAATTCATCGGTGTGGTATCGCGGCCAAGGTGAATGATCTGCCATCCAATGGGCAAACTTGCGATTGAAGGCTTTGGTCTGCGTGAGCCCGATCCCACCATGAGCAGTGGCATACTCAAATGCGTTTTCCATCGCCTTCAGAAGGCGGGAGTGATCGAGTACTGGATCACCATCAGCAATGTCTTGGTACTTAATCATGTAGTCGCCTACCACTTTGGCCGTCTCAATGTCGATTGAAGCAAAATTTGAAGGTTACCTACTCAAATGATTGTTGCTTTCTGTAAACGTAGACCGGACTTTCGCCGCGGTCGCAACGAAGGGGAAGGAAGCGGGACATAGTGAGTTTTCGCTGCGGCTGCGCCAACGGCCGCTACCGAATGTGGTATAAATACTCAAGTTCCAACGGACGCACTAGATCTTCGTTAAACCCTTCCAACCATTTTGGGCCACCAAACGCAGCCGGGCTAATGTTCTGTTACAATCGTCAGCAATGCTTCTAGGGCGATAACAATATCTACACGCCCCTTAGATGCTAGATCATCCAAACCGATAAATGCTCCGTAGACTAACTGCACCAGCGCGGGTTCATTCTGCCCAATGTCACATAGCAATTTTGCTACTAACGACAGTCTGATCTCATCAACCTCGCTTACGACTGCCAGAGCGACTGGATCAGTTAGAGCCCATGCTCGCATCGCCGGTTCAACCCGCCGCCCTCCAAATTTGTCTGGGGCAGGTTTTGCTGCACGAGCCGCCAATACTCTAAGGCGTTTGAATTCGTCTGGCTCAGCTAGAACGTAACTTTCGATTTCTTGGACAACTCCGTCGCGCCAGAGGCTCAACATGGCGCGTTTGAAAGATGGAACATCGTCGAAATTCCAATAAAACGATCCCTTGGTTGCGCCAAGACTCCGTGCAAGGGCCTCTGCTCTGATTGCGGTTGGTCCATTGGTTGTAAGGGCCCGAAAACCTGCGGCCAGCCATGCCTCTTCGGTAAATTTAATTTTGTTCATTTTAGAAATATACGCCACCGTATTTACAAAGGAAACCGGATAAAATATACGCTGCCGTACATTAAGCTCCTAAGCTAGCGAGACTGACTTGGAAAATACCTCTGAAATCGAATTTGTGCGTCTAACCGATATCTCGTTGGAGGCCATCATTTCACATATGAATGACCCCCGTGTCGCCGCGCATATGCCACTTTTGACCTCCAAATGGACGCTTGAAGATGCCAAAAAATTCGTGATCGGAAAGGAAGATACTTGGCAACGCGATGGTTTGGGGCATTGGGCAATCCTAAGTGATGGTGCTTATGTTGGATGGGGTGGGTTTCAAAAGGAAGGCGAAGACTGGGATTTTGGTCTCGTCCTCATGCCGGACCACTTTGGTCTAGGAATCCGAATTTCGCGTAAAGCTATTGAGTTCGCATCCGTCGACCCTCGCATCGATTTTGTCACATTTCTCCTTCCTCCGTCCCGCAAGAATTTGGGTGCACTGTCTCGTGGTGGGGCCAAATTCGTCGAAAATATTGAATATGATGGCGAAGTTTTCAAGAAATTTAGACTTGAGACGACGTGCCAAACGCATCCTAGCGACTAGGGGAAAAATTGGATTTTGCAGGGCAAGTACAGAGTAAGCGGACGTTGGTACTCCGCGCAGCATCCGGTACTTTGGGCTCGAGGACGAAGCCGCTCGCGCGGCACTGGCGCTTTTGGCAGCTGTTGATCTGTACCTGACAGGCCTGCGCATTTTGCGATTTGGCTGACCTGTTTGACGATTGAGGTTTCTCAATCGACAGACAGGAGGATTTCATGGTCAGCGAGAGAACAACACCGCTTCGGGAGCGGATGATCGAAGATATGCGCATTCGGGGTTTGGGGCCCCAGTCCCAAAGGGCGCATATCCGGGCGGTCAAGGATTTCGCCGCGTTTCTGAAGCATGCACCAGATGCGGCGACGCCCGAGGAGCTGCGCGCGTATCAGCTTCACATGACAGACACCGAGGTCACGCCCTCTGTCTACAATGCCCGCATCACCGCCCTGCGCTTCTTTTTCTCGATGACCTGCGGGCGTGATGAGATGAAGAAGTACATGCAATTCCGCACCCAGCCGCGCAAGCTGCCTGCGGTGCTCAGCGTTGAGGAAGTGTCCGAGCTTCTGGCCGTAGCACCTGGCCCCGGGCTCAAGTATCGCGCGGCGCTCAGTATCTCTTATGGTGCGGGGTTGCGCGCCTCCGAGGTTTGCAACCTCACGACCGGCGATATCGACAGCGACCGGATGTTGATCCACGTCGTGCAGGGCAAGGGGCGTAAAGACCGCAAGGTGATGCTGTCGCCTGCATTGCTTGACCTGTTACGTGACTATTGGTGCGAGGCGCGGCCCGAAGGGTGGATGTTCCCGGGCAAACCCAAGATCAACCCGATCTCGCCGCGTCAGCTCAACCGGGCCTTCACATCGGCCAAGCGCATGGCAGGGATCAACAAGCCCGCGACGCTGCATACCCTGCGGCACAGTTTTGCCACCCATCTGCTGGAAGCCGGGACGGATGTTCGGGTGATCCAGGTGCTCCTGGGCCATGCCAAGCTGACGACAACTGCCCAGTACACCAAAGTCGCCACCAAGATGATCCGGGATACGACCAGTCCATTCGAGGCCCTCAAGCAGTTGAACCTCCAGACCCGCAAAAAGCGACCGGAGTGACGGACGGGGATTGCCGCGCGCAAGGCTGGAGGTCGCTGAGATATTCCGCAAGTATGGTCCCGCGTGGCGGCGGGCCAATGCAGGGCATGTCAGCCTGAGCCAGCTCAAAGTGATGTCGGCGATAGAAGCTTGCCGAACGGAGGCCCTCGGCGGGCATGTGGCCGCCTGCACCAAATGCAGCCATCGGCACATCGCGTATAACAGTTGCAAGAACCGACACTGCCCTAAGTGTCAGGGGCCGGCCGCACGGGACTGGATGACAGCCCGCGCTGAAGACTTGCTGCCGGTCGCGTATTTCCACCTGGTCTTCACCCTGCCAGCCGAGATTGCGCGGATCGCTCTCTGGAACAAGCGGGCGGTCTATGGCCTGCTGTTCCGGGCGTCCGCCGAGACCGTGATGACCATCGCCGCTGATCCCAAGCGCCTCGGAGCGCGTGTCGGTATGACCAGCGTCCTGCACACTTGGGGCTCTGCGCTCACCCACCATCCCCACATCCACATGGTCGTGCCCGGTGGTGGGCTGTCAGCAGATGGATCGCGTTGGGTCGCATGCAAGCCAGGGTTCTTTTTGCACGTGCGGGTGCTGTCACGGCTGTTCCGCCGCCTGTTCATCGAAGGACTGATGGCGCTGCATCGCTCGGGTGATCTGGCGTTTTATAGTGGCCTAAAAGGGCTGGCTGAGACCGGTGCATTTGCAAACTGGTTGGCCCCGTTCCGCAAAACCGAATGGGTGGTCTATGCCAAACCGCCCTTCGGCGGACCCGAGCAGGTGCTAGCCTATCTCAGCCGTTATACCCATCGTGTCGCCATCTCAAATAGCCGCCTCGTCAGCGCCGATGCCAACACCGTGGCGTTCCGATGGAAAGACTACCGGATCAAGTCAGGTGACCGCATGAAGGTTATGCGGCTCGACACGGGCGAGTTCATCCGCAGGTTCCTGATGCATGTCCTGCCTGACGGCTTTCACCGCATCCGCCACTACGGCCTGCTGGCTTCCGCACAGCGCAAGGTCAATATCGCAAAGGTCCGTGCCCTAATCGGGGCAAGCGCGCCAGAGCAGAAACCACCATCCGAAGATGATCCTGCACCACTTACCCTGCGCGAACCATGCCCCTGTTGCGGCGGTACACTGCTGATCATCGAGACATTCAAACGCGGCCAGGTTCCCCGATCCCGCGCGCCACCAAGGAAACAGGCCGCATGATCGACTGCACGTTCATCCCATCCAATGCAAACCGGCTGCTTCAGCAACACCGGCCAAAATCCCTTGTGTGCAGCGATCCCGCTGATCGCAAAAAAAGGTACAAAACGGCTACGGCCCGGATTAAATCTAGGCCAAACGCTCTGGCGGAACACAGAAACAGCCAACTTCAATCTGCACAACAACACATCAACAGTAGTCACAAGCACAGCCCACAGCGCTCTTTCCCCATAGATACCGCCCAGCCCCCGCGGCTTCCTCCCTGAGAGATTTTCCAACGCGGGCCACACTCACACCAAGTCGAAGCCTCGCACCCTGGCCCGCATCAGAAAATCTTCATCTTCTGTAGCATTCGTTGCGCTATTTACGAACGGCTGCTTTCGCTTACCGTAAAGGCCAAATACCTATCGAAACGACCCCTGACTAAGCTAACAATTGCGCCCGCAATCGCGCAAATTTATTGGGTAGCGCATCATGATCCGAGGTCAAACCGTCGATGCAGTAAGGGTTCAGGAATTGCCGCCCGCCGAAGAGAACTTTGTCGATCGCGCTTAGGTTTGCTAAGTCACAGACAGCATCCCATTCGCCAGCGATTGTAATAATCTGCTGTGTGATGATGTCGACGGCCTCTTCATCCGTGAGCAAGAAGTCAGGCGCTGCAGCAAGGCAATTGGCCAATGTGCTCATTCGGTTATCGCCCTTGATCAACATCGCCTGTGTCGCTTCATTTCCTGTGCGGCCTTGTGGGCAGATGTCATAGGCAGGGGAGAGTGTGAGCATCTTGCCGTCCCAAAAGGCCGCGTGATTGCGAGCATGATCGTCCGTATTGCCGCAGAGTACGTTAAAGCAGATCCGGCCAAATAATTCTCGCAGCGTCTCCTTAGGCTTGGCGAAGCGGTGACGGATGATCTCGGCTAAATCCTCATAGGAGGCATAGCGCGCCATCATCTCATCCAGCCCAAGGATTGTCAGCGCAGACACCATCGCTTTGCGATGCCAGTCCTCACCTGCGCGGGTCCGATCAAAGCGCTCGATCAAGAGCACGTCTTTGCCGCCTGCCTCGATCATTGAGACGGGAGCGACGTCTAGGCCGCAGGCAGCCGCGAGCTTCATCGCGATGAATTCCGCTTTCACAACGCTATAGAGGTCGCCGCTGGCCGAGAACTTGGCGATCAACTTGCGATCACCACGATCGATAAGCGCTTTGGGCCGTGCGCCGCCGATAGACGTGCCATGGTTGAGCGCTTGATCAAGGCCGGGTGTCAGCGGGACACCTTTTTCAATAAGACTGGCAGCCTCAATGAGCTCCTCATATGTCGCTTCGGATTTCTGACGCGGCACATACTCCGTCGCGGATGCTTGGAAATCGAGGGCACCAATGCGGTCAGAACCGGATGCAAGCAGGTAGGATATCTCTGTGATGTTGCCGACTTCCGCTTCACTCGCCTTTGCGCCAACTAAACGATTGATGATGACCCGTCGGCCCCAAGCATCCGGAGAACCATCGCGAATGCAGCTTGCCATCGAAAGCCCGGCCTCAGGTTCGATAATGCCACGGCGAAGTGGGAGTTCCGGCGCGTATATCGGTATCGCATCCTTGCGCTCGAGGTAACTTGCGCCGTAGTTGAACACGAACCGGTCTGCATCTTGGGTAATGCGCCCCGCCACGACTGGGGTAGGGCTTTCTGGCAGCCAAATCCAGACGAAGGCCTCTGAGGCTTGATCAAGGTTAGAAGTCATCGTTGACCTCCTGTTTTGATGTCCGGACGCTCTTAGGCAGCAGCGTTAGTTTTTCATCAAGACGGGAGTTGTGCATGGCGAGTGTGCTGTCGTCGACATCAAACAGGCGGACGCCAACAAGCGCAGCGACCTCGAAGACTGTACCGATTTCGGGGCCGGGCGTTCCTTTTTCGATGTTGTACAACGTCGTGCGGCTAATGTTTGCACGGTCCGCAAGGTCTTGCGCCGTCATGCCGCGTTCTGTGCGTGCGACGCGGATCAGTTTGCCGAAGACAGACAAAGCCTGCTTCGTAACCCGTGAATAGCTTCTCTTGCGTTTCATGTCGCACCATCATTGTCTGATTAGATGGACGTTAAAAGCTTTACGTCCAATATACTGAACGAGTACTGTCAATCGATAGCCAAGTCAAGACGCCGTTCAGTTTTCTGAACGTAAAGCAACTTATGTGCAGTTAATTAAACGTCACTGATCCTTGATGCATCCATTCCAGCTAACCGGCTTCACCAGAGTTTGCGGTAAGATCAAAGAGAACGAGGCGTGTCGCTCTCGGGCCTAGCGGAGGCTGGGTCTCGTGATTGGCAAAATGTCAGTCAAACTGGAAATAAAGATGCCTCTTCGCAGTTTCTTTTGTCAGCGTTCACTATCAACGACGTGGCCATGCGCTTTCTCCATATGTGTTGAGTTGCTCGATAATGCTGGTCGCAGCTGTCGCCCCGGTCACAAAGGTTGTCCCCGATCTTTTTCCCCTGACCCTGCGGGCCATTCCTCGCGGAACAAAAAGAGCGGTGCCTGCCCCTCTCCGCTGCGCTCCGCCTTCGGTGTGTCCAGGCCTTAGCCAGCTGCAAAGTGACCATCATTGCAACGCAAACAAGGAGAAAAGCAATGACCACGAACTGCATCAAATTCACCAGTGACGACATCGAAACCGCAAAAGGCGTAGGCTCAATTTCAACCCTGACCTTCGACCTCGACATCACAGTCGAGCCCGTTGCCAGCAGCAACCCGATGGCACCAACGCACCGCGTCCTTGGCCGTTCCCCGCGCGGCAAACTGGTTGAGTGCGGTGGCATCTGGAAGAAGCAGAACAAAGACACCGGTTCTGATTATTTCACCCTGACGGTCCGGGATCACGCCTTCAACGCCAACCTTGGCAAGGCCGCGAGCCAGGATGACATGTCCCTGCAAGCCATTATCCCTTGGGGCCCGAAAGAGGCCGCTTAACAAACAAGCCAGACCGCTTCGGCGGTCTGGCTGCCGTCTCTGCACCAAAAAGAGAATTTCAGCGAGATGAGATTGCAAGTTCAGAAGTCGAGAGGCTGTGTTTGGTTGGTCTTCCTTGTGCTAAGATACTATTGAAGCGTTTTAGGTGGCGACGAATTAATCGCCTAAAGGCATTGCGCGGCACCGGTGGTGTTGCCTTGCGATAGAGTGAACGTAACAGGGAGTAGTTGATTATTAACCCCACCCATGCTATCTAATGGCCAGACAGGAAACTGTCGGCGACCCGTTATGCCGTGTGCAGGGCGAGCGTCGCGGTGACCCGAGCCATAAAAGGTAAGGTTGCAAGCCGCTCCTAAAAGCCGCCCCTTGGGCGGTTTTTTTGATTCAGATGACACGAATGCCAAAGTTCTCATGAAGACCCTTCGCGTTGTCCTCGCCCTTATGAATCCACGTTCGAGAATACGCCACCAGATCCGCCAGCTGTAGCAATCGTGACGCCGCTGAGTCGATCTGGCTGATCTGATTGACCGCTTGGAAGCGCCCGTCATTGTCACAGGCCTCTTGAAGCAACCTCTGGCATTCTGGGTCAGTGTTGTGATGGTTCTGGTCAAGGATCAGCTCAACATTCCCCAAACCACGATTGTTGATCTTGTGCAGTTTGCGAAATTGCCCAATCGCAACCTTCACAGTCTCAATCACATTGCCAGCATAGATTGCTGGTGCTGTCCCATCGATAACTGTCCCCAACCGGTTCATCAAAACCATCTCGGGCCTGTCAGTTTGCGCATATCGCCCCAGAAGACTTTGCAGATACTCTTTCTTGAGATTGACCGCATGCAATTCGTTTGCATTGGGTTCAAGTAGGTCACTCAAAGATTTGTCTGCCTTACCGCATTCTCGCGCCCATGCCATGACGCAGCCTAGCGCAAAACCATTCTGACCCGCCGTTCCGCATTCATCAATGAAGCAGAGGATACGCTTATTCTGGGCTGCCATCGGTCTTGCCCTTCGTATTTCTGGCGTTGGCTCTTGCGTTCGGCTTCTCGGTCAGAGTCGTTGATTGCCTCCGCTCCTTTCGTTCTTCATCAAAATCAGGCTCAAGCTTCTTCAGTGCCTTAACCAACCCATCAAGATGGTACCTGTTTGAGCCGTAATCGCCTGCCGCAGTTTTCCATTGCTCACGCATCACAAGTCCACGCTCTTCAAGCGCCTTGATATTTATGCGCAGTGTTTGCTCCGTAATTCCCATCCTTTGTGCGAGATCACGCTTGGACGGGAACGGTGGGCGGGCAGGGTCAAACCAATAGCTCATAAGTTGCGCAACAATGTTGAATTGCGTCGTGCTAATCCCGAGCCGCTTTTGTCCGCGCATCAAGATGTTGGGCAAAGCCGTGTAGCCATGGTCCATGACCTTCGCGCCAAAGATTCTCTGGGTCGACGACTTCTTCTCAGCGTCATTTTCCGTACTAGGCTCCGGTGCTATTTTCACCCCTACCTGTTTTCTAGTTGGTTTTGCCATCCTGGGCCTCCTTGGCAATTGATCTACGGAGGCTTTAGCGAGTTCTCAATACGCTGGCGGGGCCTACGGCTGGTGACTTTTCCACCCTACCTGAATTACGATATTGCGCTGCTCATGACTCGCGCTTATCGAATGACGCTGCTTAGGTGCTTTAAAATCAACGTCAGGTGGGTACGATAATCGCACCTACCGTATGGTGGAAAATATATCAACGCCAAAGTGGGGATTTCGGCCAAGGGAACCCGACTTTACGTGTTTTCAGCATATTACTTTGCATGTTTGATCGCATCAACTGCAATCAGTTATGGCTTTTTTCACCAGAGTATTGTGCGTCTTTGACGTTTGCCTCCCGTCGCGCTGCCGTGATGTGGGTTAACCGTCCCAGTTGGTGGGCAACACTGCGGTTGTTTGCATTGGCAGACCCGCTCAGGACGTGTGAATTCGAAGCATAGAATACTCGTTGGGTTTCAAATGTCCGAAATTTGTAGTATATTTCGGACATGTCAGATATTGCTCGCATCCAGACTTTGCCAGATCGCCTCCTCGCGCGCATTATTGATGTGCCCCAGCGGGTTTGGACTCCAGTGGATTTTGTCGACATCGGCGGCCGCGATGCTGTCGACAAAGCGCTGCAGCGCATGGTCACGTCTGACCAGTTGCGGCGGATTGGGCGAGGGCTTTACGACAAGCCATCCCAGAATGCGCTGACAGGCAAAACTAGTGTACCCGACTACCGCGCCGTCATCGATGCAATCTCGCGTCGCGATCAGGTTCGCTGGTTGATCGATGGTATGACGGCTGCCAACACGCTCGGCCTCACCAATGCGGTGCCGGCTAAAATCGAGGTGCTTGTAGATGCACGGTTGAGGCCTGTCTCTCTGGGCAATCAAAAGATCGTTTTCAAACAGGCAGCTCCAAGTCGGCTGTATTGGGCAGGGCGCCCTGGCATGTATCTGGTGCAGGCGTTGCACTGGCTTCATGACGCTATGTCGGATGATGTTGAGCGGAAGGCCGTTCTCAAAACGGTACGCCGCATGCTTGCAGATAAAGAAACGGGTCCCACTCTTTTGGACGATCTGAAGGGCGGCTTGTCAGCCATGCCGATCTGGATGCAGGAAATTTTGCGGGGGCCTCTGTTTGATGCGGCCGAGGTTCATCAGGGATGAGCATGGAGGGTTTGAACGCCTCGCTCGTGTCACGTGCAGACTTGGCTGAGCGTGTGGGTGGCTACGACAGAAAACCGAGACGATGATCTTCGGTGAGGCTCCGTCCTTTGATGCAATCTTGGTGTCGATTGGGGCGCTTGAAGACCAATTGAATCGAGCCTGATCTTGTCGGTTTGAAGCGGCTGTGCGGTTTCTTGAGGCGGCTTGATTTGCCGCATCTTCGCATTTCAGTGTGGGGTTCTGTCCTCTGTCGAATGCAGGCAAACTGGTGGACGACGATCGATCTAACACCCCCGTTGTAACCCTCCCCATTGACCTGTTGGCCCATCAGATCGCTAGCCCGGAGGCGAGCGGCCTGCAACGCTTGGGTGAGGTTTCTGGACGGCTGACGCCTTGCGCTTCGCGCACAACAAACATCGCCCGTCGCGTGCTCCATTTCATTGCGCCCCAAGTTGGGTGCAACCCGCTCTGATGCCTCCAGACTTTTTCACGATCCGTCCAACGACGATCAATGGAAAGGATCACAACATGACATACGAACAATCCCTCGACCTGGCAGAACTGCAAGCTGACATGGCATTTGAAACCTACCTCTCAGCATTTGAAGATGGCGACCATCCCGAAGTCATAGACAGCCTCGCAACCGAGGCTCTGATTGCCCAATATCGCTGCGCAGATTTGCGCACTCAGGATCTGGCTCATTGAGCCAGATACCCCTGCGGATTGATTGATCCGCAGGGGTGGGCGACCTCCAGTCGGAGGGCCCAGACAGGCAGATGCAGAAGCTGACACCGACGCGGTCGGGCGTCAGCTTTGTGTGTGTTCTCATGTTGATCACTTGATGCGCCTTGGGGGTGCAGACCCTTGAGTGGTGTTTTGTAGGTGAAGGCCCGCGCTCGCTTTGTGCGAGCTGCCAACAGGGTCAGTCAGAATGTTTCTGATAGTTGGTGTGGCCTCCGGGAAGCGGCGTGAAGCGCATAGAAATTGAACTCATGCAAAAAGATAAATTGCGCAATATGTAATATTGATATATGAAGGAAGAAGAAGAGAAGGACGTTGGCAGGATATGCCACTTGTCTGCGACATTTGTCCGAGGGGTTTGAGAGCGTGCCACGCAACACAGAATCCGCCTGCACATGCGAACGCGCTTGCAAGCAAACGCTGCCTCGCATGCGCCGTCGGGCATTTGAATTTGGATGTAGCGAGGTACGCTTGTGATGAAGACAGGAAGACCAAAACGCCTCAAGCTGGAGCAGCGCATTGAACTGGCGCGGCGTTACCATGCAGGTGAAACCCCAAAGGTCTTGGCAGAAGCCTACGGCGTCTCTCGCAGGCATGTGACGCGGCTGGCAAAGGAAGAGCAGGGCGAAGGGCTGGCCGTGCGTGATCCCTCTGAGCGGGTCAGTTTCCGCGCCTCAGCGTCAGAGCTCGCCGCCTTTGATGCGGAGTGGCAGACACGTGGTTTTGCCAACCGCTCCCAAGCCCTCAATGCAGTGCTGCGCGGACGATGTGGGTTCCTTGATGTGCCGCGCGATCTAGTTGCTGAATTCTGTGCCCGTTGGCGACAAGCCAAGGACGTCAGTGATGCAGGTTTGGCGCTCGCAAAAGCCGTGCATCGCGGCAAGGTGTCTGTGTCACCCAAGGATCGGGCCTTGCTCGTTGAATTGCTCGATCTTGCGCAGGGCATGAGCCGTGAGCTTGGTCAGATGAAGGATGCAGCGCAGGTCCGGCGCAAGCAGGATTGGCCGTTAAAGGAAGAAGGGGATGCCACCCTGCGAGCGCATCCAGATGAGCCTGCGCGTGCGACATCGGGGCTGCGCTTGGTGGCAGGGGATAGCGGCCGCGCAGGAGTGCGGGCGTCGGCGGCATCGGCTCCGAATGGAGGGGCTACGCAACAGGCGGGCAGAGCGGTTATCGATCGGAACTTCTCCAATGGCTGATCCGCTTGCTCTCTACAGTTCCGTCATGGGGAAGCTCTGGGAGGATGAGCGGATCCGGGGCAAGGCAGCGGCGCGGATTGATGCGCGTATCGCCGGTCGACGGCAAGGGCGCAGCTTTGGGCGCGTGGGATCTATGTCGGCACGCAACGTCGCCAAGGCCGCCAGTGGCCAGAGCCGTGCGGCCGTGTTCAAGCGGATCAGGGCAGGGGGCTGCAAGACTCAAACCTCTCTTGGCAATCAGCTTACCTATATCAATGACAAGGCGGTCTACACCTATTCGACCATGACCAATGCGCTGACCGACGCAGCGGTGCTGTCTGAGGATCAGAAGGTCGACATCATCGAGGCGTGGTCCGAGACCTGGCGTGGGTCGACGAAGCTCGGGTTCACCTCGCATATGCTGTTGTCGTTTCCGACTGACGTCACCGTCGATCAGGTGCGCGACATTGCGATGGATTGGACCGAGCATTTCTTCGAGAGCGGCGAATACGGTGATCAGTGGGATTACGTGCTCGCCGTGCACGACGACCGCGCACACAAACACGCCCACATCGTTCTGAATAATCGAGGCCTCGATCAGGGGACATGGTTTTCTTGTTGGGCCGAGGGCGTGATGTCACCGCAGCTGATGCGCGAAAAGCAGGCCGAGATCGCCGAGGGCTACGGCGTCATGCTCGACGCCACCACGCGGCTTGAGCGCGGCATTTTCGAGAAGCCCGCAGGCCTCGCCGAAATCTACTGCGCCAAAGAAGAAGCGCGCCTGCCGCGCGAGATCATCATGACGGCTGAGGAGTCTGCCGTAGCACAAGCCCAGGTCGTGGGCTTTGCCAAAGACTACACAGAGTTCGCAGACCTGCTGGACCGCATGGACCAGCGCCATCTGGCCCGCGCGGTGCGCGGCATGGCGGAGAACCTCGGCACAGGCACCCCATGGAAATTCACCGAAGGAGAGATCGATATGAAGGACATCAAAACTGTCGGTGATGCTATCGACTATTCCGAGCGCACCATCGAGGCGTTGCGGCTGAAGGCCGAAGAGCTGGACGTGTCAGAGCGCGCCGCGTTTGAGGCCAAAGCGGCTCCCGTCATCGCCGACTTGTCGCAGATGGTGCCCGATCCCGAATTGCGGGCGCGGTTTGGCAAGCAGCTCGAAGAGCCTTATCCGCCGGGTGCCGGAAGCGAGGTACTGATTGCGGCGTTGCGATCCGGCAATGACGACGCTTTGAAAGATGTCCTCGCGCAGGCCGACGAGGCGGGCATGGACGGTGACGAACTGGTAGCACGCATCACCGCAGGCGGCACCAAGAATTATGGCATGGCGCAGGACTGGGTTGAGCGTGATATGAATGCCGTCCTGAGCAAAGACGGGCTGACGGTCGAGAGTGCCAGTGATGAGCAACTCGATAGGGCCTTGGAACGTGTGGACGGGGTTATGGAAGCCCTGACCGAGCGGGCCAAAGAACTGGGCGTCGCAATTGGACTCGGCCTTGCAGAGGAAGAAGCGGCAGACCTGCCTTTGATTGATGAGGATGATCGCAGCCCCAATACCTATCTGCAGGATTTGGCGGATATGCTGCGCGACGGGCAGTTGTCGGAAGCCCAAGAAGAAACCGTTGAGCGCACCTTGCAGGCCGAGTTGTTCAAAGAGCTGGGTGAGGAAGGCCTCGGCGAGCTGCGGCGTGGGAACTATGAAGTCCTTGATGACGTGTTGCCCAGCAAGATCGATCAGATCACCGTCACGCAAGAATTCTTGGAAATGACCTTCGAAGAAACCGGCGACCAAGTGTTCACCGATCGCGCATCCAGTCTGCAGCAGGACAAGGCAACCGAAGTGGCGCAGCTCAAAGGGCAGCAAGAGGCTCAGGTGTTGATTTCTGCTGAGAAGTGACCCGGTATTTTCACCGAGAATTGACCCACCCTTGTTTATTCCTCGGCGGTTATGTTGTGGTCAATGCTGGTGTGTCCTTTCTTGTTTTCTTGGCGGCTTCGGAGCTGGCTTTGAAGCGGTAGCTGTCGTTGCCGGTTTCCAGGATGTGGCATCGGTGTGTGAGCCGGTCCAAGAGCGCGGTTGTCATCTTTGCATCCCCGAAGACCTGCGCCCATTCTGAGAAGCTGAGGTTTGTGGTGATGATCACGCTGGTGCGCTCGTAGAGTTTGCTCAGGAGGTGGAACAAGAGCGCGCCGCCTGATGAGCTGAACGGCAGGTATCCCAGTTCGTCGAGGATGACCAAGTCGACCTTGGTGAGCATCTCGGCCATTTTCCCGGCCTTCCCGAGCGCCTTTTCCTGTTCCAGCGCGTTGACGAGTTCCACCGTCGAGTAGAAGCGCACCTTGCATCTGTGAT
>NZ_SMZO01000054.1 GCF_004358675.1 Meridianimarinicoccus aquatilis | reverse complement strand
TCGAAAACGAGCGGTGAACATGTCTGATCTTTTCTGGCTTACGGACGCGCAGATGGCGCGTCTTGAACCCTTCTTTCCGAAGTCCCACGGCAAGCCCCGCGTTGATGACCGACGTGTGTTGAGTGGGATCATTTTCATCAATCGCAATGGGTTGCGATGGCGGGACGCCCCGTCGGCCTATGGCCCACACAAGACGCTGTACAACCGTTGGAAGCGGTGGAGTGACAAGGGTATCTTCGCCCGAATGATGGCAGGTCTGGCTGCCGAACACGGCGAAAAGAAGACCGTCATGATCGACGCGACGTATCTCAAAGCCCACCGAACAGCGACCAGCATGGGCGTGAAAAAGGGGGGCGTGGACGCCTGATCGGTCGAACCAAAGGCGGCATGAACACGAAGCTGCACGCCGTCTGCGACAGCCAGGGCCGACCGCTCCACCTCTTCGTCACGGCAGGACAGGTCAGCGATTACATCGGTGCCCGCGCCCTGGTCGGCAGTTTGCCAAAGGTGGGGTGGCTGCTGGGAGACCGAGGATATGATGCCGATTGGTTCAGAGAAGCGTTAAAAAACAGAGGGATACGCGCCTGCATCCCGGGACGGAAGCAGCGGAAGAAACCGGTAAAGTACGACAAGCGCCGCTACAAGAGGCGCAACCGGATCGAGATCATGTTCGGCAGGTTGAAGGATTGGCGGCGTGTCGCAACGCGATACGACAGATGCCCAAAGGTCTTTCTGTCAGCCATCACACTCGCTGCGCTCGTCATCTATTGGCTATGAGTCCTGACCCTAGCAAGAGTTGGATGGGCTGTTCGGCGCCTGACAGGCGGTCCCGGACCGAAGGCTGACTTGGCCGCCTTCTTGGATCGCCGGGATCCCGAGAACATTGAAGGCAGCGCTGAGCGTTTCGAAGATCGCGCGGGCGGATGGTTGGACGTAATGGCCGCAGCAGCCCAACTCCACCCAATCACGCGGGCTTGCATGGGCTTTCATCTCTGGAGCCTGGCCGGCCTCGGACAGCACGGTGACCAGATGGAAGCCGCCGTCACCGCGTCCAGGATCGCGGCCAGCGATGGAAGCGGCGCCATCTTCGCACCGCTCGCCATGGGCGGGGCGGGGGGGGCTACGTGTGTCGGGCTTGCCGCCCGAACGTTTGGCCCGCTGGTTGGATGGGATGAACAGCGCAATTCTGACAGCGATGCGAACAATTGACGATATTGAAGCGTGGACGGGTCGGGCAGAAAACGTCATGGAGCAACTGTTTGGTCGGACGCCTGCCGCCTTGCGAAAGGTTCTCACGGAGTGGCCTCTGGTCTCAGCCCCAATGGCTGAGGCAATTACCAAAGCGAGTCGCTCCGCTGTTCAGCGAAATCTGGCGTGGATGGAAGAAAGCGGTTTGATCCGCGAGGTGACGGGGCACGGGCGATATCGTATGTGGTGCATTGCTGACTAAGCTTATCGGCAACCATTTGAATTATGCTCTGAATTCAGGCGGTAAGTATACGGTCAGCCATTGAAGTGCGTTACCCGAGTGTCAGCACCATGTTGTCGGACAAGGCCAGAGGCGGAATGTACAGGTTCTCCAACGCGGGCCCTTTGCGAATACGACCCGCGGTATCGTAATGTGACCCGTGGCAGGGACAAAACAACCTCCAAAATCGCCCGCTCCATCGCCAAGCGGGACACATCCCAAATGCATGCAGACACCGATCATGACCAGATAGGCGTCATGGCCCGGAATGGCGCGGTTCTCATCCTGCGCTGTGGCCACGCCGGGAAGATTGGGATTGCGCGCATCGGTGTCCGGCAAGGTGGAGACCGCCTCTTCACGCGCCTGGGCCAGCTCCGCTTGCGTCCGGTGGCGAATGAAGACGGGCTTTCCGCGCCAATTGACGGTCAGTTGCGTACCTTCCGTGAGCCCGGAGATATCCACCGAGATAGTCGCCAGGGCGCGCACATCCGCCGATGGGTTCATTTGATTGATCAGCGGCCAGAGCGCCGCACCGGACGCGACCACGCCCGCGCCAGCAGTGGCATAATACAGGAAATCCCTGCGTTCAGTGTCGTCGGTGGCATCCATAGCACAGCGAGTGTGCAACCTTCCCGCCCCGGAACGTCAACGCGGGTTTGTAATGTTTTGTCTGCAACCCGGGGGCTGGCGGAGGGAAACTGTGGCGGATCTTCAGCTCAATGGTGGGGCGGTTCGCCTTTTGCCATCATGAGGTGATGCTCCTGGTGATGCGCGCCGATGGTCATCAGCCCGAAGAACCCAAGACCCTGTATCTGGTCGGAATCGCCATCGACGAGGAGGGCAACACCATCCCCGAGATCCTCTGTCGTGACCTCCCAACCCGTCTCGGTTGCAAGGAACGGCGCATGGGTAGGCACCATGGCGCGAATGGCCCCGAGAACGCGCGGTGCTCCGCGGATTTCGAACCGGACACCGGCGGGCCGCACACTGCGGGTAACCTCGGCCTCCATCGTCACAAGCTCCATGTCCACCAGATGTCGCCTCAGGGCCGCGATATCGACATTTGCCCAATCGGTAGCGGGATCGGCGCGTAGGAGCGCCACGATCTCGGCCATGGCGGCAAAGGCAGATTGCCCGGTTTCCTGCGGACCCGGCATCGCATGCCCGGTCGCGGAATGGCTGTGCTGGGCCGCGACGGGTCCAGACAATGACAGGGCAAGCAGGAGAGCAACAAGGCGCATGGGGGGATCCTTTTGAACGGCACGATACCCGTTTTTCGTAGCACGCAGGCCTGCTCTGGAATATGATTTCAATCATATGCTGCCAGAGCCCTACGACCTTCTCCCGACAACTGCGCGTCAATCGCAAACAATTGCGGCTGGCGACGCGCTCTTTCGACAGGGTGCAAGGACCCGGGGCCTCTATGTGCTGATAACCGGGCGTGTGCATCTCGAACGGGTTGGTCCTCATGGCGAGCGCCTCATCATTCACCGGGCGACATCCGGAACCAGCTTTGCCGAAGCCTCGGTCTTTTCGGAGCGCTATCATTGCGATGCCATCGTGATGGATGCGGGAGAGCTGGTCCGGATCGACAAATCCGCGGTTCTCGCCGCCTTCGCGAACCCGGACTTTGCACGGGCCTATGGACACCAGGCGGCCCAACAGGTTCAGGCGCACCGGCAGATCATGGAAATTGTCGCCATCCGACGCGCCGAGGACCGGGTGATGGCGGGGATCGTTGCGGGTCTTCTGGATGGCACCGTCGTCGACTTTGCCGCGCGCCTCCAGCTGACGCATGAGGCGACCTACCGTGCGCTGCGGGCGCTTGTCGAAGCGGGCCGGGTCAACAACCCGTCCCGCGGAACCTACCGATTGACTTAGCTGTGACTGGCAAAGACCGATGTCGCGCTATCGGTCCCGACAAGCAACGTATCGAAGGTGTCCCCGGCCCCGGGGCCGCCCATGCCGGGGGAACTCATCGGCATACCCGGCACGCTCAGCCCGCGGGCCGTGGGTTGCTCTGAAAGAAGCCGGGCGATGTCTTCTGCCGGCACATGGCCCTCAATGAAGTAATCGCCCACCACAGCGGTGTGGCAACCGGCCAACTCCGGCGCGATCCGGAGCCTGTCTTTCAACGCATAGAGGGCGTCCTGACCGACATCCTGAGCCTCGACCTGAAACCCGGCCTGCCGGACATGATCGACCCAGGCCGTGCAGCATCCGCAGGTCGGGGTTTTGACAACCTTGATGATGGGCCTGGCATCGGCCATGGCCGGGAGCGCGATCGTCGCGGCAGCGCCAGTCAGCAGAAAGCTACGTCGTTTCATGTGTCGTTTCCTTTTGAATTGCGTTCGAGATTAGCATCCGGAGCGGCACTGTCGAGGTGATCGCGGTGCGCGGGTGGTGCACGAAGCTCTGCCTGCGGCCCCATCGATTGCGTGACGTCCAAATCGTCCGCGTGGCGCTCGTCGAGGCAATCCGTTTCAAGCTGCAGGGTCACCATGTGAAACCGGTGATGCTTGGTCAGGTGCGTATAGGCGGTCTCAAGGATGCGTGACGCATCGGCAGGCTTGGCATGGCGGAGATGGGCCGAGAAGGCATGCTTGCCGCTGGTCAGCGTCCAGGCGTGGACATGGTGAACATCGAGAACGCCGTCCTGCGCGCGCAGATCAGCGGTCACGGCCGAGAGATCAGTATCCGCCGGGGTCCCTTCCAACAGAATATGCACAGCCTCGCGGATGACCCCAACAGAGGCCCAGAGGAGCACGACCCCGAAGGCCATACCAAGGATTGGGTCGATCGCCAGAAAGCCGGTGAACTCGATGACGAGCGCGGTCACGATGATCAACAGGCTGCCGACGAAGGTCTGGATGATGTGCCAGAGGGCCCCGCGGGCATTCAGATCATCCTGGCTGGATTTCCACATCAGGCCGAGCGAGATCACCTCGGTGACCAAGCCACCGAAGGCCACCCAGAGCATCGGTCCCGTGGGCAAATGGATCGGATTTCCGAGCCGCATCGCCCCCATCCAGATCACCAGAAGCGCCATGCCGAGGAGAAAGCCGCCATTCACAAGCGCGCCAATGATCTCTGCGCGATACCACCCGTAACTGTGCGCCATATCCGCCGGGCGGCGCGCGATCCGCTGCGCGATGATGGCGACGAGCACGCCCCCGACGGCGGACAACGTGTGAAACGCATCTGACAGCACCGCGATCGAGCCGGTCCAGAGCCCGACGGCCAGTTCGATCACGAAGTAGATGCCGGTCAGCCAGGCAGATATGACCAGAGCTTTTCCCGACGACGGCATATGTCCCGCATGTGAATGAGTGGCCATGTCAGATCTCCTTCTTCGGCGTGCGGCGGTCTCGCCAGACCGCAAAGAGGACGGACAGGGCGGTAAACGCGCCAAGCGCCAATGCCGTCCAGGTGGCGGTTTGCACGTCCCCATTCATGGCCTCGCTGCCAAGATGGGCCAGCAAGAAGCTTGCCGGAATGATCCCGGCGAGCGTCGCGAGGGCAAACCGCCAGAGGTGCAGGGCACTCAACCCCGCCGCGTAGCTGACCATGTCGAAGGACAGGAACGGCAGCAGTCGGCTTCCGAACACCAGAAACGTCAGCGTATTCTGTGACCCCAGAAGTCCACGTCCGATCGTCTCGCCGACATGGCGTTCCACGAAAGAGCGCCCCAGCCCGCGCGCGAGCAGAAACGCGGCAAGCGCGCCGATCTCTGCGCCGAGCACGACGAGCAGGGTTCCGAAGGTGTGACCGTAGGCGGCCCCGGCAGCCAGCGCGATCGGCGCCGAGGGCAGGGGGCTGGCCACGATCGCCAGCGTCATCAGCGCCACGACCAGAACCGGACCAAGAAGACCGGCCGCCTCGATCCAGCGCCGCAGGTCGTCGCGCTCCGGCAGATCGGCATCGAGCCCCGCAAGGTCCGGACGCGCCAGGACGAGAAGCAAGAGCCCCAGAAGGACAAGAACAACGACACGCACCATGGCCTACCTCGTACAAAGCAGCACAAGAAAGGCTGCCGCCATCAGGTCAAAGACGACGCAAAACGGGATGTACCAGTGTGGGACCCGGGCAAGGCGGACCGCATTGTGATGGGCAAGATCCCACAGCGCATGGAGCGCGAGACCCAGAGGCAAGGCCACCCAATGCCAAAGGAGACCCGCTACGGCCGCCGCCCCAAAGACGAGAGCAACCGCCAGCTCAGACCAGAACACGGAGCGTCGGCCATCGGCGGCACCGAACCCGATATAGGCCCCGCCGATCAGGGCCAGTGTGACTGCGGCCAAGGCAAGCGAGTCTGCCTGTTCCAGGAGGAGGTGGGCGGGCATTGTGACCACAAAAAGCGCAAATCCGATCCACGCGGGCGCCACCATGGTCCGGTGCGCTGATTGGGCGGGATGTTGCCCCGATATGTCTGGTCTTGCGCCTGTCATGGTGCGTCAGATGGGGCTTCCAGCAGCTGGAGGGTCAAGACATGTCAGGTCTATTGATACATATTGCGACAAACGAGGTGCGGGTCTTACCCGAAAGAACAACTATTCTGGGTGTTATGGAACTCAATCTATTGAACAGTAGGCCGATCGGCCAGACGTGCCGATGTGTGGGACCCGATCGCTGATGGCGGCATCGGCGCATATTCTGGTCGTCGATGATCATGCCGAGATCCGGCACTCCGTGACGCGCTACCTGGAGAAAAACGGGCTGCGCGCGACGGGAGCCAAAAGTGCGGGCGAGATGGATGCGCGATTGAGCGAGGACAAATTCGATCTGATCGTGCTCGATATCATGATGCCCGGAGAGGACGGGCTCGCGGCCTGCGCACGGCTGCGCCGGGAGCGGCAAAAAACGCCGATTCTCATGCTGACGGCGCTCGGCGACGATGACGCTCGGATCAAGGGGCTCGACACCGGCGCAGATGACTACTTGGCCAAGCCCTTCAATCCGCGCGAGCTTCTGGCACGAATCAATGCGATCCTGCGCCGTGCGGTAGACGGATATGCACCCCATGGCGGAACATTTGCGGGCAAGCGGGCCGTATTTGCCGGGATCACATTCGATCACGACGCCAGCCATGTCATTTGCCCCGATGGCACGGTCAATGCACTGACCACGGCCGAAGCAAAGTTGCTGACGGTGTTATTGGAGCGTCCTCGGGCGGTGATCGGCCGGGATGAGCTTCTGGAATTGAGCGCCGGCCGTGTCGCCGGACCATTTGATCGTACCATCGACAATCAGGTTTCGCGCCTGCGCCGGAAAATCGAACCCGATGTGCTTCGCCCCCGGATCATATCGACGGTGCGCAATGGCGGGTATTGTCTGAACTGTGATGTGGAGGTCGAGGCCTGATGCGAATGGGGTTCCGCTCACAGATCGCCCTTTTGGTGGTGGTAGTCCTGTTCGTGGCGCAGGTCGTGGGTTTGTGGCTTTTTGTCGATGAACGGTCGCTTGCCGTGCAAGCGGCCATCGGCAGCGAGGCAGCCGGACGCGCAGCCAACGTCGCCCGTCTGATCGAGGAAGCACCGCCGACGTTGCATGAGGATATCGTGGCCGCGGCAAACTCGCCCCTTGTACGTTTCGATCTCGGCGACACGCCTGCCGTAACGCACACCCACCATGATGCGAACGGAGCGATCGAAGCGCGCGTGCGTGCGCTTTTGAACGATGGCTACACCCGCGATATTCGGGTCGAAGTGCATGAGATTGAACAGGGGCTGTTGCCGCTGCCGAACCTCTCTCCGGAAATGGCGGAAATGCACGCCGAGATGATGCAGGGCACCCTGGCGGCCCTCGAGATGGAGGTCTCGATCGCCATTGCCGGAGGCCAATGGCTGAACGTCGCCACCCGGTTCGAGCGGCCGCCGATACAATGGTCCTGGGCCTCCACCCTCTCTTTCGTGTTGACGGCAGCCGTTTTGCTGCTGGCGATATTCTGGTTTCTGCTGACGCGCCTCACGCGGCCTCTGAATGATCTCGCCGCGGCTGCCGAAGAGTTCGGGCGCGGTGGCGGGCAAGGACCCCTCACGCCGGTCGGCCCAAATGAAGTGCGGAACCTGACGAGGGCCTTCAATGACATGCAAACGCGCCTGGCTCGCTTCGTCACGGACAGGACGCAAATGCTGGCCGCCCTGGCTCATGACTTGAGATCGCCACTCACCGCGCTCAGGGTTCATGCCGAGATGGTGGAGGATGCGGAGACCAAGACCGGCATCACGGCCTCTCTCGACGAGATGCAGGATATGGTGGAAGCCACGCTGGCCTATGCGCGCGGTGTGGGACAGGACGAGGCCCTGCAACGGACCGAGATTGGCGCGTTCCTGACCGACATTCGGGACGCAACCCACGGTGCGTTGGACGTGCGCCCGGGACCCGAGGCAATGGTGCAGATCAAGCAGAAGGCACTGCGCCGTGCTTTGCGCAATCTCATCGACAATGCGGGGCGCTACGGGCGCAACCCGACCCTGACCTGGGGCATCTTTGACGAGAGCATCGAGATTTTGGTCGAGGACGATGGGCCGGGAATCCCCGATGACCGGTTGCGCGATGTCTTCCAGCCCTTCCTGCGCCTCGAGGGATCGCGCTCCCGCGAAACCGGAGGCCATGGGCTGGGCCTTTCAATCGCCCGCAGCATCGTTTTGCAACACGGCGGCGCGATCACCCTGTCGAACCGCGCAGAGGGTGGGCTCTGTGCACGCATTGTTTTGCCCGTGACTGCGCATCAAGCTGCAATGACATCTCCGTCAGAGCATCCCGAAGCGCGCGCCGAAACCAGATTTTCGGCTCGGACCAAGAAAGTGTAGCGCCGCCGTCCAACCAGCGGGTTGATACATAACCTTACAAAATACCGGGCCTTCCTGCGTTCCGTCGCTCACTGATCTTCGATAGAAAACAAAGCGTTCGACATGGAAACGAGGCAGGCCCATGCAGTCAAGAAACCGATCTTCTCTCACCCGGCGCAGCTTTGCGCGCGGACTTGGCACCATGGTGCTCTTCGCCCCTTCTCTTGTCAGGGCCCAGACGACAGACCCGGTGCGCCGCAATGTGTCGTCCTTTCGAACGCACGCTTTGCAGGACCATTTCGACGCGCTCGGCGTCGGCTTGATCATCTCTGACACCAACTCGAAAGTGCTGCAGCATTGGACAGCCGATGGCGAAATGCGCCTCTATCCAACCTCCGTTCCCATGACAGAAGAATTGACGAGACGTGGGTACACTGAGGTTGTTGAGAAGCGGAAAAATCCAAGTTGGGCGGCAATCCTGAAAACCCCCTCGGTACGCGTGCGCTCTACCTGTCGTGGCAATATTACCGAATTCATGGCACGGCGGACACGCGCAAGATCGGACGACGGTCCTCCAACAGCTG
This sequence comes from Meridianimarinicoccus aquatilis, assembly GCF_004358675.1. Classification (GTDB taxonomy): domain Bacteria; phylum Pseudomonadota; class Alphaproteobacteria; order Rhodobacterales; family Rhodobacteraceae; genus Meridianimarinicoccus; species Meridianimarinicoccus aquatilis. The sequence goes on along the minus strand of NZ_SMZO01000054.1, from coordinate 13,701 downwards.
TATTGGTCTCTACAACGAACAGGTTGAAGAATTGTTTGACAGAGTGCCCGTTGGCACCAAAGTCAGGTTGATCTGACATGGCGCGGCAGGATCATGTCAATCGCGAGGGTAGCTCGCAACGGGCACAACCGATCGTGATGCTTAACGAAGGGGTATTCCAGTGAAGTACAATTTCTTTTTTGTCATGGTTTCGACCTTTATCGGTTCCACTGCCCTCGCCCATTCTGAAAAGGAAAGCATGACGCCTGCAAATGGTGCCGTTCTTGAGGTCGTACCAGAAATGATTGGACTGCGCTTCAACGATGGGATGCGTTTGACGAAAGTCGAAATGACCCATGCGGAGACGCACACCGAGGCTCTGGACCTCGGCGCCCAATCCGGTTTTGTCAAAGAATTCTCGCTGCCTCTCACGCCGATGGGGCCGGGGATGTATCACATCGAATGGCGCGGGCTTGGTGTTGATGGGCACCCGATGAACGGTGTCTTCTCGTTTGAAGTGAAGTGAGCGGTGCCGGATATCTGGGGACAGGCTGCGGTTGCCACAAAGTTTTTGCTCTATCTCGGCGTCCTCACGAGTGCCGGGCTGGTACTCTGTCGCCAAGTCTTTTCCGAGCAGTTGGCTGGGCTCGACCGTTTTCTACGCGTCTGGGCTGTCTTCTTTGCTCTTTTGGCAGCCGCAATGTCATTCCTCGGCTTTGCCGTGCGGGGCGCAGTGCTCATGGATGATGCTTCAGGCATGACTGATCTGGCGATCCTGGCGTTGCTCTGGGAAACGCCGCCCGGAGACGCCCTGCTGTTGCGGCTACTGGGCCTGGGGGCACTCCTGACCGGTGTGGTCTTGGGGGGGCGGTGGCTATGGGTCGCGCTCTTGGGCAGTTTATTGGCAATCTGGAGTTTTTGCGAGATCGGTCATGTCGCCAGCGAAGATCGCCTGTGGTTTCAGAGCGTCTTGTTCGGTCATCTGATCGTTGCCGCATTCTGGATCGGCGTCCTTCTTCCGCTCCATAAGCTTTCGGGGTCTGCGGACACATTGCGAGTTGCTGCCGTGCTTGGACATCGCTTTGGACAGGTCGCATCTGTTGCGGTCCCACTCCTGCTGCTCGCTGGCGTGGTAATGACCTGGCGACTGGTTGGTTCGTTACCCGCGCTTCTCGGCACTGCCTATGGTTTGACACTTCTGGCAAAGATTGCCGTCGTGACGCTGCTTCTGGCCCTTGCGGCCATCAACAAAACACGGCTTGTGCCGGCTTTGCAGAGCGGTGAGCCCAAAGCTGGGCCGCACCTTGCAAGATCGATTTCTCTCGAATGGGTTTGTATCGGCGTCATCTTGCTTGCCACGGCTGTCTTCACCTCAATCCTAACGGTGCCATCATGAAACTTTCAAAACGCGATTTTCTTCGCATGAGTGCTGCCGGTTTGGTGTGCATGCCGAATGCACTGTCTGCACAATCAGACATGCGCGCGGTGACAGCCCGGGTCGCCGACATCCAGCTTTTACCTGACGACTACGGAAAAACGCAGATCTGGGGGTTTGATGGTATCGCGCCGGGCCCGGAAATCCGGGTTACGCAAGGCGCGCGGGTACAGAGACGTATTGTCAATGAGTTACCCGATGCGACATCGACCCATTGGCACGGGATCCGCATCGACAATGCGATGGATGGGGTGGCGGGTCTGACGCAGGACGCCATTCGCCCCGGGGACAGCTTTGACTCCGATTTCGTCGTCCCCGACGCGGGCACATACTGGTATCACGCGCACAACCGCTCGTTCGAGCAGGTCGCACGTGGTCTTCACGGTGCGCTGATCGTCGAAGAGCCGGAGCCGATCGATATCGACCGGGAAGAGGTCCTGATCCTTGACGATTGGCGCATCGATCCGGAAACAGCCCAGATCGCGGATACCTTCGGGGCGATGCATGACCTCAGCCATGCCGGGCGCCTCGGGAACTACATCACAACGAACGGCGTCTACAATCTCGCAAAGAATGTGAAACGGCATGAGCGTCTGCGCCTGCGGCTGATCAATGCGTCCAACGCCCGGATTTTCCAACTCGCGCTGGAGGGGCTCGATGGCTGGATCGTGGCCATGGACGGGATGCCGCTGGCCACACCGCAACCTGTGAAGGGTCCATTCCTGCTCTCGTCGGCACAACGGGTGGACCTGATCGTCGACGTGACCGCAGAGGTCGGCAGCGCGGGCCATATCGTGCAAGTGAGCCGTGATGAAAGCTTTTCTCAGGTGGCCTTCGAAGTGACTGACGACAGCACACGCGCGCGGCGCGGAACGCCTCTACCCCTGCCGCCGAATGCCCATGCCATGCCAAATCTGGCATCGGCACGGGACATCGCATTGCTGATGGAAGGGGGGGCCATGGGCGGCATGCGCGGTGCCATGATGGGCGGTCGGATGTCTTCGATGCGCGACATGATGGAGACAGGACACTTCTGGGCCTTCAATGGCGCGGTGGGTGGCATGGATGGTCCAGCACTGGCGGAACTGTCGCGTGGCGAAACCGTTCGGCTGAAGATCACCAATGACACATCGTTTCCGCATGCCATGCATCTTCATGGCATGCATTTTCACGAGATCGCACCCGATGGCAGTCTCGGCGCGCTGCGCGACACCACGCTGCTCGACCGGGGCGAAGTGCGCGACATTGCCTTCGTGGCAGACAACCCCGGAAAATGGCTGCTGCATTGCCATATGCTGTCACACGCGGCGTCGGGCATGATGGCATGGGTCAATGTGGCATGAGAGCTATGACTGCCATCTTGGGGATTGGTGTCTTGGCGGCGCTCGGGGCGGCAGCCTATGTCTGGACCGGGTCTGCCGGTGATGTCCAAATCGGTGTGATGCCGGAAAACGTTGATCTCGTGGCCGGCGAAGCGCTTTATGCCGAGACCTGTGCCGCGTGCCATGGGGCCAATCTGGAGGGTCAGGACAACTGGCGGAGTCCGGGCGCGGACGGTCGGCTGCCTGCACCTCCCCATGATGAAACGGGTCACACCTGGCATCACGAAGACCAGGTTCTGTTTAACTACACGAGACTAGGAGGCCGCGAGATGATGGCGGCGCAAGGCATGGAGTTCGACAGCGGCATGCCCGGCTTCGGAGATCAACTCACCGATCAGGAAATCTGGAATGTCCTCGGGTACATCAAGTCAACCTGGCCCGAGGAAATTCAGGACATGCAGGCCGCGCGCACTAATGGCATGCCGGTGAACTAGGAGAACTCTCATGAAGATCGCAATGACAATGTCTCTGGTCGTCACTTTGCTCGCCCCATTCGCGTCTCATGCTAACGCGCTCAGCGAAGACCGGGTCAAGGAATTGGTTCTGGAGGCCATCCGCGAAAACCCGGAGATCGTCCTCGAGGCGGTTCAGATCATTGAACGGGCTGAACAGGAGCGGCTGGCCACCGCAGCGACGAGTGTCCTCTCCGAAAACCGCGATCTCCTCGAGAACGACCCGAACGCGCCGGTTCTCGGAAATCCAGAAGGCGACGTCACGGTTGTGGAGTTCTTCGATTACAACTGCCCCTATTGCCGTCGGGTGAAGCCGCATATCAAAGCGCTCTTGGACGAAGATCCCAATGTGAGGCTGGTCTATCGCGAGTGGCCGATCCTCGGTGATGGCTCGGTGTTTGCCGCGCGCGCCGCATTGGCCGCGCGAGAGCAGGGCAAATACGAGGAGTTTCACTGGGCGTTGATGGGCATGCAAGGCCGGGCCGAGGAAGCGTCCGTCATCCAGGTCGCACAGGAGATTGGTTTGGATATCGCGCAGCTAAGACGGGACATGCAGGCGCCTGAGATCGATGCCCATATCGCGGCATCAATGGAGATGAGCCGCCAGCTCGGCTTCAATGGCACACCATCCTTTGTGATCGGAGACGCACTGGTTCCGGGGGTCATCGAGGCGGATCAGATGATCCGTCTTGCGCAGGAGGCGCGGGCTATGAAGAAATAGGTTCAGCTGCGTATCCGGCAGTTTTGATCGCCTCGACGACAGCACTGATCGTGCACGACGTGTCCACATCGATCGTTCGCGAGGCTAGGTTCGCCCTAACGCTCGCCGAAGTGTCCAGGGCCGTGATTTCTTTGGTAATCGCTGCGGTACAATGGCCGCAGCTCATGTCCGGAACGTGAAGTCGCATGGAGCCCCCTTTCTTTCACCAGATGAGAGATGGGGCTTCCGGTTAGTACAAGGTCAAGCGTCCATTGATGTCTGGACAGGGATTTTTGCCACGCCGGGCGCGTCGCTGTTCAATGTCTTGCGATCTCCATGGCAGGATTTTCCCATGAAAAAGAACATCACGCCATGTGCGCCGAGGCAAAGGGCGATTGGTGCCAGAACGCCCAAACTGTCCTGCAATCCAGAAAACGAGCCGCCTCGGACAAAGAAAACAAGCAGCGGAAGCAGCATCACCGCGCAGCATACCCACATGCCGACGTGCATCATCTTTGAATTCTGCGGCTGCTTTTCTTGATCTGACATATTCATCGAACATACTCCTTCTTCGGAGATAGCGCACCAATCGCTCGTGCGACAAGTTTACAAATCGATACATTTCAATCGGAAACAGGGGGGTTAGAGAGACTGTAGGCTGCTGCTGTGCCGGCCCCAAAAAGAAATCTCCGATAAACCCCTTGAGCTTCCAGTGACTGGAAGCCCTATATCTGCCTCGAGCACGCAATCGAGGTAACACGCCATGACCGACACCAGCCAAACAACGCTCAGCATCGAAGGCATAACCTGTGCTTCCTGCGTGGGGCGTGTTGAAAAGGCCTTGGCGGGGCTCGATGGGGTTTCCGACGTCGCCGTCAACCTCGCATCCGAAACAGCGCGCCTTTCGCTGGATGATCCGTCTCGACTTACCGATGCCACGCAGACGCTTGCCTCCTTGGGTTATCCCGCGCGAACATCCAAGGTCACCTTGAACATTGCGTCCATGTCCTGCGCATCCTGCGTCGGACGGGTGGACAAGGCACTGGCGGACGTGCCCGGAGTGCTTTCCGTCAGCGTGAACCTGGCGGCAGAAACGGCGACGGTCGAGTATTTCGAGGGCGCCGTGTCCTTGGGCGATTTGATGGCGGCATCGGCGGCGATTGGTTATCCGGCCGAGATTGCAGAGGCGCAGGCGAGCCAGTCTCGCGTCGCACGCAAGGCAGAAGAAGCCGACGGACTGCGCCGCAGCGTCCTTTTGGCAGCAATTCTAACGCTTCCGGTCTTCATCCTAGAAATGGGCTCCCATCTTATTCCGGCATTTTATCACTTGGTGATGACGACGGTTGGTCTCCAAACGTCTTGGATCATCCAGTTCGTCCTCGCAACACTCGTCCTCTTCGGGCCGGGACGCCATTTCTACACCAAGGGGTTTCCCGCGCTTTTCAAGGGCGCCCCGGACATGAACAGCCTCGTCGCCGTCGGCACCGGCGCGGCCTGGGGATATTCGGTGGTCGCAACCTTTCTTGCCGGACTTCTGCCAGAGGGTGTGCGCGCGGTCTATTTCGAAGCCGCTGCGGTCATCGTCGTCCTCATTCTGATTGGCCGATGGCTCGAGGCACGCGCCAAGGGCCGCACCGGCGCTGCGATTCAGGCTCTGCTGGGCCTGCAGGTCCGCACCGCGCGCGTCGTCCGGGGTGGTGACACGGTAGAGGTCGATGTCGATGCACTCGCCGTCGGCGATGTGATCCTGGTCCGCCCGGGTGAGCGGATCCCGGTGGACGGCGAGGTGACCGAGGGATCCAGCAATGTGGATGAGAGCATGATTACCGGAGAGCCTGTGCCCGTGCAGAAGGCCGCAGGTGCGGCTGTAACGGGCGGGACCGTCAACGGCACCGGGAGCCTGACGTTCAAGGCCGCACGGGTCGGGTCGGATACGACGCTCGCACAGATCATCCGCATGGTCGAGGAGGCGCAAGGCGCCAAACTGCCCATCCAGGGCCTTGTTGACCGCGTGACCCTGTGGTTCGTGCCTGCGGTCATGGCGATGTCCGCGCTCACGGTTATGGTCTGGTTGCTTGTCGGACCGGACCCGGCTTTGACCTTTGCGCTGGTGGCCGGCGTCTCGGTTCTGATCATCGCCTGTCCTTGCGCCATGGGCTTGGCCACGCCCACGTCGATCATGGTGGGCACCGGGCGCGCCGCAGAGATGGGGGTCTTGTTCCGTAAGGGTGATGCACTCCAGGCCTTGTCCGAAGTCGATGTCATCGCACTCGACAAGACAGGGACGGTCACCGAAGGCCAGCCGTCGCTGACCGATCTGGTCACTACCGACGGTTTGGACCGAGACCGGGTATTGTGCCTGATCGCCGCTGTTGAGGCCCAGTCTGAGCATCCCATCGCCGAAGCGATTGTTCGCGGAGCGCAGACAGAAGGGATCGCCGTTCCGAAAGCCACGGGCTTCCGGTCGATCACCGGTTACGGCGTCGCCGGGACTGTCGAGGGTCAGGACGTGATGGTAGGCGCGGACCGCTACATGAACCGCGAAGGCATCGAGATCGCCACCGTGGTCGAAACGGAAGCCGAGCTGGCAGAGCGGGGCCGGACAGCGCTTTATGCGGCTATCGACGGCAAACTGGCCGCAGTGATCGCCGTGGCAGACCCCGTGAAACCCGCCAGCCAGGAAGCCGTTGCAGCCCTGCACGCGCGCGGTTTCAAGGTTGCAATGATCACCGGAGACAAACGCGAGACGGCGGAGGCCATCGCGCGCGAAACCGGAATCGACCACGTGATCGCGGGAGTCCTGCCGGATGGCAAGGTCGCAGCTCTCGACGATCTGCGCGCGGGAGACCGAAAGATTGCTTTCGTCGGCGACGGCATCAATGATGCACCGGCCCTGGCCCATGCGGATGTCGGCATCGCCATCGGCACCGGAACCGATGTCGCCATCGAATCCGCCGATGTGGTCTTGATGTCAGGCGATCTGCGCGGCGTGGTGAATGCGGTTGAGGTTTCCAGACGCACCATGTCGAACATTCGCCAGAACCTCGTCTGGGCCTTCGGGTATAATGTTGCGCTGATCCCGGTCGCCGCCGGGGTTCTCTATCCGGCCTTTGGTTTGCTTCTCTCCCCGGTCTTCGCGGCGGGCGCCATGGCCCTGTCGTCGGTATCGGTTCTGACAAACGCCCTGCGTCTGCGCCGCATCGCGCCAGCCTTGCGTGAAGACAGAGACATCACCGCGCCACGGATCAGTGCACAGACCCAACCCGCGGAATAGGAGGATCGTGTCGTGAACATTGGAGAAGTTGCAGAGCGGTCCGGCATCCCGCCCAAAACCATCCGCTACTACGAGGATATCGGCCTGGTCAGGCCGCAGCGCAGCGGCAACGGATACCGCGCGTTCCGCGAGATCGATCTGCACAAGCTTGCATTCTTGGGTCGCGCCCGCGCGCTCGGGTTCTCGATCGAGGATTGCCGCAATCTCTTGAGCCTTTACGAGGATGAAACGCGGGAAAGTGCTCAGGTAAAGACCATAGCTGAAGAGCACCTGGGCGCAATCGACGACAAAATCGCGCAGCTTCAGGAAATGCGCGAGACCTTGTCCCATCTCGTCGAGGCCTGCCGCGGAGACCACCGACCGGATTGTCCGATCTTGAAGGATCTTTCTGGCGCGCTCGCTGGATGCAAACCAACGACTGGAAGAAGCGCGGATTAGCGCAACTATTTCCAACTTCCTCTTTTCGTTGGCGAAATCTCTTGGAACTATCCAGTGCTGGAAGGTTGTTAAGTTGATAAGTGCCAAAAAGACAGGAGGGAACACATGTCGGTCGGACAAGAACTCACCAGCCATTCTAGCAGCGGTGGGCCACTGGTTCACTGTCTGTACGAACCCGATACCGGGTCGTGGCAATACATCTGTGCGGATCCCGCCACTGGAAAGTGCGCAATCATTGATCCGGTGCTAGATTTCGATCCCGCCCATGCCCGCGCGTCGACCGAGTCCGCGGAAAAGCTCTTGGCGATCGTGGAGCAGCACGGCTACGATGTGCAGTATATCCTCGACACGCATCCGCATGCGGACCATCTGACCGCCGGACGGTGGCTGGCTGACCGCACCGGCGCACCGCATGCCATCGGGGACAAGGTTTCCGACATCGCAAAGCTTTGGCGGGATTATTATCATCTGGTTGACGCTTTTCCAGTGGCGGATGATTTCGACCGTCTGCTTTCCGAGGGCGACCATTTCTCCATCGGTGATCTTGGTGTCAAAGTCCTGCTTTCGGCAGGACACACGCTTGGCTCTGTCAGCTATGTTGTTGGCGATGCGGCGTTCGTGCATGACACGTTAATGCATGTCGATGTGGGGACCGCGCGCGCAGACTTTCCGGGGGGCAGCATCGAGGAGCTTTGGGATTCGATACAAGAAATTCTGTCGTTGCCGGAAAACACGCGCGTATTTGTCGGCCACGATTACGGAAGCGACCAACGCGAACAACCGGCCTGCGAGGCAACTGTCGCCCAACACCGGGCCGACAATCCGCACGTCGGCGGCAGTCAGTCGAAAGAGGCGTTCATCAAACTGCGGCAAGAACGCGACGCGACGCTTGGGCTACCCGATCGCATGCTCTTTGCCTTGTACGTCAACCTGCGTGGTGGGCGTCTTCCACCCGCGGAGGCCGACGGTAATTCCTATTTCAAGATTCCTGCAAACAAATTCTGAGGTGAGGCAATGAAGAAAGAAATGGTTGATGGTGGCACCCTCGAAACCTGGACGCCGGAAGAGGTTGAAGCAGCCTTGCGCAAGGGTGAGATCGTCCTCTTGGATGTCCGCACGCCGGCCGAGTATGCATTTGAGCACGTCGAGGGCGCCCTGCTTCTGCCCATGGCGTTTTTCGATCCGCGATTCTTGCCGGAAGACAACGAAAAGCGACTTATTCTGATGTGCGGGTCTTCGGCGCGATCGGAAAAGATGGCGCGAAAAACGCTGCAATCAGGTGCGAAACGGATCGCTCATCTGGAAGGTGGATTTGGCGCGTGGAAAGACGCAAAGTTGGATTATGTCACGACTGATATGGCCAGTGGTACGCCTGTACGAAAATCGCCGTCATAAAGCCAAATGACGTGGGCAGAAATTTCTGCGCAAATGGCACCTCCGGTCGTGTCTTGCGGACCAAAAACCATTCTCCGCATCGAACTCGCCGAATTCAGAATGTGCAGCAACTTCGTGCCCGCCTCTCTTGCAATGGCCTAGTTTGACGGAGAAATCTCCTATCTTGGGAACCTTCCAGCGCTGGAATCTCGTTCCAGAGGAAAGCGAAAGGAGTTCACATGTCAGATTCAGCAATATCTCGTTACGGCCGCGACTCGGCTGCTTCCGCGAAATCGGACAGTCACGGCAAGTCTTCTTACGGGCGTTTCCTCGCGATGGTTGGAACGTCGACGGCCCTCATGTTCGGTCTGATGTATCTGAACGCCTATGCTCTCGAGCATGTCTACTGGAGCGAGACACGGTTCTATATGACCTTTGTCATGGGTGCGACGATGGCTATTGTGATGTTCCTGTTTATGTGGGGCATGTACAAATACCTCGCTGCCAATGTCGTAATTCTCGCAGGCTCGGCAGTCCTGTTCGCCGGCGCTCTCTGGCTCGTCCGCGGCCAAGAAACCGTGCAGGATGAAAGTTGGATGAGTGCCATGATCCCGCACCATTCGATTGCAATCATGACCAGCAAGAGGGCGGAAATCACTGACCCGCGCGTCAAAGCGCTTGCTGAAGAAATTGTCGTGGCTCAAGATCGGGAAATTGCGGAGATGCGCTTCCTGCTCGCCGACATCGAAGCAAATGGTGAAGCTGGGCCAGAATGGCCATTGGGTAAATCAGATGGACCTGCAAGCGTGGCAAGCCTGACGCAGGCAATCTCAACGCCGGTCATTGCAGGCATCCGTCCTGCTCCTCTTTCGGACGCGGAGATCGAAAGCGGGCTCGGCACCGAGCCGATGTGTACGTTCGTTCGCGCCGTCAACGCCGACCCCATATTGGCGACCGATGGAAACGGGCAGGGTATCGCGAAAGTCTCCGGGTCGCTGGTGCAATTCGAAGCGACCGGCAGTGTGGCCCCTGGAGGTGTCCTGATGGCCGATGGTGGCCAGATGACCGTCGCAACGAACGATGCTGACAATGGAGAAGGCTCTACCCTTCTGTTCGAATTGACCGGTGAAACCCCGCTCGCGGTTGGCTTCATGGGATACTGGACCTGCAACAGCTAGACCAATGGAGGACATGATGCCGAAAGATACCAACCAGGCCGCAGGGAAGGCTGTTCTTTATCGCATGGTCATGGAAGACCACCTCTGCCCCTATGGATTGAAATCGAAAGATCTCTTGGAGCGCGAAGGGTATGAGGTCGAAGATCATCATCTGACGACGCGCGAAGAAACCGACGCGTTCAAGGCGGAACACAACGTATCGACAACACCCCAGACCTTCATCGGCGGTACGCGCATCGGCGGCTATGACGCCTTGCGCGAGCACTTCGGGAAAGAGGTTAAGGAGGCGGACGAGACGACCTATCAGCCGGTGATCGCGATCTTCTCGGTGGCGTTTCTGATGGCCCTGGGCCTCAGCTGGGCGTTCTACGGGTCGATACTTACCCTTCGCGCTTTCGAGTGGTTTATCGCGATCTCCATGTGCTTCCTTGCCGTCCAGAAGCTGAAGGATATCGAAGGCTTCTCGACGATGTTCCTGAACTACGATCTGCTCGCGCAACGCTGGGTGCGTTACGGCTACGTCTATCCCTTTGGTGAAGCCATCGCGGGCGTTCTTATGGTCGCGGGCGCACTTGTGTGGATCAGTGCCCCAAACGCCCTCGTAATCGGGACCATCGGGGCGGTCTCCGTGTTCAAGGCGGTCTATATCGACGGGCGAGAGTTGAAATGCGCTTGCGTTGGTGGCGGGTCGAACGTGCCACTGGGATTTGTGTCGCTGACCGAAAATCTGATGATGATCTTTATGGGGGTCTGGATGCCCGCGCGCGCACTCGGTTGGATATAGGAGGAGCAGTGGTCCATGTCGCCAAAGTCCTGACCTTGCTGACATGCGCCGTGTTTGCACCAGCCGCGGGCACCGCCAACGAGGCCATTTCTTTTGACGGCAGCTGGAAAGAGCAGGGCTTTTTGCGCCTTTTCTCGAACGATTTTGGTCAACGGGGACGCCAGTTGGACATCGTTTCGGACGGTACGGTCTCGTTGCTCTGGCGTAACCGCCCGATTGGCACCGCCTGCCTAATTTTGGCGTGATGGTTTAAGATACGTGCATAGCGACGTCGTTAGTGACGTGTCTTATGCGGAGGGTGTCATGCGGGGCGAGGTCCTTGGTTTTGAGCGGCGGCGGCGCTGGAATGATGATGACAAGTTGGCGATTGTTTCATCCGTCGGCATTGACGGGGCGACGGTCACGCATGTTGCGCATAGGCACGATGTGACGCGCCAGCAGATTTACCGATGGCGGCATGAGCTTAAGAAGAAGGGGCTTTGGCCCACCGGCGAGGGCGCAGTTTTTCTACCAATTGATTTCCATGTTGCAGACGTAGTGTCATCAGCCTCGGAGCCCACACCGCCGTCTGCGGTGGAGCTTTCCTTGAACAATGGACGTTGCTTGCGATTTGATACTGGCGTGGAAGCAGCCGCGCTGACGCGATTGATCCGGGCGGTGGAAGCCGCGTGATCGGTCCGGGAACCGGGGTTCGGGTTTATCTGGCCTGTGGGGTGACGGATATGAGGAAGGGCATCGCGGGCCTTTCGATCTTGGCGCAGGACGTGTTGCGCCAGAAGCCAGCAAGTGGCGCGGTGTTTGCCTTTCGTGGACGACGGGGTGATCGGTTAAAGCTGCTGTACTGGGATGGTCAGGGCTTTTGTCTTTACTACAAGGTTCTGGAGCGGGGGCGGTTTCCATGGCCAAGCGCCCAGGATGGGGCTGTGCGGATGACCTCGGCGCAACTGGCGATGCTGTGGGAGGGGATCGATTGGCGTAGGCCAGATTGGGGTGCGCCACCGGCCCGCGTTGGTTGATTTATCTATCTGATATTGCTTATTTATATAGTGTTTTACTGTAAGTTTTGGTAATTTGCGCCATGCTGATTGATACTGAAAACCTGCCAGATGACCCCGTTCGTTTGAAGGCGATGATTGCGACTTTGCAGGCGGAGAATGCCAAGATATCGGCGACACTGCGGGCCCATGATCAATTGGTACAGGCCTTGCGGCTGCGGATCGCAAAGCTGCAGAAACAGGCGTTTGGTGCAAGCTCGGAAAAGATCGAGCGCGAGATTGAACAGCTTGAGTTGGCGCTGGAAGACCTACTGGTCGCGGTCGCTGAGGCGGAAGACGCACCGCTTGATGAAGATGAGGCTGACGCACCATCTTCTGCTGCATCCGAGCCGGTTGAGAATAAACCCCGCCGTCGCCCGCGTGTCTCGGACACGACCCCGCGTGAGCGCCGCGAGCTTGATCCCGGTGCCGCGTGCCCCGATTGCGGCGGTGATCTGCGGATCGTTGGTGAGGATGTCAGTGAACTGCTCGATATGATCACAGCGCAGCTCAAGGTGATCGAGATTGCCCGCATCAAGAAGTCCTGCCGCCGCTGCGAAAAGATGGTGCAGGTGCCCGCACCCAGCCGCCCGATCCCGGGCAGCATGGCGGGGCCCAATCTACTGGCGCATGTTTTGGTCTCGAAATTTGACGATCATCTTCCGCTTTACCGACAGAACGAAATCTTCGCGCGTATGGGGGCTGACATTCCAGACAGTACGCTGGTCGATTGGTGTGGGCGCGCGATGCAGGTTCTCCGGCCCATCATTGAGCGGGTCGAGGCGCATATCATGGCAAGTGATCTGCTGCATACAGATGACACGCCAATCCGGGTGCTGGACCGTGCGCGACGCGATAAGGGGTTGGGTAAAGGCGTGAAACAGGGCCGTATCTGGGCCTATGTCCGTGATCAGCGACCATGGGCGGGCACAGCGCCGCCGGGGGCGGTTTATTACTTTGCCCCTGACCGAAAAGGCGAACATGTCCGCCAGCACCTGCAAAACAGTAGCGGTATCTTGCAGGCAGACGCCTATGCCGGGTTCAATGCGCTGTATGAGAAAGGCCCTGACGGCAACAGTCAGTTCAAGGAGGCCGCCTGTTGGGCGCATCTGCGTCGCGACTTCCATGATGTATGGGCGTCGGACAAGTCACAGATCGCTCGTGAGGCCCTCGACAGGATAGGGAAGCTCTATGACATCGAGCGCGAAATCGCAGGTCAATCAGCTGATACGCGCCTTGCAGCACGCCAAAAGCTGAGCAAACCGAAGGTTGAGGCCTTCAAACTCTGGGCCGAACAACAGCTGACGCGGATCCCCGGCAAGAGCGATCTGGCGAAAGCCTTTCGTTATGGTCTGAGCCGTTGGCCGTCGTTCTGTTTGTTCCTTGAGGATGGTCGCGTGGCTATCGATAATAACGCGGCAGAACGTGCCATGCGCCCGATCGGGATTGGGCGCAAAAACTGGCTCTTTGCGGGTGCTGACACCGGGGCGGAAACTTTGGCGCGTGCGATGACGATCATCGAAACCGCAAAGCTGAACGCCATCGATCCACAAGCCTACCTTGCCGACGTCCTCGACCGCATCCACGATCACAAAATCAACCGGATCGACGAACTGATGCCTTGGAACTGGGGGTCAGCCTAAACCGTGGTATCAATCGGGCGGTTACGCT
>NZ_SMZO01000053.1 GCF_004358675.1 Meridianimarinicoccus aquatilis | reverse complement strand
GGCTGTGTCTGGCAGGGATGCGGGGCCATCCGGCGGATCAATTAGGGCCAGCGCCGCTGCGGGAAATGCGGTTTGCGCCCCATCCTGCGCCTGCGCCAATCGCGCCAACGCAGCCGTGCGAGCTTGCGTGATCGCTGCGCCGCTGTCAGCCATGCGGTGTTCAAGCGCGTCATACCAGCGGCCGTCGCGCACCTGATCCTTAAGCAACCGATTGCGTTCGCGCATGGCTTTTTCATAGGACAGGGCGGTTTCGGCGTGTTCGGGAAAGAAGCTGAGCGTGACCCGGTCAAGAAAACGCCGACGACCGTCTGCCGATTCGATCCACAGACGATCCATCGCTGGGGTCAGCCACAGCACCCGAGCAATGCGGCCAAGGGCGGTTTGGGGCGCTGTCTTGCCGTCAATCCGGGTTGTGCGCGCTGCGCCGGGTTCGGCGCGGGTGTCGATGTCGTGCTGGCCGGTGGGGGTTAGCATCTCGGCCCCGATGCGCCAACCGACCGGATCGGGTTTGCGTGCGAAGTCCGTGGTCGCACCGCGCCGCAGGCCCCGGCCGGGCGACAACAGCGATACGGCTTCGATCAGGTTGGTCTTGCCGGCGCCGTTCGGGCCGTGGATAGCCACGGGCCGACCATCACACACCACCGCCGCGCGGCGATGGGACCGAAATTGGGATAAGGTCAGGCGAGTGATTGCGAGGCGCATGAGATGGGCCTAGCGCGGCGGTGGCGTAATGGCCAGTGGTCGGGTGAAATAGCGGAGAACATGAAAAGGCCCCGCGCAGGGGCGGGGCCGAATGCGCGCAAAAGTGCCGGGGCGTTTTAGACCCGCATGGGCATGACAACGTAAACGGCGCTGTCATCATCCCCTTCGCGCATCAAGGTTGGGTCGCCAGAGGCGTTGAACAGGAAAGTTGCATTTTCGCGGTCCACCTGACCGGCGATTTCCAGAAGGTATTTTGCGTTGAACCCAATCTCGAGCGGATCATCGCCATAGGCGACAGCGAGCTCTTCTTCGGCAGCGCCGGCATCGGGCGCGGTCACGGAAAGGGTCAGGCGATCTTCGTCCAGTGTCATTTTCACGGCGCGGGAGCGTTCCGACGAAACAGTCGCGACCCGGTCAACGGCGCGGGCAAAATCAGCCGCGTCTACTTCGAGCTTACGCGTGTTGCCCACGGGGATGACGCGTGTGTAATCCGGGAATGTGCCGTCAATCACTTTTGAGGTCAGAGTCAGACCCGGCGTCGCAAAGCGAACCTTGGTTTCTGACACGGACACTGCGATTTCCGCTTCATCATCATCCAGCAGTTTGCGCAGTTCACCCACGGTCTTGCGAGGAACAATCACACCGGGCATGCCATCGGCCCCGGCGGGCAGGGGGGCGTCGATCCGGGCCAATCTATGCCCATCCGTTGCCACACAGCGCAGTTTCAGGTCGCCCCCACCGCTATCGGCGACGTGCATGTAGACACCGTTGAGGTAATAGCGGGTTTCTTCGGTCGAAATGGCGAATTTGGACTTGTCGAAGAGGCGGCGCAGAACCCCGGCGGCGGCGGTGAAATTCGCCGTGTATTCTGAGCTGGCCATGACGGGGAAGTCTTCTTTTGGCAGGGTGGCCAATTTGAACTTCGCCCGGCCGGCGGCGACATGGAGCAGACCTGCCGCGCTGTCAGCGGTCAGTTCCACCAGTGCGCCGTCTGGCATTTTGCGAATGATCTCGTGGAAGGTCACTGCGGAAACGGTGGTTGCCCCGGCCTGATGCACTTGCGCAGGGGCATTGTCGACAACTTCGATGTCGAGATCGGTCGCACGGAAGCGAACCTGATCACCTTCGGCTTCGATCAGCACATTGGCAAGGATGGGAATAGTGTTGCGCCGTTCAACCACCGACTGGGCTTGTGACACGGCTTTAAGCAGTGTGCCGCGCTCGATACTCAGTTTCATGCCGACGATCCTTTAGACTGAAGGGACTGTGACGCTATCTGATTCTTGCCGGCGTACAAGCCCCATTTGATGGCCTGTACGCAGGTTTTCAGAGGTCTCAGGCTTCAAGGGCGCGCCGCAGCAATTCCAGATCTTCGGCAACCTGGCTGTCCCGGACGCGCAGGTCTTCGATGCGTTTGACGCCGTGCATGATGGTGGTGTGATCACGCCCGCCAAAACGACGCCCGATTTCAGGCAGGGATCGGCTGGTCAGGCTTTTGCTCAGGTACATGGCGATCTGGCGCGGGCGGGCGACATTGCGCACACGGGTTGGCCCGATCAGTTCAGACAGGCGGATGTTGTAGTGTTCGGACACGCGGCGCTGGATCTCTTCGACGGTGACTTTGCGTTCGGACACACGCAGCACATCGGCAAGGCAGTCTTGTGTCATGTCCATGGTGATCTCGCGGCCCACGAGGCTGGCCATGGCAAAGAGTCGGACAAGCGCGCCTTCGAGCACGCGCACGTTGGTTGAGATACGATGCGCGAGAAATTCAAGGACACCGGGCGCTATGGCCAGACCGGGGTACTGCGCTGCGTAGAAGTCGACCTTTTGCTGTAGAATGCCCAAGCGAAGTTCGTAGTCGGTCGGGTGCAGGTCGACGACAAGGCCGCACTGAAGGCGCGATTTAATGCGGTCTTCGATCCCTTCCATTTCGCCGGGGGCGCGGTCTCCCGAGATGATGATTTGCTTTTGCTGATCCACCAAGGCATTGAAGGTGTGGAAGAATTCGTCTTGCGTGCTGTCTTTTCCGGCGATGAATTGCACATCGTCCACCATCAGAACATCCACGGATCGGAAAATCTGTTTGAAGGTCATCATGTCCCGGTCACGCAGGGCCTGTACGAACCGGTACATGAATTGCTCTGCCGACAAATAGACGATCCGAAGGGAGGGATCGCGTTGGCGCATGTGGTGGGCGATGGCATGCATAAGATGCGTTTTGCCAAGGCCAACGCCCCCGTAAAGAAACAGCGGGTTAAAGGTGACGGGGCCACCTTCGGCCACACGGCGGGCCGCGGCATGGGCCAATTCGTTCGGCGGGCCGACCACGAAACGATCAAACGTGAACCGCGTATCCAGTGTTGCGCCGGGGAGAATGTCGGCGTCGTCGGTGTCTGGGCTGATGGCTGTACCGGTGGTGATAGCCGGGGCGGCAGTGCTTTTGGTCTGGGCAGGTGGTTGCGGTGCGGCGTCCCGACCGGTCGACACGTTGAATTCAATCCGGCGCACGCTTGCGCCTGCGGTGTGCAGGTGGCGCAAGATCTGGTCGGAATAATTGCGGTTTACCCAGTTGCCGATAAAATTTGTCGGAACCCGGAAATGCGCAACACCATTTTCAAGGGCTGCAAATTCCAACGGGCGAATCCAGGTTTTGTAGTTGTTTTCGCCGATTGAGTGCAGCAACGCGTCTTGCACTTCGCCCCAAGTTTCATGCGTCATTTACATGCCATTCTTATTGTAGCCAGCGATTTCCGGCCATTTTGCCCCTGTTCCCACAATGCACGCGACTTGGCACGACCTTACAGCCCCGCAAAACGGGTTCGCTGCCGCATGACCGATTTGGCTCGGTCGGTGCGCCCGGAGTGGGTGCGCTGGCAGGCGCACCGTCCGGGTCGGGCATGTAGTTTTGGACAAGGTATCAAGCAGATTGCTCTGCTTGAGCCCCTCCCGGAAATTGCCAAACCCCTCTGGCATTCCGGTTTCGAAAAGCAGTCGTCAGGCCGGTATTCAGTAACACTATGGCACTAGGCCTATTGTTACACGAAGTGGTCTGCCACGCTTCTCTGTGTCCCCCAAGACGATGTGAATCGCTTGGAGACACTACCAATCGGGGGGCAATTTCCGCAATAGAACTTACTCGTTGACACATCGAATATGCATGACCGAATCTGAATTTGATTTTTAGTCATTTCAAAACAGAGGCTTGGAAATTATCTCTGCGTGTGGCTTTCGTTTGGTCATATCGCACGCAAACGGGCGCGAAAAACGCGCCCGTCTATCGTAGCTTCAAATGCCGTAGCTTCAGGCGATTGCCTTAACGCGTGCTGAAAGACGCGACATCTTGCGAGATGCCGTGTTTTTGTGCAGCACGCCTTTGGTGACACCACGCATCAATTCAGGTTGTGCAGCTTTCAGAGCTGCTGCCGCGACGGCCTGATCGCCGGTCGCAATCGCTTCCTCGACTTTCCGGAGGTAAGTCCGGATGCGCGAGCGACGCGCCGAGTTGATGACCTTGCGGCGGTCGTTCTGGCGCGCGCGCTTTTTGGATTGGGGCGTATTAGCCATGACGTGTCTTCCCAAGTTTGGGGTGAATTCCGATAAAGACGGCTCTTTACGGACGAGTCGCCGCCAAGTCAACCGGAGCCGGGCATATTTCCCTGACTGCGGTTAAGCTGGTTACTTGTCGCGGAACTGAGGATCCCGCTTTTCGAGGAAGGCTGCCATGCCTTCCGATTGATCTGCGGTGGCGAAAAGAGAATGGAAAAGCCGCCGCTCAAACAGCAGCCCTTCCGAGAGTGGTGTTTCGAAACTGCGGTCGACCGCTTCTTTGACGGCCATCGTGGTCATGCGCGACTTGTCTGCGATCTTCAGGGCAGCGCCGCGGGCTTCTTCCATCAGCTTCTTTGCGGGAACGACGCGGCTGACCAAGCCAGACCGCTCCGCTTCGTCGGCGAGCATAAACCGGCCGGTCAAGTGCATGTCCATCGCTTTTGATTTGCCAACAGCGTTGGTCAGGCGTTGGGTTCCGCCGATCGCAGCAATGACCCCGAGATTGATTTCTGGCTGCCCGAATTTTGCGGTTTCCGAAGCGATAATGAAATCGCACATCATGGCCAACTCGCACCCGCCGCCCAATGCATAGCCCGACACAGCGGCGATGATCGGTTTGCGATGGTTCCTGAAGGCGCGCGTAATTTTCCCAAAATGATCGGTGCAAAAAACGTCGGTGAAGCTCTTTTCTGCCAGTTCCGAAATATCGGCCCCGGCGGCAAAGACCTTTTCCGTTCCGGTGATGATGGTGCACCGTGCTTTGTCGTTTTCCTCGATACCACGAAGGGCATCGCATAATTCGGACATCAGCGCAGCGTTCAAAGCATTCATCGCATCGGGGCGATTAAGCTTGATCAGCGCGACGTGGTCTTCAATTTCGACGATCAGCGTCTCGTACGCCATAAGGTCCAGCCATTCTTGTTGCAGCAATCTTCGCCTTTAGCAGTTTGCGCTCACACCGTACAAGTTATCTTTGGCAGGTCGGACAGTAGAAACTGGAGCGGCCTGATTGCACAATCCGGCGGATGGTGTCGTCACAGCCTTCTGTGTTGCAGGGATTGCCCTCGCGGCCATAGACGCGAAAGCTGTGTTGGAAGTACCCCAATTCGCCGTCGGCCTGACGGTAGTCGCGCAAGGACGATCCGCCCGCTTTTATCGCATCGCCAAGAACGTCGCGGATAATGGGAACGAGGCTGGCGGCGCGTGCTGCACTGAGGCGGCCCGCCTTGCGGGTCGGTGCGATACCGGCCCGGTAAAGCGCTTCACAGACATAAATATTTCCCAATCCCGCGACGATCCGTTGGTCGAGAAGCGCGGATTTTATCGGCGTGTTGCGCCCTTTCAGTTTGGCGATCAGATATGGCTCGTCAAAGCTGTTTCCAAGCGGTTCAGGCCCCAGCCCAGTGAGTAACTTGTGGGCATCAATTTCCGGGGTGGGGGCCATGTCCATCGCCCCGAACCGGCGGGGGTCGTTGAAGGTGATCCGCGCTCCGCCAGACATATCGAGGACCACATGATCGTGCTTTTCAGGGGCAGGATGGGCGTGGACAAAAATTCCTGGCGCGCTGCGCACATCTGCCTGCGAAATAAGCATCCGCCCCGACATCCCAAGGTGAATCAGTAGCGACTCGCCCCCCGAAAGATCGGCAAGAATGTATTTTGACCGTCGTCTCAGGCGCAAAACGGTCTGGCCAGTCAATCGGTCTGCCATGTTTTCGGGAAATGGCCAGCGCAAGTCGGGGCGGCGAATATCGGCCTGATCGATACGGAAGCCCTCCATGACTGGGCTTAGCCCACAGCGCACGGTCTCAACTTCGGGAAGTTCTGGCATTGCGATGGCTCCTGCGGCATGGGAATCCCCGGCCCCGCGTTGTATCGGCGAGGCAGCGCCCTATAAGAAAGGGCAGGCAACAGAACGGCAAGACCATGAATGACACGAACCCTGACCGCACGACCCATTTTGGCAATCGCGATGTGCCCGAGGCCGACAAGGCCGGGTTGGTGCAGGGCGTCTTCACCAGCGTTGCGTCGCGGTATGACGTGATGAACGACGTCATGTCGGTTGGGGTGCACCGCCTTTGGAAGGACGCGATGATGGACTGGCTTGCGCCGCGTCCGGGCCAGCGGCTTTTGGATGTGGCAGGCGGCACCGGCGATATCGCGTTCCGGTTTCTCAAGCGCGCACCAAGGGCCGAGGCGATGGTACTGGATCTGACCGCGTCCATGCTCGAGGCTGGGCGCACCCGCGCAGAAGCTGAAGCGATGGCAGGCCGAATCGATTGGATTGTCGGGGATGCCATGGCGTTGCCGTTCGAGGATAACAGTTTCGATGTGTATACGATTTCTTTTGGCATCCGGAACGTGACGCGGATCGCAGATGCGTTGTCAGAAGCGTACCGCGTGCTGCGCCCCGGCGGGCGGTTGATGGTGTTGGAGTTCAGTCAGATCCCCAACGACGCTCTGCAATGGGCGTATGACAAGTATTCTTACAATGTGATCCCGCGCATGGGCGAGGTAATCGCCAATGACCGGGACAGCTATCAGTACCTTGTGGAATCGATCCGCAAGTTTCCCGATCAAGAGACGTTTGCGGCCATGATCCGCGAGGCGGGTTTCGGTCAGGTGAAGTATCGCAACCTGTCTTTTGGCATCGCGGCACTGCATTCTGGTTGGAAACTGTAAGTGCGCGGCCCGCATAATATCTGGCGGCTTGTCCGAACCGGCGCAACGCTGGAGCGGACCGGCGCGATGGGGGTCATACTGGATGCGATGAAGGCGCCGGCGCATATTCGATTGCTGGCGCGCATTCTTGGTTGGCCATTTAGCCCACTTGGTCTGAAGGGCGATCCAGCCGTGCCGCCGGTCACACGGGCCCTGACCGCTCTTGGCCCGGCCTACATCAAGTTTGGGCAGATACTATCGACACGGCCGGATGTGGTCGGGGACGCGCTGGCACGGCAGTTGAGCGTGCTGCAAGACAAATTGCCACCCTTCCCTGTGGAAGAGGCCAAGGCAGAAGTCGCGCGCGAATTGGGTATCGATGTGGACACAGTGTTCTCCGAATTTTCGGAGCCGGTTGCAGCAGCGTCTATTGCGCAGGTCCATTGTGCCCGAATTGGATCGACCCATGAAAAGGTCGCAGTCAAGGTTCTGCGGCCGGGCATTGAAAAGGCATTCCGTAAGGACATTGACGCGTTCTATCTGATCGCGTCGGTGATCGACATGTTGGCCCCGTCTGCCCGGCGCCTGCGCCCGCTTGATGTGATCCGTCATTTTGAGGGCGTGGTCATGGGCGAGCTGGACCTGCGTCTCGAATCGGCCTCGGCGGCGGAATTTGCAGCAACGACGGCGGATGACGCACAGTTCGGTGTGCCGGCTGTGCATTGGTCCTTGTCTGGCAGGCGGGTCATGACACTGGATTGGGTCGATGGTGTGTCGGCCAACGATACTGCCAAGCTTGATGCTGCCGGGCTTGACCGTTCAGAATTGGGCATGCGGGTGCTGCAACTGTTCCTGAAGCAGGCTTTGCGCGATGGATATTTCCATGCGGACATGCATCAGGGGAATCTCAAGATCGCACCAAACGGTGATCTGATTGCAATTGATTTCGGGATCATGGGCCGGATCGACGAATACACGCGCCGCGTCTATGCCGAGATTATCTTTGGCTTTATCCGAAAGGATTATCGCCGTGTTGCCGAAGTGCATTTCGAAGCCGGGTATGTTCCTGCGGATCGCGATATCGACGAGTTTGCCCGTGCGTTGCGTGCCGTTGGTGAGCCGATTTTCGGCATGGATGCCAGCCGCATATCTATGGCGCGCCTGCTGAGTTATCTGTTCGAAGTGACAGAACGGTTCGGGATGGAAACGCGCACTGAACTGATTCTTCTGCAACGAACGATGGTGGTTGTGGAGGGTGTCGCCCGTTCGCTGAACCCGCATATTAATATCTGGGACGCGGCGCGCCCCGTCGTCGAAGACTATGTGACCAAGAATGTGGGCCCGCGCGCCGCGGCGCGCGATCTGTTACGCACTGCGAGGGTGTTGTCTCGGTTCGGACCAAGACTGCCCCGTTTGGTTGAGCAAGCGTTGCTGGAGAGCGGCAAACCTGCGGAGCCCCCAGTGCGGGCGTCTTGGAAAACTCGGGGACTTTGGGCAGGCGTCGGGGTGTTCGGCGGGCTTGGGCTGGCTGGTCTGTTGGAATTATTCCTGCTTTAGCGCATGGTCCAGAACTGAGTTTTCGAGTGCCGCAACCTCTGCCGTAAGCGCGTTGGCATAGGCCGTATCGCCCTGGTCGAGGCGCCACAGGCAGTGACCGATCATTGCTGCGTGCCGTGCGGGTGATAGCATTTTCACCCGTTCGGATAGGTCTGGCCTCCCGTATGCGTTGAGGAAAACCTGGATTTGATCGTGCGACAGTGGTGGTCTGTCATGGATCACCTGCATTGCTGGTGAAATTGCGATGGCAATATCGCGAGACGGGTCGCCGAGACAGGCGCATTGCCAGTCGATCAGCATCGGATGTGATCCGTTCATAACAACATTGCCGGGGACCGGATCGCCATGTAGCAACGATTGCCCCGCTGTTGCTGAACGTTGAGACGCGCTGTGAATCGCGTCCATAAGGTTCTGGGCGTTTGGATGATCAGCGAGGAAGGCACGGGCCCTTAAGATCAATGGTGCGGGCAAATCTGCGCTTTGTGGGAGTGTATGCCGATGAGGGAACTGCGTTTCATGCACTTTGCGCAGGAGGCGGGCGAGGGCCGGACCAGGGACCGCACGACTCGTTCCCGGAAGGTAGTGATAGATCAGACATTGGGCCGTACCGTATGCAAAGGCATCTACGGGCTGTGCGCAAAGCCCTCTCGGTGCAAGATTTTGCATCACGGCCGCTTCGACTCGGGGGCGAATTGGGAATAGAGGATCGCCCGTTCTGGTCTGGGCAATTTTGAGCACCAGCGGGTTCTTGCGGTCGGCTAGCACGTAACTTTTGGCGCTGCGCCCACCTGTCAGTTGCTCGACTTGTACGTTGGCAGGAATGCCGAGGCGCACGAAAAGCCGCTTTCGAAGGTGAGGTGGGAGTGCACCCTTGCGTCTTAGGCCATCCATGTGCCCCATGAAAAGTGCCCTGTCTGGCCCAACATTACGCGTCCGCAGTACCCTTGGCGCCCGGGTCCGAACAAGGCAAAAACCCGGATGCTGCGGATTTGAGAACGCCGAGGCAGGCAGTCAACTGCCGTTTCGCAAAGCGGTGATGCCCGAAGTGGACACAATTTCACCACTGTCGAGAACCACCAACGGACCATCTGTTCCCGATTGAACTTCGGTGATGCGGGCATAGCTGCTGACCGGCAAGGTTTCCGATTGCCCAGATAGGGTCCGGGTTTCTATGGACAGGTTATAGCTTCCCGCCAAGAGCTGTGTGCCCGTTGGTGAAACACCATCCCATGCCAGCGGGCCTGCCCCGGAAATCGAAGATCTGTGCAATTCCTGGCCACTCGGCCCGGACACGATCAGTTCGGCCGACGCGGCATCCAGCGGAAGGTCGTAGTACACGTCTACCGGGGAGCCGCCGAAATAGATCGGACCGTCAACACGAGCATCCATCCCGACCCAAGAGGCGTGCTGCGAAAGCCCGCCAAGGGAACTGTCGGCACCTAGGCCGCGCAGCAGATTATTGGTCTGTACTTGCTGTTCCACGCCGGAAAACGTCGCGAGTTGAACCGCAAAATCGGAAGATTCGATCGGGTTGAGCGGGTCCTGATTCTGCATTTGGGTCGTGAGCATCTTCAAAAACGTTTCAAAGTCTGAACTCAGCGCCGACTCGCTGCTGTTATCGGTCGCAGATGTCGTTGTGGACTGGGTCGCAGCAGTGGTTGTGCTTGAAATTTCCATGCATCTAATCCTTTTTTAAAGCCGCAGATCCAGGTTTGCGGTGGCAAGCGTGCGAGAACGAGATGCGTCAGAGCTTGCCGGGTTTTTTGTTTCGGAGTTTGGGTGTGTTTCCGCATATGAGTCGGATGCCTCAGGACTATTTTCCGCAAATTGCCCGCTGCGTTGTTCCGAATTGCCAAAATCAAATGAAACATCAGCATAGCCGAGATCACGGAAATCTTGCTGCAGTTGGGCGATGTGGCGCCTGAGCAATTCCTGTGTTTCGGGCCTGTCGGACTGCACAAAGACATGCATCTGCCCATCATTGCCTGTCAAAGTCAGTTTCACCCGGCCCAGTTCTTCCGGGCTGAGAGAAACCTCAATTACGCCGTCACGACCTTGGCGAACGGCATCCACAATCTGCGTGCTGGCATGGCGCCCCATTTCACTGCGAACGGTGTCGAGTTTTGGGGCTTCAGTTCGAATTTGGTCTGATTTGGCGTTGTCCAGATGGCGAAATTCAATGTCTTCTAGCGCTGCGTCATGTACTTCAAAATCGCCGGGAAGCGACGTTTTTTCTGGGGGTGCCGGAACCGCAGTCGTTTGTGGGAGAGCGACGGCGGGTGTTACCTGACGAGCTGATGGTTCGGGTTTTGGCGTTGAATTTCCTCTTAATTCTTCACTGGATGCGGAGTGTGGAGTTAGGTTCTGCGCTCCGGAGCGCAGGGTCCGGTCTTGCGCGGATGCAGCTTGCGGTGACGCGCCTTGTGAAATGAGCGCTGCGTTTGGATTTGCGTCAGGACGTGCACCTGTGGTTGCGGTTTCTGTGGCGGGGGGCGGCACGGCCGGCGCGGCAGTTTTTTCAGGCAGTTGAGATTTGTGGACCGCGGCGAATTCTGCGGTCGGCACATTTTCATTTTTCGAGTGTGCCCCAGCCGTTGGTGCGGATGCGGTCAACTGTGTGACCTGGTCGCCCGACTCAGGCGTCATTTGCCCGAAAACGGCTGGCGAATCGCCTTGTGGTCTCGCATTGGAATGTTCGACAGTTGCAGCGTTCGCCCAATGTGGCGGTGCGGTGCGGGGCGCATACTCCATCGTGACTGGGGTTTGGCCTTCTGGACTTGGAGTGTTTGTCCCAAGCCATGCCAAGCCGAAATCGGCATCATCGGCCGGTTTTTCAGGCTCGGGTACGGTGGGTTTAACGGTTTGGGAACCGTCGAGCCGATGTGGCGCGGCCATTCGCATGGGTGGCTGAGGTATTTCTGATTGCATCTGGAATCCTGCGTTCGCTTTTTGAAACAATCGCGCAACAGCCTTACCGAATGTTTACCAGACATGGTCGATGTTGGCGCATCGGTCCAAAGAATGGAGTTTCCTATGCAAATCATGACAAGCCCTGCGACTACGCCGCTGCAAACCACCAGCGGTCAGATCACAGACCGTGCCCCGGATACAGCTTTGAGAAAGGTTGCGATCAAACTCGAATCTCAGTTTCTGTCTGAAATGTTGAAGCATGCCGGGCTCGGTCGAAATGTTGGTATTGGCAGCGAAGAATCTGGTTTCTCTGGCGGTGAAGGTGAAGAGCAATTTGGATCGTTTCTTAGAGAAAAACAGGCTGAAAGAATGGCTGAGGCAGGTGGGATCGGCCTTGCCGAGTCCATCTTTCAAGCACTCAAGGCGCGTGAGAAATGAGCGGTGCCATGAAAGATCCGTTGACGCTTTTGGAGGTAAATCTTGAGCGGGAAAGAACGAGCTTGTTGGCAGGTCGGTTCGAGGCTCTTGAGGAGTTGAATCTTGAGAAAATGAGTCTCGCCACATCCCTGCCGGGCCGGGAATCAGGCACAGCGCGCGTCGAGCGTATTCTCGCGCGATCCAGATCGAATCAGCGCCTCGCCGAGGCTGCCGGTGAAGGTTTGAAGGCTGCTATGCGGCGCTTGGGCGAAGTTGAGCGCCTTGATGGTGGAACCGGCCACTACTCAAGCTGCGGGGCCCGCACAAAAACGCCCAACGTTTCGCGAACCCTTCGGCGAGTGTGAAGCTGAAACAATTTGGCGTCTAAGATATGTGGTGGACCCTCGCGACAGGAGGTTAATGCGTGCAGCCACGCATTCGATTGGAAACTGTGATCGTCAGTGGCACTTGCCGCCAGACCGGGGGGGTCATGCGCTGCGCGGCCAAGGTCCGGCCCAAGCACAACGGTATAAATACTGCACGATGCTCAAATGTTTAGTTTACAGGGCGCGGTAAAGTGTTTTCTGTGAAATCTGGTTTGGTGCGTCAGGTCTTAGCAGCATGGCGTCCCACGATTGACGAGCCGTGGATTGATCGTCTTGAAAATGGAGCAGATGACGGTTTCTACGCCGTATCCGCAGCGGAAAGAGATAAAAGCGAATGATGAAAAGGATTGTCATCTTGTCGGCTGGGGCGCTGCTCGTAGGTTGCGCAACTCAGCAAAGGAGCGAGGAAACGCTGCGTCAGCACGGCTATTCAGCGGCGTATGTTGCAGGATTCCATGACGGGTGTCCCAGCGGAAAACGTGCGGGCGGCGACCCTGTGGCCCAGCGTTCGTTGGACGACGGTGCCTATTCATCAAATGGTGACTATCGAACGGGGTGGGACTACGGTTATCTCAGTTGTCGGGGTCAGGAGCGCCAGAACGAAGCAACTGCTATTGCCATTGGTGGGGCTATCGCTGCGGGGATGAATAGTAGCCACGGCGCAGACGGTATCGACGCCAGAGACATCATGAGCGGTATTGATACATCTGGGCTGGCTGCACTCGAGCAATGACACGAGCCCATAGAACATCGGCGCGTTTCATCTTTTCGTTTCGGTGGACTCGTCAGACTGGGCGGTAGATTGTAAAACGATGGTCGCGCTCAAGTCTGACATGACGCTGTGTGGTGAAACGATGGTCGCGCTGATTTATCGAAGGCTGCAATATTATCGGGGCTTTGAGATTGCGTTGATTTTCCCGAGGTATGAGTCGTTTGCCGCCGTCTGATCGTGCTCTTTGCGTCGCTCTGAACAATGCTTCAGACATTAGGGCATCAATTCACTTTGTTCCGGTGCGCCGCCTGCGACTGTCAACGAGCAGCCATACCGCCAACAGGAGTGCGCCGTAAACAAATTCCGGGTTGGTCAGGACAGAGAGCGGATCGAGGGTTACCTCGGTCACCTCGCCTTTGGGGGAAAGGTCAAGCTGAAGCGTCTGAGAGACAGACACGCTTGCATCCCACAGGCCGTGCAGGAAAACCGAAGGCCAAAGCGATCCCGTCCACAGAACGATGGCACCGAAGAGAAGGCCACCCGCCATCGCGCCAAGGACCTGCATTGTGGTGATGCCGAGGGGCTGCCCGCTGACCCAGTTCACATAGTGAAACAGGCCAAAAACGATCGCAGCGACAATCACGGCCAGCGCAGCATTCATGCGGGTCATCAAGGATCGAAGAAGTATACCCCTGAACAGGAGTTCTTCAAAGAAGCCCACCAGCACCGCCACGATGCAAGTGGTCCAGATGCTTTTCCAGTCTGACGGCGAAAGCGTGACACCATCAAGGCCAGTCCTGTTCACAAGCAGGGGGGTGAATATCACGAAGATACAGAATGCAACAAAAGGGAAGGTCAAAAGGAGCGCTGGTGCTTTTGGCCAGGTCGTCAGCCCGGTTCGTCGGCCCATCCCGACAAGCATGACGGCCAACATGATGGCGACCGCTAGTCTCATTTCAGGCCAGAGAACCTGAGCGAAACTATCGGTGCCGACATCCCTGCCTCCATGGCCGAATAATTGCGACGGATCAGAAAAGACGATTGGTGCGAGAAAGTATAACGCTGCCGCGAGCAGAAACAGGCTAGCGACCGCCAATGGCTTTTTGTCAGCCCAGTTTTGAATGTTCTGAAGCACTGCTTCGCCCCAACGTATCCCTAGGTTCTGGCCGTCTGAAAACGGAACACACGTTCGTCAAAGCCACTCCATTTTTCTGACTAGCCTGTTGAGGGATGCGAAAAAATGGGTCTATTGCGCGAAATCGATCATGTCCTGCGGGACGACTTGCCTCAGAAGCGCGGCGCGATCTGTCACGACACCTTCCATCAGGCCCGGCGTTCCATCAGGGGCATTGTCGGTATAGGTGAAGACCCCGGCTGTGTGTCGAGCGAATTGCCATAGGGTCATGGTTTTGTCGTTCGGAAGCCGAGCCGCGATGTCAGCCAGGTGCGGGGACCACGCATCGTCCAATCCGCGCCGCCCTTCCTCGACCACTTGAAGGCTGTGATCATCTTCGTGTTTCTTCCGATCTGGAAAGGCAACGCGCAGTCCATTGGCGTGCCTGCGTCAGGGTTTGCAAAGCCCGCAGCCGCAATGCAGTGTCACGCGTCCGTGCGCATCGACAAGACGGCGATGGGTGCCGACCCATGCGTCGAGGCGAGCGTCTGCGACAACACTTCATTCAGCCTTTCTTAAAGAGCATCTGGGGCGTTCGAAGTGGCCGAGCACAGACCGTTCTGCGCCGATAGGGCGCTTGCAGGAAGCGAGAAAGCTGACTGGCCGCGCATGCAACGACTGATGCAAGAGCGTTCAGAAATGGGTGAAACTTCGACATTCACGCTTACTGTTGATTGGCAGTTGTTGAAAGTACGTGATTGGCTTGAAAAGCCCACCATTCGTGATGACCGGACTTTCCAGCGGTCCAAAGCTGATACAGCTCTGTTGTGGCGATCGCAAAACGGATCAGCGTGGATTCCTTGCAAAGTCTGTAGTACCGTTGTCTCGCTTCAATATGTCGTCCACGAGGTTCACCAATGACGCCAGAGCAGTATTTGGCAGTGTTTCTGGCGCTGCTTGGCGGGGAGATGAACGAACCGACTTTCCCGGAACTGCTAAACGGTGGCCCCGATCCGCGCTTTCCGGTCACGCGGGCACCATGCACACGGCCGGTGGCACCAAGCGAGATCGACGGGCAGACGGTCGTCTGCGGCACGATATCAGTGCCAGAGGATCACGACAGTCCTGACGGTGATCGCCTTAACCTCGCCTTCATTGTGTACCGTGCGCATTCTCTCGCGCCGGTGGCCGATCCGGTCGTTTACTTGCATGGGGGGCCCGGCGGTGGGACCGTACAGTCTGTGGCTTCCGTCAGTTTGTTCTTCGATCACCTGCGTGGGCGCCGGGACGTCATCGCGTTCGACCAGCGTGGCGTCGATGCGAGTGGTCCGGATATGGATTGCTTTGAAACGCTAGCGGAAAACGTTGAAGACGTCGCCGACAGCCTTGCCGGTGCCGAAATGCCAGAGCTTGAAGGCAGACTCGTCTCAGAGTGTATCCTCGAACTTGAAGGGCGCGGTTTTGACTTGCCGCTTTTCAATACGACGCAGAATGCCCGTGATGTCGGCTCGGTGATGTCGGCATTGGGATATGGGGACTACAATATCTATGGCGTCTCCTACGGGACCAAACTGGCGCTGGAGACGATGCGGACAGCCCCCGACAGAGTGCGGTCGGTGGTGTTGGACAGCGTCGCCCCACCACAAGTCGCGCTGTATGACACGCTTTACGTGCCGCACAGCCAGTCGATTATCAATACCTTTGCACCGTGCGAGGCGAATGCAACCTGCGCAGAGGCTTATCCGGAAATTTCCCAACGGTTCTGGGATCTTGCTGAGCAATTGCAGGACACTCCGCTAGAGGTGGATGGCACCACTGTGGATGGGCGAACGCTTTTTTCAATCTTCACCGCGGCGCGGAACAACTGGGCCGACCCGACCACTCGCGGCTTCACGACCTACGCGCCGGCCCTCGTTACCCAGCTAGAGCAGGGAGACGTGACGATGTTGCGCCAAATGCTCCAAGAAGCCATCCCGCCGCAGCCTTCTGCCGAAGACGCGCTGGCTGCGGCGATCGGCTTGACCTCGGATGAGCAAGCCTTGGCGCAGGCATTCGTGAATGCACTGGATCAGATCGAGCTCGCGTCGGGAACCGCCGCCCAAATGCTGGCGCAATTGGAAGAAGACATTGACGCTGCAGCTGCGCCTGTCACTTTTGGCGAATACTTCGATGACGAGTTGGAGCGCGCACTTGCCGCCCTGCCGGAGCGCTCAGATCAGGTCGCTTTTTCGCGCGACTACCTCAGCCTCCGGTTCGTGACGCCAAGCGCGGGTGCCCTGATCGATCTGGTCCGGACTCATTTCGACGATCTCACCGCCGCGCGCTTGTCATCGATGATCGCTCTGCTGGGTGCTGACGATGTTGCGCGTGTCTTCGATCTGATCGCGGTTGACAACGCGACTCTGGAGGCCGTGGCAGAGGGTGAGTTCGAATTGCTTCTTTATGCCTGCCAAGAAGATTTTATCGATGGGTTCAATTCGGCGGAAGGGTTCGTGAAAACGACCGAGAGCGTTGGCATGGGGCCGCTGCTCGCATCTGCGCTGACCGACCCGGTTCCGAGTATGTTCACAATCTGCGATCTGTTCGAGGAACGGCCCCGCGACAACTGGCTGGAGCCTGTAACGTCCGACCTTCCCGTCCTTGTCTTTTCAGGCGAGATTGACACACAGACCGCGTCCTCTTGGGGGCCGTTGGTGGCCGAGACTTTGCCCAACAGTCAGGCCATCGTTTTCCCCGAGGCTGGCCACGGCGCGTTGCTGTTCAGCCAATGCGCCCGCGATATCGGCGAGGCATTTCTTGAAGCCCCGGGCAGCACCATCGACACATCTTGCGCGAGCGACCTGCGGTTGCCGTATCTGATGCCTGACGGAAGTCTTCTGGACGTCCGTTGACATCATTCACCATCGCTGCTTCGGCGGCCTTAATGAGCAAAAAGGAGGTGTAAGATGCTCAAACCCCTTCTCCTTTTCGCCACCCTCGCGCTGACGGCAATGCCGGCGCAGGCGTTCGACCAGCGGCGGACGCAAGTTCTGACGGAGTGTCACGACTACCTTTGGGATGTGCCGGCTTTTGACGAGCTGCCTAACGCGGCGATATCAGTCTATTCGGGTTTGATGGACAGCAACGCCATCATGGTCTTCTGGGGCAAGCCGATGCTGCGGGCCGCCGGAAACTGCACGATCATCGACGCGGCGTTGGAAGGGGTCGAGGATTACGCGAGAAGTGAATATCGCATCGAGACAGCTTCGCGTGTGGCGGCGCGGGCACTCAATGCCCCGAAGGGTTTCGGTGAGGAACGGCATCCATGAAGTCATGGGTCATCATCTTAGGTTCCATTGCACTCGTGACGATTGGCGCGGGGTCTTGGTTGCTATCGCGCGGAGGTCTGTCGATCGAGCAAATTACCAACCCCGGCAACCAAGTGGCGGCGCTCGCGACTGACGCTGATATCGAGGTGATCCGAACGCGTCTTCTCGAGGTCGGTTTGCACCCGACCGGAGTTCTAAGCGATCTTGGCGTCGACGATCATCTTGGACGGCTTGCCGCCGGGCATGTCGACGCTGCCACGCTTCTGGGCTATGCCGACGCAATCGATGAACTGAGCACGCGCAGCACCTTGCGCGGGCAATCCTTGCCGCCTTCGCTCTGGGACGTTTCGATACCCGCACTGCTTGAGGCCGGCTGGACGGTTTATTCCCTGACCGAAGCTCTCGCGTCTGAAGCAAGTGCCATTCACATCGATCTTTTGTCCGACGCTTATGGGGCGTTTCTTGCCACCCGGCCGGATGCATTGGAGGGCGCTCTGGCCCTTCTACCGCTTGCTGGGAGTTATGTGCGATCCTTACCGGAAGCAGCCCGGGCCGAGCACGCAGTTCATGCTAAAACAGACGGGGAGGCGACCATTCTCATCTGGCAAGCGCTTCTTTCTGGCACAAGTCGCAACAACCCTCTCACGCACCGACCTCTCTTTAGCCATGGGTTTGTGGGGCATTTCAGCGTGCCGCACATCCATCAGTACGCGACCGGTGAAGGGCTGACACCCAGTCAGGTTTGGGGTGTCGAGGGGTTTGATCCAACATTCGTCGGGCCGCCAACTAACGATAATCAGGTCGAACACATGGGCCTTAGTGCGCTTCTGCAAGGTGTGGCCAACGTTCCGGGCGCCGTTCTATATGCCGTTGAGGCGTTGGAGATTGCCGTCGACCACGAAGACGCGAGTGCAGCCGCAGCCGACAGAGCGCTTAACCGCGCCGTCCGTGACGTTTTGCTGCCGAATATGGAAAAGGACCCTCGGGAATTGATGCGGGCTCTCCTCGCGACCCTTGGTTGAACGTACCGAAACGCTGGCCTGCGATCTGCGGCGCTAGTCATGGACTGAACGCCCTCAACGTGGGGCGTGTTACCATCGATAGGGCTCAAGCCAAGGACAATGACCGCGCAATATAGTTTACGATCGTTTCGAGCCACGCCGTTTTTTCCCAAAACCAGTTAGCAGAATTTCTCCTTACCGCTGTATTTCCGAACGCCTCGTGGCCCAGAAAATGCACGTTTCTTCGAAATTTTCCTGAGCTTTGTTTCGCTGAGTTTACCTAACGGCGACTGTCAGTGCGTCGTTACATTGTCATCGTGGAAGTGATCTTGAGTGTAACAGAAGAGAAAGTTCGGTTCGCCCGAAGCGTGCCTGCTTGCACGACGCACAGAAAGCGCCGCCGTCGCAAATATATAGCCTCAGCCAACCAATAGACCGGCAAGTCTTTCCGCCCACATTTTTTGACATCCAACTTCTTGTGAATACGTCGAAGCCCACCAAAATTCTCTGAAACCCAATAAATTTCAATAAAATGCAATGTAATGACTTCTGTGCCTTAGCCAACTCTTAGGAAGTCGGGCGGTACCTAGGAAGGGCATTCGAAAGGATGGCGCGGATCGAGAAGGCATCCGCACATGTCAGAACGACACTCGTGCTGCGCAAAGGCGCGGTTCATCTAAATAGGTGCAAAAGCACCTGAGCACAGGATAGAATAGACATGTCCAGCATTCTGACTAACTCCAGCGCAATGGTCGCGCTTCAAACACTCAAAGGGATTAACTCGGGGCTCGAGGATACGCAAAGCGAGATCGCCACTGGTAAAAGTGTGGCTGACGCAAAGGACAATTCTGCTGTTTGGGCGATTTCAAAAGTGATGGAATCAGATGTTAGCGGTTTCAAATCGATCTCTGACAGCTTGTCACTTGGTGAGTCGACCGTAGCGGTTGCTCAGCAGGCTGCCGAAACCATCACTGATTTGCTGATCCAAGTGAAGGAAAAGGTCGCAGCTGCTACTGGCGACAACGTGGACCGTACAAAGTTGAACAGCGACGTAACAGCTCTGAAAGAGCAGATCGCCTCGGTTGTCAGTGCCGCTCAATTCAACGGCTTGAATCTTGTCGACGGAAATACATCGGGCACTGACGTCCTATCGTCGCTTGATCGCGATAGTTCGGGGAATGTCACTGCGTCTTACATCACAGTTTCAGGGCAGGATCTGTCGACAGGTGGCTATACAGCTAAGGCCGCATTTACTGGAACAACTGGTGTGGCTGCCGATGACGCCGATGCTTTCGGCTTCTCACTGGATGGAACCGGCGGTACGGCCGATAGTGGTACAGTTGTTATTGCAGACCCGACTTACGCTGCCGGCGACAAGATCACGATGCGTGTTGGTGAAAGTGAAGTAAGCTACACCGTGACGGCCTCCGATGTGGCCTCGACCACAACGGAAGACATTATTGCGGTGGGCCTGAAAAGTGCGATCGAAGCGACTGGGGAAAACGTGACCGTCGACTATGACAGTTCGGTCAGCGGCACTTTGGTAATCACCAACTCTGGCACCGAATCGGTGCAGGTCGGGGGGCAATTCACGAATGCCGGCTCAGGCGGTCTTGGTGCGCTGGCGGGCCTTGATGTGAGTTCCCTTGCTAACGCTCAGGCCGCACTGTCGTCAATTGAGACTTTGACCCAGACCGCCATTGATGCGGCAGCAGCTTTCGGGTCTGACGCTGCGCAGGTCGAAATCCAATCGAACTTTGTGTCCAAATTGACCGACTCGCTGAAAACGGGGATCGGTTCGATGGTCGATGCGAACATGGAAGAAGCCTCAGCTCGGCTTCAAGCACTTCAGGTGCAGCAGCAGTTGGGTATTCAAGCACTGTCTATTGCAAACGAGGCACCGCAAAGCGTGCTTTCACTGTTCCGTTAACAGATACGGGTGGCGCCTTAACTGGCGTCACTCTTTTCAGCACACGATAGCCGTGAAACGGGAATGAAGCACCATGGAGGGACACGCAGTGAGCGTCATTGATAGGGCTCGAACGGCCTATGATCCGGTAAACCAAGCGGTACGATGCCCAAAAAGTATTGAGTATGAAGCCTTTGTTCGTGTCACGCGGGCGCTCAATCAGGCGTCTGTGCCTTCGCCAACACAAACGGTCAAGTTGGCAAAGGCCGTGCACGATAATAGGCGTCTTTGGACAATGCTTGCCGCCGATGTGGCCAGTGGCGGAAACAGGCTATCACAAGAAACGCGCGCTGGTTTGTTTTATCTTGCAGAGTTTACGGTGGCGCACAGTCGGAAAGTACTAAAGCGCGAGGCCACTGTAGATGCTCTGATTGATGTCAATACCGCGGTTATGGGCGGTCTGCGCTCAAGTGTGAGACCAACATGACCGGTTTGGTCCTTAAGCTGGGTCCTGGCGAACGAATTTTAATTAATGGTGCTGTCATTGAAAATGGCGAGCGTCGAAGCCGCCTGAATATAGTGACCCCGAATGCAAATATCCTGCGTCTTAAAGATGCCATCCATCCGGATGATGTAACTACGCCGGTACGACGCGTTTGTTACCTTGCACAACTTGTTCTGACCGGTGACGCGAATCCCGCCAAGGCCCGACGCCAACTGTTGGTCGGAATAGAGCAATTGAGTCAAGTTTTTACCGATAGGGATAGCCGAATACTCTTGTCTGATGCCACTCGATTTGTGACACAGAGCCAGTTCTACCCGGCACTGAAGGCATTGCGAGTTTTGCTCCCTCGGGAAGATAGGCTTATGGCAGCTGGTCTTTCATCATGACCTTTCAACCCCTACTGCCGGTTGGAGGACTCACTGGCTGGAACTTCCTTAATCGAACTATTGAAAGTCAAAAGCTGCTTCAGAATGCTTCGCCAGTTGCTCAGCGCGAAATGAACTATTTCCGCGAGAATA
This sequence comes from Meridianimarinicoccus aquatilis, assembly GCF_004358675.1. Lineage (GTDB taxonomy): Bacteria > Pseudomonadota > Alphaproteobacteria > Rhodobacterales > Rhodobacteraceae > Meridianimarinicoccus > Meridianimarinicoccus aquatilis. The sequence goes on along the minus strand of NZ_SMZO01000053.1, from coordinate 2,176 downwards.
TTGGCAATATAAGCTCGGCAGAACAATTGGTTGGCGACTTTACTCTTATGAAAGTAGCTCTGAGCGCTTTTGGTTTGCAAGAAGATGTTTCCAACAAGTTCTTTATACGCAAGGTTCTAGAAGAAGGCGTTATAGCCGATGACAGTTTGGCTAATCGCTTAAGTGACGCTCGTTATGCAGCACTTTCAAAGGCGTTTGGGTTTGGAGGATTAGGCGAGCCTCGCACAGCATTGTCGTCATTTCCCGACGAAATCCTATCCGCCTATGAAGACCAAACGTTCGAGGTCGCCGTTGGGGACGTTCAACCGGAACTGCGGCTCGCATTGGGATTGGAGCGAGAGCTAGAAACTGTTTTGGAGAATTCGTCATCCGCCGATGCCCGATGGTATGGGGTTATGGGCAGTTCGCCGTTGCGAGAAGTGTTCGAAACCGCGTTGAATTTGCCAGAAACCTTTGCGGCGCTTGATATTGATCAGCAATTGGTTGTATTCAGAGCTAGGTCGGAGGAAGTATTTGGACTTCCCGAAGTCGCAGATTTTATCGACCCCAATGCTGCAGAAAGTCTGCGAAACCGCTATTTGTTGATGAATGAAATCAATAATGGCCAAGCATCTTTGGCCACATCACCTGCGTTGAGTTTGCTGACAGGTATCTCAGGTGGATTTGGAACTACTTCCCTTCTCTCGGTACTGTATTCCGGCTGAGGTCATTACTTCAAGGCACATCGAACAACGACCAGCATGGCCGCTAAAAAGGGGGGCGTGGTCGTCTGTTCGGTCGCACCAAGGGCGGCATGAACACCAAGCTGCACGCAATCTGTGACAGCCAGGGAAGACCAATGGATCTGTTCGTCACCGCGGGACAGATCAGCGATTATATCGGCGCACCAGCGCTGCTCAGCGGCCTGCCAAACGGCAAATGGCTGCTCGGAGATCGTGGCTATGACGCTGACTGGCTCCGAGAAGCATTGAAAGACAAAGGGATACGCGCCTGAATCCCGGGTCGAAAGCCGCGCAAGACGACAGTCAAATACGACAAGCGCCGATACAAACGGCGCAACCGCATCGAGATCATGTTTGGCGGTCTCAAGGATTGGAGACGCGTGGCGACATGCTCTGACCGCTGTTTCAAAGTCTTCCTTTCAGCCATCGCACTCGCTGCTGTCGTGGTCTTCTGGTCATGAATCTTGATCCTAATTAAATTACAGAAAATTGCGCAATCCGAATAAATTGACAGTCTGCTAATTTCCGAAAAGCTAATTTTCGAACATCGCCGGTTTCATAAAACGGGGCGCGCCACAAAACTGGATACCGACCCGAAATTACGCTCTTTCGTTTGGCGCGAATTGATCGCCTGACCTATGAAGAATTGGAAGCCGATATCGCGGCTTCATTCCCTGTTGAACGACGTTTGAAGAAGTCTTCAATTCACAGTTGGTGGAAGAAGAACAGCCGCTGAAATAGAACGTCCGGTATCATCGCCGATTGCAGGACCGTCCCGGATAGTCGCAGGACCTCCGAGGTCGTCCGGTATCAAAGCAACTGATAGCCCTGTTGCAGAGGTAGTGAATACACACCGCGATGCGGACTCGACTCTGCACCCGACTCCCGAATATGAGAACATAAGAAGAACATTATTGCTGCCACAATAATGCGGGCCATGTTGAACAGAAGAATTCTCTCGCTGTGGTTTCCACGCCTGGGGGCCGACCGGCTCGTGCGGCGCGGGCGCGTGCCGCCGGACACTCCGATCGTGGTGATCGGGGGGCGAAATGGTGCGCAGGTCATCACCAGCCTGTGCCCACTGGCTGAGGCGGCGGGTCTGCGGCTGGGGCAGGGGTTGCGCGATGCCATGGCGATTTGCCCTCGGCTGGCAAGCTATCCTGCTGCCCCACGCGAGGATGCCGCCCTGCTGACAGCGTTGCGACGATGGGCCGGTCAGTTCACCCCTTGGACCGCCGAAGAGGCCCCTGACGCGCTGATGCTTGATCTGACCGGTTGCATTCATCTGTTTGGGGGAGAGCATGAACTGACCACCGCGATTGCTGACGGATGTACCGGGCTTGGTATGAACGCACGGATCGGGCTGGCAGACACCCCCGGCGCCGCATGGGCACTGGCACGGTATGGCGGGCAGATGCAGGCACCGGCCCACAACGGTGACGCCATTGATCAGG
>NZ_SMZO01000052.1 GCF_004358675.1 Meridianimarinicoccus aquatilis | reverse complement strand
TGGCGTGGCGTCACGCCACGGAAAGGCCGGTGACCGTGCAAGCTCTGGTCCGGGCGCTGCCTGAACTTCAGGGTGATCAGATCGCGCGTTGGCTCGATGCCGGGCAGGGGGCACCGGTCAGTCGCGCGGTAATGGTGCTGGAGGCGGTACTGAACGATGCCCCCCGTGCCGAGGTGCCCGCGCTCGTCCTTGCTGACGCGACCCTCGCTCAGGCGCTTGGTTGGGATCATATCGTGCCGCTTCTGGCCGCAGGCCTGAAACGGCACGATATGCGCAAGCGAGGCGGAGACCTACGCTCAGCTTGTCATCGTGCGCTCGTCTCATCGGCGGTCGAGGCCGTGCGTCTCTCAACTGACCTCGCGCGGCGGGCAGCGCATCTCAAAGCGGTCGCGCCGAAGCTGCGCGCCAAAGGCGCAGAGGCCGCCGTCGCGATGTTCCTGACCCAAGATGCCGTCGCGCCTGCGGCCCTGCCACTACCGGACCGATCCGCACGGCGGCTCTGTGACCGGTTGGTCGATCTCGGCGCGGTGCGCGAGCTGACCGGCCGCGACACGTTCCGGCTCTACGGGGTGTGAGCATGAGCATGTCCAGCGAAAGTGGGAACCGGTTTCGCGGTTCGGACATGCGACCACCAAAAAAGGCCAGGGATCACGCCGAAACTGACTTCGATCGGGAACTGAACGATCTGCCAGCCGAATTGCGCTGGCGTGAATGGATGCGGCGGATTGAAGCCGTTCTCTTCGCCAGTGCATCGCCGGTGCCGCGCGAGGACCTCGCGCGCGTGGTGGGGCAGGGGGCTTCGGTCGATCTGTTGGTCGAAGACCTGGTCGCCGATCTCGAAGGACGATCCTTCGAAGTGGCGCAGGTGGCCGGCGGCTGGATGTTGCGCACGCGGCCCACCTACGCCCCGGCGATCAGGGCCGCTGCGGATGTGGGCGAACAGCTTCTGGACCTGGACGAATACGATGTCGCGGTGCTCGCTGCCATCGCCTACCACCAGCCGGTCACACGGGACGGGCTGAAGGACATCTTCGGCAAGGAGATCAGCCGCGATCTGATCGGGCGACTGCATGCGCGCGGGTTGATCGGAACCGGCCCACGGTCGCCGCGGCGTGGAGCACCCTATACGGTGTTGTCACGTTAACAGGCCTAAGGTTGCGGGCTGATTGATCTGGGCGTAGGCGGTGTCGATGCAGACCTTGAAAATCAGCTACAAGCGCCACCGCTTTCCGCCCCAGATCATTGCCCATGTTGTCTGGCTCTACGTCCGGTTCAACTTGAGTTTGCGAGAGGTGGAGGAGCTGATGCTGGAAAGGGGCGTTGATGTTTCGTATGAAACGATCCGGCGCTGGACCGTCAAGTTCGGCCCTCTGATCGCCCACGTTCTGCGGCGGCGGCAGCCTCGCCCCGGCGATGTCTGGCATCTGGATGAGGTCGTCGTGAAGATCGCGGGCAGATCGTATTGGCTCTGGCGCGCGGTCGACCAACAGGGCGTCGTTCTTGAGGAAATTCAGCAGCCTAGGCGGGACAAGCGCGCCGCAAAGCGGCTTTTGATCAAGCTTATGAAACGTTGGGGCTTCGTTCCCAAACGGATCATCACGGACAAACTGCGCTCCTACGGCGCCGCCAAGCGCGAGGTCGCGCCGGGCCTTGACCATTGGTCCCACAAGGGGCTCAACAACCGCGCCGAGAACAGCCATCTCCCCTTCAGGAAACGAGAGCGGGTCATGCAAGGTTTCCGATCACCGGGGGCATTACAACGCTTCGTGTCCATGCAGTCCGCAACCCGAAATTCCTTCTCCGTCCCAGCCCGCCGCCGCTCTGCCCTCACCATCCGCTACCATCGGCTTGAAGCATTCGACGCGTGGAAATCCGCAGCAAATGCCCCTTGACCAACGATCGGCATGCCAACTTGCAAGCTCGGCGAGTAAACGTGACAACACCCGCGAAAAGCATAGGCGCGATGGCAGTGGAATCTCATAATTAAGGGCAAAAAATATCCCCGAACGCGTCGTGTCTCAGATTTAAGGGCAACGCGACAGCCAGTCTTAAGGCTTCTTCAATGGAACCGGTTTAGCGTATAAAATAGTCGAAAAGGGTAAACGTTCCGCACTTTAGTTCTTGAAACCAGTGTAGGTCCGCGTTCACTAAGATACTTATCACCTCGGCATACGTTGTATAAGCAACGGCCAGCTAGAACGATGATATCCCAACATTCTTTCGTTCTTCCTCTACCTCTTTGCGCACAGTTCAATTCGGGTTTTTGTTGCAGCGCAGAATTGCTGAAAGGGAAGTGTTGGTGAACGGTCTGTGAAAAAGACATCAATGTCAGCGAGAGAGGAAATCTTAGCCGGGGCTTTGCGTTCGAATTTGGAAGAGTCGGCGACCAGGAATACTTGGTTGCTTTGACGAATGATCCTTTTGCTAATGCCGACTTCTTGGATGTCAAAGTCTAGAATATCGCCGTCCTCGTGCAGAGCCGAACACCCGATCACCGCATAGTCAAACCTGAGCTGTTTGATCGTTTGGGCCGCGAAATCGCCAATAAGTCCACCATCAGCGCGCCGCAAGTTCCCGCCCGTCACCACCACCTCAGCTCCGACATTGCCTGACAAGATGAGGGCAATGTTGATGTTATTCGTTACTACCAAAAGGCCTTCGTGATTTAGCAATTCTGCGGCGACAGCTTCGGTGGTGGTGCCGATATTGAGAAATATCGAACAATCGTTTGGTATTTCGGCGGCACATCTTCTTGCGATATCAACTTTTGCCGATTGCTTAATTTCGCGGCGCTCACTGTAGCCGATATTCATTGTTGTCGACGGTAAGATGGCGCCGCCATGGACGCGTGCGAGTTCACCGGACTCAGCCAGTTCGGTCAAATCCCTTCGGATTGTTTGTGGAGCCACACCAAAATGTTCGACAAGCCCATCAACAGTTACTTTACCTTCGCGGCGAGCGATCGCAATGATCTCTGGTTTTCGTAGTGTTTGAGCCATGCCTCTCCCAGCAGTTCGTCTCTCCTACCTCGGACATAGCGCAATCTCGTTGGGTTTCGCAAACATTCGTGTTCGTTTTGGTTCGATTCTCTTTGGAATTGCGCAACTAAGGAATTTGCGGCCGAAAAGCATAATATTAAATCGTTTATTTACAATAAGTTAATACGTAACGAGCGAAAACGCACATTTTTCCCTTCCAATTGTGCTCGTTTTTGGTCATCTTGAACACAAGTAGCTGGGAGAGCTGCTAGGGAGGACTACGATGGAACCGGAATTTGACCTGCTGGTTGTTGGCGGGGGTATAAATGGGTGCGGTATAGCACGTGACGCGAGTGGCCGTGGGCTTAAAGTCTGTCTCGCTGAGATGAACGACATTGGTTCTGCGACATCAGCGTCTTCCACAAAGCTATTTCATGGCGGTCTTCGGTACCTAGAATATTTTGAATTTCGCTTGGTGCGCGAGGCCCTAATCGAGCGCGAGACGTTGCTAAAAGCGATGCCGCATATTTCTTGGCCAATGCGTTTTGTACTTCCGTATCATAGCAGCATGCGTTTTGATTTGACGACGCCGACGTCCAAGTTGCTCAACATCGTAATGCCATGGATGAAAGGCCGCCGTCCAGCATGGCTCATTCGGTTTGGTCTATTTCTCTATGATAACCTTGGCGGGCGTAAGATATTGCCAGCAACGCGCAGCATTGATTTGCGCGAGGGGATAGAAGGGGCACCGCTCAACAATAAATTCGAAAAAGCATTCGAATACTCAGATTGCTGGGTCGAAGATTCCCGCCTTGTCGTTTTGAATGCGAGAGATGCGCAGAAGAGGGGTGCAACTATTCGCGTCCGGACCAAGGTGACGAGTGCAGTCGTAAAAGACGGCTTCTGGGACGTGAGTCTTGAAGACACTTTGACAGGAAAAACATCGCAGGTTTCCGCGCGGATGATCGTGAATGCCGCGGGTCCTTGGGTTGGTGACGTTTTGCGCGGCACACTAAAAAGCAATCAACAGGGTGGCGTTCGGCTTGTCCGTGGCAGTCACATCGTGACCAAGCGGCTTTTTGATCATGACAAATGCTACTTTTTCCAAGGTGTAGACGGGCGGATTACTTTCGCAATCCCGTATGAGACGGATTTTACTTTGATAGGGACTACGGATGCTGACCATCCGGACGCGTCAGTGAAGCCCGAATGTACCCCTGAAGAGCAGACATACTTGCTCAACTTTGTTAACCAATACCTTGCTCAGCCCGTCGCTGACGACGATGTTGTCTGGTCCTATTCAGGTGTCCGGCCTTTATACGATGATGGGGCGAGTAGCGCATCTGCCGCGACGCGGGACTATGTTTTGAAGATGGACACAAGCCGCGGCGCGCCGGCATTGAATATTTTTGGTGGGAAGATCACGACTTATCGCCGACTCGCCGAAAGTGCGATGGATGAAATCAAAGCAGCATTCAGTGATCTACCCCCCAAATGGACTGCGGGCGTATCGTTGCCAGGTGGCGATTTTCCCGTCGACGGTGTGCAAGATTTGATTGGCGGATTGCTAGCGGAATTCCCGTTCTTGAGTGACCGGTGGGCCGCTCGGTTGGTCCGAGCCTACGGGACCGAGGCCGTAGACGTTTTGGGCGATGCGAAAACCAAGGACGAACTTGGGACAGATTTCGGGGCCGACTTGACTGAAAACGAAGTCGTGTGGCTGATGGATAAAGAATATGCGCGGCAGGCAGAAGATGTTGTTTGGCGTCGCTCAAAGATTGGATTGCGTCTGACAGAAAGTCAGATTGCTACCTTGGATATTTGGATGAAAGACCGCCTGCAAAAGACTTTCTTTGAAGCGGCGAAATAGGGAGGATAAAATGACACTTGAACTAAGAGGTGTTTCAAAAGTCGTAGAGGGAGAGGTGCATATCAGCCCGACCAATCTGCTGCTTGAAAAAGGGACAATGAACGTCCTCCTGGGACCTACTTTGTCGGGGAAAACATCGTTGATGCGCCTCATGGCGGGTCTCGATGTCCCGAATGAGGGTCGGGTCTACTGGGAAGGCAAAGACGTGACAGGTATGCGTGTGCAGGATCGCAAGGTCGCGATGGTGTACCAACAGTTCATCAACTTCCCGTCCATGACAGTTTATAACAACATCGCCTCACCATTGCGCTTGATGGGCAAGACATCTGCTGAAATCGATGTTGCGGTCCGCAAGTCAGCTGACCTTATGCAACTGACGCCTATGCTGCAGCGAAAGCCGCTAGAACTGTCCGGTGGTCAGCAGCAGCGCTGCGCTCTCGCGCGTGCGCTTGTAAAGGACGCCGGATTGGTTTTGCTGGATGAGCCGCTTGCCAACTTGGACTATAAGTTGCGCGAAGAATTGCGTGTCGAAATTCCCAAGATCTTCGAAGAAGCAGGTTCGATCTTTGTTTATGCAACGACTGAGCCAGAAGAAGCGCTTCTGCTTGGAGGAAATACCGCCGCGATGTGGGAAGGCCAGGTGACACAATTTGACCTGACGCCCACTGTTTACCGCCAGCCCATTGATGCAACGACCGCGCGTGTCTTTAGTGATCCCCCGATGAACTTTCTCAAGGTCAGCAAGAGCGGGACGAAGATCATGTTCGGTGATGGGCAGAATACTGAAGCGACAGGTCCACTCGCCAACGTTCCCGACGGCCGCTATCTTGCAGGCTTCCGTCCAAACCATCTTGAAATTCTGTCCCATACGGATACCGCAATGCCGTTTGACACACAGCTGGTCGTTACCGAACTGACGGGATCAGAGACATTTGTTCACCTTGATCACCACGGCGAAAAATGGGTCGGACTCGTACACGGCGTCCACCAACTAGAGCTCGGTGCGCCGCTTCGTGTCTATCTAGATCCAAGGCACGTCTACATCTTCAGTGAAAACGGCGACCTTGTCGCCCCTGCGTCTTACGCGCTGGCGGCATAAGGAAAAGCATCATGGCAAAAATTACACTCGACAATCTAGCGCATTCCTATCTGCCTAACCCGAAAGGCGAAGACGACTTTGCCCTAAAAGAGCTGAATCATGATTGGGCAGACGGCGAAGCTTATGCCCTCTTGGGCTCTTCTGGCTGCGGTAAATCTACGTTGCTCAACATCATTTCTGGTCTTCTGCATCCGAGCCAAGGCCGAATCTTGTTTGATGGTGTGGATGTGACGCAGGCCAGTACAGCGGACCGTAATATCGCGCAGGTTTTTCAGTTCCCGGTCGTTTACGATACGATGACGGTGCGAGATAATCTTGCGTTTCCGTTGAAAAACCGTGGCGCGAGCCCGCATTACATAGCCGACCGTGTCCAGCAGATCGCCAAAATGATTGGAATGGAAGCCGAGTTAGGCAATCGGGCCCGCGGTCTAACAGCGGATGCCAAACAGAAGATTTCGCTCGGACGCGGGATGGTGAGGGAAGACGTCAACGCACTGTTGTTTGATGAGCCTTTGACCGTAATCGACCCCCATATGAAATGGGAATTGCGCACGCAGTTGAAATCTCTTCACCACGAATTCGGTCACACGATGATTTACGTGACCCATGATCAAACTGAGGCCCTAACATTCGCGGACAAAGTGGTCGTGATGTATGATGGCCGCGTCGTTCAAATCGGAACGCCGGAAGAATTGTTCGATAAGCCACAGCACACATTTGTTGGCTACTTCATCGGATCGCCGGGGATGAACGTCATTCCCGCGTCAGTGGCGGGTTCGGATGCTGTTGTGCATGGCGCCGCTGTAAAGCTGGGCCAGTCATTCGGCCCGCTGGACGGAAAAGTCGAAATCGGCGTGCGTCCCGAGTTTGTGACACTCACAGACGGTGAGGGGGTTCCCGTCAAGGTACGTCGCGTCGAAGACGTAGGTCGCCACAAGATCATTCGGGCTGATCTGTTTGGAAATGAAATCAACATCGTTGCGGGGGAGGGGCAGTCGATTTCCCCTGACATGAACCGCGTCACCTTCGATCCAAAGCGGGTCAATGTGTACGTCAACGATTGGCTCAAAGAAGGGGAGGCCGCGCAATGAATAAGACAGTCAATCAAAAGGCATGGTTCCTGATCCTGCCGGTTCTCGTGCTAGTCGCATTTTCCGCCGTGATACCAATTATGACGGTTGTGAACTATTCGGTTCAGGACACGTTCGGCAACAATCAGTTTTTTTGGGCCGGGCTGGAATGGTTCGAAACCATGCTGCATTCGGAACGGATGTGGGACGCTTTGGGGCGTCAGCTGATGTTCTCTGCGATCATATTGTTGATCCAAGTGCCGCTTGGCGTTTTCGTGGCTCTTAACATGCCAAAAAGTGGTTTTTGGTCCAGTTTTTGCCTCGTAATGATGTCGCTTCCGCTGTTGATCCCATGGAACGTTGTTGGAACGATCTGGCAGATTTTTGGCCGCGTCGATATTGGCCTGCTTGGCTACACTTTAGATGCGATGGGCATCGAATATAACTATACTCAAAGCCCGCTTGCCGCATGGATCACCATTATTGTGATGGATGTATGGCACTGGACGTCGCTTGTCGCGCTACTGGCCTTCGCTGGGCTTAAGTCGATCCCGGACGCTTATTATCAGGCGGCAAAGATTGATCAGGCTAGCCGTTGGGCAATCTTCCGCTACATCGAGCTGCCAAAGATGATGGGTGTTTTGATGATCGCGATCCTTCTGCGGTTCATGGACAGCTTCATGATCTACACCGAGCCGTTCGTTGTCACAGGCGGTGGCCCCGGTAACTCGACAACTTTGCTGTCGATTGATCTCGTGAAGATGGCGTTAGGACAATTCGATCTCGGTCCAGCGGCGGCATTCTCGCTGATGTACTACCTCGTAATCTTGCTCATCTCGTGGGTGTTCTACACCGTGATGACCAACATGGATAAGAAGGAGGGCAAGTGATGAGCGACGCAACCGCATCCGCCCCGACAGCCTCGCTGAGCGTGAGCAAACCAAAACGACGTTTTCCGATCAAAGGGTCCGTCATTGTTATGACGCTCTATTTGGTATTCCTGTTGTTGCCGATTTATTGGCTGCTCAACATGAGCCTCAAGACGAACACTGAGATCTTGAGCGAATTCACGTTGTTCCCGAACAACCTTACGTTTGCGAACTACATTACGATCTTGACGGACCCGACTTGGTATACCGGCTACATCAACTCGATGATCTACGTGGTTCTCAATACGACGATCAGTCTAACGGTTGCGCTGCCTGCGGCGTACGCCTTCAGCCGCTACCGGTTCATGGGTGACAATCAGCTGTTCTTTTGGCTGCTGACCAACCGCATGGCGCCACCTGCTGTGTTCGCCTTGCCGTTCTTCCAGTTGTATTCGTCGGTTGGCCTGTTTGACACGCACATAGCCGTTGCGTTGGCCCATTGTCTTTTCAACGTGCCACTGGCCGTGTGGATCCTTGAAGGTTTCATGCGAGGCGTTCCTAAAGAAATTGACGAGACGGCTTACATCGATGGCTATTCTTTTGGGCGCTTCTTTGTGAAGATCTTCATGCCACTGATTTCATCGGGCATCGGCGTTGCAGCATTCTTCTGCTTCATGTTTTCATGGGTCGAGTTGCTGTTGAGCCGGACACTCACATCCGTAGATGCCAAGCCAATCGCAGCGATCATGACCAGAACACAAGGTGCCGCTGGCGTCGATTGGGGGGTCCTTGCTGCAGCCGGTATTCTGACCGTGCTTCCGGGCGCATTGGTGATCTACTTTGTTCGCAACTACATCGCCAAGGGTTTTGCCCTGGGCCGAGTTTAAAGAAAAAGGAGGACTGACCTATGGAATGGATGGCATGGACTTGGCCGACCGCCGCGTTCTTCATGATTATCGCAACGACACTGATGGTTTTCACTGTCTTGGCAATCAAATTTCCAGAAACACCCCGCAAGGGCGTTCTGGGGATAGAGACGACGAGAGGAGATCGTCTCTTCATTACACTACTCGGATCTGCGTTCATTAACTTGGCGTGGCTGGGAGTGATTGGTGCGAACCAACCGTTCGCATTGATAGTCTGTCTCGTTTACGCGCTTGCGGTTTTCCGCTGGGTCTAACGAGAGAGGGCGGCAGCCCGTTGGTGTAACAGACCTTCAGGCTGCCTTAACAGAAACTACGAATTTCCAATAAGGGAGGAAATGATGACTATTTCTTTGAAATCAAGTACCGCTGTTGCGTTACTTATGACGACGATGGCCTCACCGGTCTTCGCCGACATGGATGCGGCAATCGCATTTCTTGACGAAACGATCGAGCGTTCTGCGCTTTCTCGTGCTGAGCAAGAAGCCGAAATGCAGTGGTTTGTTGATGCCGCTGCCCCATACCAAGGTATGGAAATCAAGGTGGTTTCAGAAACCATTGCGACGCATACTTACGAAGCGACTGTTCTTGCACCTGCGTTTGAGGCCATCACTGGCATCAGCGTTACGCACGATCTGATCGGCGAAGGCGACGTTGTTGAAAAGCTGCAAACGCAAATGCAGACCGGCGAAAACATCTATGACGCCTACATCAACGACTCCGACCTGATCGGTACGCATTGGCGGTACCAGCAGTCTCGCAACTTGACCGACTGGATGGCCGGTGAAGGCGCTGCCGTCACAAATCCCGGTTTGAACCTCGAAGACTTTATCGGTCTCGATTTTACAACGGGTCCTGATGGTAAGCTTTACCAGCTTCCAGACCAGCAGTTTGCGAACCTCTATTGGTTCCGCCACGATTGGTTCACAGACGAAAAGAACATGATGGATTTCGAAGCTGAGTATGGCTACGAACTTGGTGTTCCGATCAACTGGTCTGCGTATGAAGACATTGCTGCGTTCTTCACCAACCGTGATCTGAGCCATATGGGCGTTGACGGCGACGTTTTCGGTCACATGGACTACGGTAAGAAAGACCCGTCCTTGGGCTGGCGCTTTACTGACGCGTGGATGTCCATGGCTGGCATGGGAGACATCGGTGAGCCAAACGGTTTGCCTGTCGACGAATGGGGTATTCGTGTTAACGAAAACTCTCAACCAGTCGGCTCCTGTGTGGCACGCGGCGGAGCGACAAACTCGCCTGCTGCAGTCTATGCCATCGAGTCTTACGTGGACTGGCTGACGAACTACGCGCCACCTGCAGCTGCAGGTATGACGTTTGGTGAGGCTGGTCCGGTTCCCGCACAAGGCAACGTTGCTCAGCAAATGTTCTGGTACACAGCATTCACAGCCAACATGGTTGGAGAAGGTGCCGAAGCGGTTCTGAACGACGATGGTTCCCCGCGCTGGCGCATGGCTCCTAGCCCGCATGGTGCGTACTGGGAAGATGGCATGAAAGTTGGCTATCAGGACGCTGGTTCCTGGACGCTGATGGAATCCACACCTGTGGATCGTGCTCAGGCGGCTTGGCTCTACGCCCAGTTCGTTACATCGATGACTGTTGACGTTGAGAAGGCACACGCTGGTCTGACCTTCATCCGCGAGTCCACGATCAACCACGACAGCTTCACCGAGCGTGCGCCACAATTGGGCGGCCTCGTTGAATTCTACCGCTCACCGGCCCGCACACAGTGGTCCCCGACCGGTACGAACGTTCCAGACTATCCACGTTTGGCACAGCTGTGGTGGCAGAACATTGGCGACGCGTCTTCCGGTGCAAAGACAGCACAAGAAGCACTCGACAGCCTTTGTGCTGAGCAAGAAGCCGTTCTTGAGCGCCTCGAGCGTGCCGGAGTTCAGGGTGACCTGGGTCCAGTTATGAACGAGCCACAGGAAGCAGACTATTGGTTGAGCCAGCCTGGTTCGCCAAAGGCGCAGTTGGCAACAACGGACGAAGCACCGGAGACGATCGCTTACGAAGATCTGATCCAGTCCTGGCAGCAGTAAGCACTGTTGTCCTCCCAGATGCGGGGCGCTTCTGCGTCCCGCATCGAACTTTCGATCTCTCCCTAAGATACTCTTCCTGAGTGAACTGAGGGGCGGTTTAGCCGCCGCCCTTCTTTTTTGCGACCAAATTTTCCATGAGATGAAGCAATGAAATATGTACTCGCAATAGACCAAGGCACGACGTCCACACGGGCCATTTTGTTTGATGAAGCCCTCGCACCCGTCGCCTCAGCTCAGGAGGAATTTCCACAGGTTTTTCCTAAGTCGGGTTGGGTTGAACACGATCCAGCGGATCTCTGGGCGACCACTGCTGGCACATGTCGCGAAGTTGTTGAGCGCGCAGGCATTCGTGGTACGGACATTGTCTCGATCGGCATAACCAATCAGCGCGAAACGACCATTGTTTGGCATCGCGGGACGGGGAAGCCGATTTACAATGCGATCGTATGGCAGGACCGCCGGACAGCTGATTACTGTAAATCGTTAAGGGATGATGGTCATGCAGATATGTTCGCTGACCGAACAGGATTGTTGGTTGACCCATACTTTTCATCGACAAAACTGAAATGGATATTGGACAATATAGATGGCGCGCGAGATATGGCGCGCCGCGGGGAACTCTTGTTTGGAACCGTCGATACTTACCTTATTTGGAAGTTAACCGGCGGAAAAGTCCATGCGACGGATGCCACGAACGCTGCCCGTACAATGCTCTATGATATCCGCAAAGGGTGCTGGAGCCGAACAATTTGCGATCTGTTTGATATTCCCGTGCAAATGCTCCCTGAAGTTAAAGACAGTGCCGACGATTTTGGAATGTGTCGCGAAGATCTTTTTGGTCAATCGATACCCATTTGTGGGGTCGCTGGGGACCAACAGGCAGCGACCATCGGGCAGGCCTGTTTTAGCCCCGGTATGATGAAATCAACATACGGAACCGGGTGTTTTGCGCTCTTGAATACTGGGGATACACCTGTCCGTTCAAACAATCGCTTGCTGACAACGATTGCCTATCAATTAGACGGTAAGCCTACCTACGCTTTGGAAGGGTCGATTTTTATCGCAGGGGCCGTTGTTCAATGGTTGCGCGACGGTCTAAAGATTATCCGCGAAGCCTCCGAAACACAGCCGCTTGCAGAGCAGGCCGATGACACACAATCGGTCATTCTTGTGCCCGCTTTCACTGGTCTCGGCGCACCATATTGGAATCCTGAATGTCGCGGGGCTGTGTTCGGTCTTACACGTAATTCTGGGCCGAACGAGCTTGCTAAAGCCGCTCTTGAAAGTGTCGGATATCAAACTCGCGATCTCTTAGATGCTATGCGTGCGGACTGGAGGGGCGATGACAGCTCTGGCGTATTACGCGTCGATGGCGGCATGAGCGCGTCCAACTGGGCGATGCAATTTCTTGCCGACATCACGGGTGCACCGGTAGATCGACCAGAAGTTCTCGAGACAACTGCTTTAGGTGTTGCTTGGTTGGCCGGAATGAAGATCGGCGCGATGCCTGCGCAAGATGAGTTTGCAAAGCAATGGGCCTTGCAGCGCCAGTTTAAGCCAACAATGGCAGAAGATGCGCGGTCGCAAAAATATGCGGACTGGCGACGAGCCGTTGATTGCACATTAGGATATTAGTCGCATGCAACGCTCAGGAACATTTACACTGTCATGCCCGACGAGGGTTCTTTTTGGGAATGGTATGGCCAAAGAGCTGATACCGTCGTTGCCTAAGAACTGCAAATCGGTGGTTGTCGTAACTGGTGCCAGTGGTGTGGCAGCGGTCCCAGTCCTTCGGGAGCTGCATCAAAGTGGTATGTCCATTACGCAGATAAAATGCGCCACTGAACCATCAATACCGTCGATTTCAGCGGCGCTTCAGAAACTATCGGGTGTTCAACCGAATGCCATTGTCGCGTGTGGCGGCGGATCGGCGATTGATACGGGTAAGCTGCTTACTTTCTTGTTGTCAAATAAGCTTGATATTACTGACGACTTTGAGCGTTACGATCCGGACCTACTCTCAACGGCGTGTACAATTCCATTCCTTGCCATTCCAACGACGGCTGGAACAGGCGCCGAAGTCACAGCGAACGCTGTCGTCTCTGTTCCGGCGAAGGAGGCAAAAGTCAGTCTACGCGGTAGGGCACTAAATCCCTCAATCGCTATCGTAGACCCTGTGTTGATGCGTAGCGGTCCGGCCCAGGTTGTTCTGCGGTCAGGTCTGGACGCTATCACCCAAGTAATTGAAGCGTATACGTCTATTGCAGCGACGCCATTTTCAGATGGGCTCAGCCAACCTTCCATTGAAAAGGGCCTCAACGGTCTTAGAGGCGTTATGGGGGACAATGACAATCAGGCGTGGGTCGATCTTGCTTGGGTTAGTCTGTCGAGTGGGATGGCATTGGCGAATGCCGGACTGGGCGCAGCTCATGGTTTAGGCTGCTGTTATAGGTGGGCGTTACGAAGCCCCACATGGTGCGTTGTGCGGTCGGCTTCTGGTGCCTGTGATGCGTCGCAACCTTGCGTGTTCTGAGCCGGGGACCGTTTCCTTCGATCGTCACACTGAATGCATGGCGATCGTCGCGCGCGTTTTTCCACCTCAAGATGGTTTGGACCAACTCTCGGGATTTGAGTCTTGGATGAGGTATAAGAACTTGCCTCGTTTGTCTGATTGGGGCGTGCGCGCCACGAGTTTGGACGAGTTAGCAATCTCCGCCACTCAAGCGTCGTCTAGCAAGAAAAATGCTACGCCTTTAACAGCTGATGAATTCCGCCGCATCCTCGAAGACGCACTTTGACCATTGGAGACTTCATGACCCGCCCGCATCGCTCTATCAAAATAGTTGCAACTCTCGGCCCTGCGTCGTCTACCGCCAATCAGATTCTTGATTTGGCCAGAACGGGCGTCGATGTATTTCGCCTCAACATGAGCCATGGTGATCACGAAGCTGTGGCGCGGATGCACGGCTTTATCCGAAGTGCCGAAGCGACCTTGGCACGCCCCATTGGGATTCTGGCGGACCTGCAAGGACCAAAAATCCGCTGTGGTGTTTTTGCGAACGGATCTGAGACCTTAGTAGTTGGGGATGCATTTCGGTTCGATCTATTGAAGGAGCCGGGCGATAAAACCCGCGTGGGTCTTCCGCACAGCGACGTGCTGTCCGCGCTGGAAAAAGGGTCAAGCGTTCTTGTGAATGACGGTAAAATACGACTTGTCGTGGTTGATGCGTCCGATACACACGTTGATTGTACTGTGGCTGTCGGAGGGGAGATCTCGAACCGTAAGGGCGTAAACCTTCCCGACGTGATTTTACCATTGAGCGCGCTGAGTGACAAAGACCGAGAAGATCTGGAATTTGTTTGTGAGCTTGGTGTGGATTGGTTGGCACTGTCGTTTGTCCAAAGATCAGAAGATGTGACGGAAGCGCGTGCCCTGGTGAAGGACCGTGCAGCATTGCTATCGAAGATTGAAAAGCCTGCTGCGGTTGAGAATTTTGAGAGCATCTTAGCGGTTTCAGATGGGATCATGGTGGCGCGCGGCGATTTGGGTGTTGAGCTTCCGGTGCAAGAAGTACCGCGTGTCCAAAAATCGCTAGTTGCAAAAGCACGCGCTGCTGGGAAACCGGTAATTGTAGCGACCCAGATGTTAGAAAGCATGATCGAAGCGCCTGTGCCAACGCGCGCCGAGGTTTCTGATGTTGCGACCGCAATTTATGATGGTGCAGACGCGGTGATGTTGTCCGCAGAAACGGCTGCCGGTGAATTTCCAATCGAAGCTGTAACGGTTATGACGGCTGTCGCGAAAGAAACGGAAAGTGATCCACGCTATCGCGACTTGATGTCAATTCGCATCGAAGACGTCGCTCACATTGAAACATCACATGCAATTGCGGCGGCAGCGCGTGAAATCGCGGATCGCGCCAATATTGCTGCGATTTGCTGCTTTACCCAATCCGGGGCAACGGCACTTTTGGTGGCCCGTGAAAAACCGCTCACACCTATCATCGCCATGACGCCTCATGCTGAAACGGCGCGCCGGCTTTGTCTGGTGTGGGGGCTACGCAGTGTCGTTGTGGGGCAGGCGGATCGATTCAAGGATGCAACTACTCACGCGTCCGAGCAAAGCTTGGCGCTTGGTTTCGCGCAACCAGATGACGAGGTCGTCGTGACTGCTGGCGTCCCGATCGAGGATGCCGGATCTACCAATATTCTGCGCGTGGCGCGTGTCTGACGCCGCCCCGTCACATAACGTTCTTACAAAACAGGAGAAGACTGTGACCAAAGTTGCCATCAACGGGTTTGGGCGAATTGGCCGTAACATTCTGCGGGCGATCATCGAGTCTGGCCGAACAGATATCGAAGTCGTCGCGATCAACGATCTAGGGCCAGTTGAAACAAACGCTCATTTATTGCGGTTTGACTCGGTGCATGGGCGCTTTCCAGCGCGGGTGACGACCACAGCCACCACGATTGACGTCGGAAGAGGTCCGATCGAGGTAACAGCTATTCGCAATCCTGCTGATTTGCCGTGGTCCGACGTTGATGTTGTGTTGGAATGCACGGGCATTTTCACCTCCAAACAAGCGTGCCAAGCGCACCTTGAGAATGGCTCAAAACGTGTGTTGATTTCTGCACCTGGAAAAGACGCAGACAAAACCATTGTATTTGGTGTGAACGATAAGACGCTGACATCGGATGATATCGTTGTATCAAACGCATCCTGCACGACCAATTGCCTGTCCCCTGTGGCTAAAGTGTTGGATGACACCGTTGGTATTGTGAAAGGTTTCATGACAACCGTGCACAGTTATACGGGCGATCAACCGACGCTTGATACCATGCACTCGGACCTGTACCGCGCCCGCGCCGCCTCATTGTCGATGATCCCAACCTCAACCGGCGCCGCCAAAGCTGTCGGGCTGGTGCTGCCTCAATTGAACGGGAAACTAGACGGGGTAGCAATTCGCGTGCCGACGCCAAATGTGTCTGTTGTTGATCTTACTTTTGAAGCCGCGCGATCGACGACCGTTGAGGACATCAACGCCGCCATCCACAAGGCCGCAGGAAATGGGCCTTTGCAGGGCGTATTAGGGGTGACCGACGCGCCCTTGGTATCTGTTGATTTCAACCATGACCCACACTCGTCAATATTTGCGACCGATCAGACCAAGGTATTGGATGGCACAATGGTGCGTGTCTTGTCTTGGTATGACAACGAATGGGGCTTTTCGAACCGAATGGCAGACACCGCGGTTGCTATCGGCAAATTGATCTGAGGATGAGAAAATGAGCGTTATTACAAGCATTCACGCCCGCGAAATTCTTGACAGCCGTGGCAACCCCACGGTCGAGGTTGACGTCACCTTGGAAGACGGCACATTGGGCCGCGCTGCGGTTCCGTCTGGGGCCTCCACCGGTGTCCACGAGGCTGTGGAAAAACGCGATGGCGACAAAACGCGCTACAATGGCAAGGGCGTTCTGGCCGCGGTTGAGGCTGTGAATGGCGAAATCGCAGACACGATCGTCGGCTTTGACGCCACCGAACAGGTCGCCATCGACATGGCGATGATCGAACTCGATGGCACGGACAACAAAGGCCGACTTGGCGCAAACGCGATCTTGGGTGTGTCCTTGGCCGTGGCGAAGGCTGCGGCTGAATACACCGCGCAGCCTCTGTTCCGCTACATCGGCGGCACCGCAGCGCGCGTGCTGCCCGTGCCTATGATGAATATTATCAATGGCGGCGAGCACGCTGATAACCCGATTGATATCCAAGAATTCATGATCATGCCCGTGTCCGCGACCAACATCCGCGAGGCCGTGCGCATGGGGTCCGAAGTGTTCCACACCCTCAAGGGCGAACTGACGGCCGCGGGTCTGTCCACGGGCATCGGAGATGAAGGCGGCTTTGCGCCCAACATCAACGGCACCCGCGAAGCCCTTGATTTCATTTTGGCTTCTATCAAGAAGGCTGGCTACAAACCGGGCGAAGACATCTACCTTGCGCTCGATTGTGCGGCGACAGAATACTACAAAGACGGCAAGTACGAAATGAAGGGCGAAGGCAAATCCCTCACATCTGAAGAAAACGTCGACTACCTCGCAGCGCTGTGTGATGACTACCCGATCATTTCAATCGAAGACGGCATGTCAGAGGATGACTGGGACGGCTGGAACGCCCTGACCGCGCGCCTTGGCGACAAAATCCAGCTGGTCGGTGACGATTTGTTTGTGACCAACCCAGCCCGCCTTGCCATGGGGATTAAACAGAAATCTGCGAACTCCATGCTGGTGAAGGTCAACCAGATCGGCACGCTGACCGAAACGCTGACGGCCGTTGATATGGCCCACCGCGCGCGGTTCACCAATGTCATGTCGCACCGCTCGGGTGAAACTGAGGACGCGACGATTGCAGACCTTGCTATCGCGACAAACTGCGGTCAGATCAAAACAGGCTCGCTCGCGCGCTCTGACAGACTGGCGAAGTACAACCAGTTGATCCGCATCGAAGAAATGCTGGAAGAAACCGCGATCTACGCGGGCCGGTCGATCTTGCGATGAGAAAGATAGTAGTTGCGAATTGGAAGATGAACGGCTCTCGGTCTCTAATAGAGGCCTACAAGTCGACGTGTGCTACTTTTGAAGCCGCTGCGGTTGAAGTTGTAGTGTGTCCGCCATTTCCATTGCTTGCGGATGCGCGACAAAGTCTTAATCAACAGCTTCGGGTAGGTGCACAAGATTGCTCAGCCCACACGGATGGTGCGCGAACTGGCGATGTGTCTGCTGCACTTTTGGCCGAAGTTGGCGCGCAATATTGTATCATTGGGCATTCGGAGCGCCGTGCAGGTCACACTGAAACATCTGAACTGATCAGCTTGAAACAGCGCCAGCTTATAGCCAAGGACATACGACCCATTTTGTGCGTTGGTGAGACCGATGTTGAGCGGCGAGAAGATCGCTGGAAAAAGGTTTTGAATGCGCAATTGGAAGCGGCCTTTCAGTCAGGAACTGGACCTTCGTTGGTTGCATACGAACCGGTTTGGGCGATAGGAACAGGGTTAATCCCGACGTCGGAGATTATCGTCGAGACCATCAGCTATATTAGAAAGCAACTGGGCGCAAAAACCGGTGCACAATCTTCATTGCGGGTGCTCTACGGAGGATCGGCTGACGAAACGTCGGCCGCTCGCCTTGTCAGTCTAGATGGTGTCTCAGGGCTCCTTGTTGGAGGGGCCTCACTTGATGCGAGGAGGTTTGGAGCGATGATTTCATCTGTTGCTGAGACGAATTGGGATGTCTTGAGGGACTGAAAGGGGAGGGGTGATGAGAACGCACAATAATGCTGCATGGTGGTTCGCTGTTCCCGCGTTCTCTTTGTTGTTGCTGGTTGGGTTGATCCCGATTGTGGCTGTCTTCAACTTCTCACTCTTCGACATCTTCACACTAGAAGATCGATACTGGGTTGGATTAGACTGGTACCGCGAACTCACGGTTTCGGTAGACCTATACAAGGCGCTTGGCCGAAGCGTGCTGTTTTCGACTTTGGTCGTCTTGATTCAATTTCCGTTAGGAATCGGGATTGCATTGATGATGCGAAGAGGCAGCATTCAAACGACTGCTATGCTCATGTTGCTAGCCATCCCGCTCGTGGTGCCATGGAATATGATTCCGATTGTTTGGACGACGTTAGTCAATCCTGATTTCGGTGTCTTAGGTCAGTTCTTCGGCTGGATCGGATGGGACTTCGATTACAAATTCAATGCGCTACATACTTGGATGCTCATTCTGACCGTCGATACGTGGCACTGGGTTGGTTTGGTCGCCATCCTTGCTTATTCTGGCCGCTCTAGCATCCCTAATGCGTATTTTCATGCGGCAGTCATTGACGGTGCGTCTCGACGGGCCGTGTTCTGGCATATCGAACTGCCAAAGATGCGGGCGGTTTTGTTGATGGCGCTGCTGTTGCGGGTCATGGACAGTTTGATGATTTACACGGAGGCGTTTGCAATCAACGCAGGTGGACCCAATGGAGCAACGACATTCCTCTCGCTCGATCTTGGGGAAGACATCAACGCGTTCAATTATGGCCCCGCTGCTGCGCGCTCAGTCATCTATTTCCTGTTTGTTTTGCTACTGGCTTGGAATTTTCGCCGTATGATGCAGCGCGCTGAAGCCGCGTAGAATGAGGAAAACGATGTTGCCCACACCATATCGAACAGGCTTTGCGACCTTGGTCAGGTATGCGGCATTTGCTGGGTTGGTTGCATTCATCCTGGTCCCTTTGGGTCAGGCTATTGTCGTGAGCTTCACATCGACCCTGCCGCGGGATGGGATCGAACTTGGCGATCTGTCTTTGGTCAATTACGCTAACATCTTTGCAGATGCTGATCTCGTGGCATCGTTGGGTAATTCGATCTTGTATGTGAGTGTCAACGTCGCGTTGACGCTGGCCGTATCTCTGCCAGCAGCTTATGGTCTGTCGCGGTTTACGTTCGTCGGCGACAAGCATTTGATGCTTCTATTGCTCGCCTTCCGCCTTACGCCACCCGTGGTCTTGTCCCTTCCAGTCTTCCTGCTGTTTGCACAGCTGAACATGCTCAACAATCCAATCGGGATTGCGCTGGTTCATTGCCTCTTCAACATCCCCATCGCAATTTGGATCTTGGAAAGCTTCGTCTCTGCTGTGCCCAAGGAATTTGACGAGACCGCCTTTCTAGACGGTCATTCGCTTCCCGGATTTTTCTTTGGATATCTGATACCAGCGATTGGCCCGGGTATTGGAGTGACTTGCTTCTTTTGCTTTGTATTTTCATGGGTTGAGGTGGTTTTTGCCCGCATTCTGACCTCGACCGGCGGGAAGCCAATCACAATGGCAATCGACAGCTTGTTTGGTTTCAATACCGACATAGGCCTTGTGATGGCCATGACAGTATTCTCACTCTTACCCGGTGTCCTATTGATCTTCTTTGTTCGAAATCACATCGCAAAAGGCTTCCAACTGCGTGCTTAGCAGCACGGCCTGTTCCACCATTCCCTGACCGCCTCCCGTAAGGAAAAAATAATGCCTGAACACCAAATGACTTTTCGACAATTCTTGTTGAATGACTATCGCCACAAAGGGATAGAAAAGGATCTTGTTTTTCTTCTGGAAGATATTGCCACAGCATGTCGAATTATCTCGAACCATGTGCGTAGCGGAGCATTTTCAAACAACCTTGGCGCAGCTAAAAGTACAAATATCCAAGGAGAAACCCAAAAGCAGCTCGATCTGATCGCCAACGATGAGTTCGTTCGGCATTGTTCCAATTGCAGCAGAGTTGCCGCATTGGTGTCTGAAGAAGTCGACGAAGTTTACTGGCTAAAGGACGATCCGAAGCCAGGTGACTATTTGGTTTATTTCGATCCGCTCGATGGCTCGTCAAATTTGGATGTGAACCTCTCTGTAGGTTCAATTTTTTCGATCGTTCAGATAAAAACCGAAATTGAGGCTGGCGATGCGGATGCGGTCCTTCGTCGAGGAATGGAGCAAATTTGCGCTGGATACGCAATTTATGGTCCTTCGACCGCTTTGATCGTGACCACCGGCAATGGTGTGAATGGCTTTACGCATCAGCAAGGTACGGGTGAGTTTCGTCTGACCTTTCCAGATATGACAATACCTGAAACTACATCTGAGTTTGCGATCAATGCTTCGCGCTACCGACTATGGGACGATTCTATGCGGAAGTATTTCGACGACTGCATTGCCGGTGAGGCAGGGCCTCGAGGGCGCAATTTCAATATGCGTTGGACGGCATCGATGGTTGCAGACGTTCACCGTATCCTCACCAGAGGTGGTCTGTTTCTTTACCCTGCTGACAAAGGCAACCGTTCTGAAGGTGGAAAGCTCCGCCTTATGTATGAAGCGAACCCCATGGCCTTCATCGTGGAGCAAGCGGGGGGCGCCGCAACGGATGGCAGAGATAGAATTGTTGAAGCAACTCCTACTTCACATCACCAAAGGATTTCTGTCGTCCTTGGATCCATAGAAGAAGTCAAACTTCTAGCGGACTACCACGCCAAACACTGAAAACACTTATTTATAGCGGAATATATCATGCCCCTAATTTCACTTCGACAGTTGCTAGATCATGCAGCTGAACACTCATATGGCCTTCCAGCCTTCAACGTAAACAACATGGAGCAAATGCTGGCAATTATGAAGGCGGCCGCCGCCACAGATAGTCCCGTGATTATGCAAGCAAGCCGCGGCGCTCGTCAATTCGCCAACGATATCGTGCTTGGTCACCTCATCAAGGCAGCGATAGAATTGTATCCTCACATACCCGTTTGCATGCACCAGGATCATGGCAATTCCGAGGGCACGTGTATGTCGGCGCTCATGAACGGGTTTTCGTCCGTGATGATGGACGGGTCGCTGTTGGAAGACGGCAAAACACCGGCTGACTTTGAATATAACGTGAATGTCACTCGGAACGTGAGCAAACTCGCTCACCTTGCTGGCGCGTCGATTGAAGGAGAGTTAGGTCATCTTGGATCGTTGGAAACAGGGAAGGGTGAAGTGGAAGACGGTCACGGTTTTGAAGGTGAAATGAGCAAGGACATGCTTGTTACCGATCCTGAAGAAGCAGTCGAATTCGTTGCGAGAACAAATGTCGATGCCTTGGCAATCGCGATCGGCACATCACATGGCGCCTACAAATTTACTCGCAAGCCGGATGGAGAGATCCTCGCAATGGACGCCCTAAAGGCAATACATGCGAAGCTCCCAAACACACACCTCGTTATGCACGGATCGTCTACGGTCCCCCAAGAACTTCAGGACATTGTAAACGCATACGGTGGGGAAATCTCTCCTACTTGGGGAGTTCCGCTGGACGAGATTGAGAATGGGATCAAACATGGCGTTCGAAAGATAAACATCGACACAGACCTCCGACTTGCCTTCACGGGTGCAATCAGGAAGGTCCTTTCCGAACAGCCATCTGAATTTGATCCGCGAAAGTACTTAGCGCCAAGCATCGACGCGATGTCGCATGTATGTCGTGATAGATTTGAACGATTTATGAGCGCGGGTAAGGCTTCCAAGATCAAGGCGATACCCCTAGCCGACATGGCGAAGCGTTACTCGACAGGAGATCTTATTGGTTTGGCTGAGTAGAAACGAACGACTTAGATCAAGAGATGTAGTGGAGACCTTCTAAAAGACATTGGTCTATACCAATTACCGTTTCGGCATCTCACACCTGAGGTGTCGGGACGGCACCTTGGGTTGATGTTATCTAATAATTTAACATAAACTTCATTATGCGTCTTTATGCTTCGTGTTGCGATAATATATTATCGTATGTATGCTGGACTCCGATCATGGAGGTTCCTCAGAATGCGCCATTTACTCAAAAAACTCCTCCCCTCGGTCGCAGTCGCTTTGACCGTGACAGGTTCTTCGCTACCGATACCCGCCCGCGCGCAGACATACCCGATCGATTGCGCGATCCTCCTGTGCCTGTCTGGCGGCTGGCCTGCTTCCGTCCCTTGCGCCCGAGCCCGCGCCGAATTTATCCGGCGGATTACACCTTGGCCGGTCGAACCACCGCTGCAAATCTGGCGCTGTCCCATGGGCGCCTCCTACGAGAACGATCGGTTACAAAACAACGCTGGCCGCATCTTTGAAGCCTTGTACCGAACCGACAGCCGTCGACCGCTTCAATCCTTGCCAGTAGATAATCTCGTTCCCACCGACCTCGCCCTGCGGCTCGTTCAGGACCGCGCGGACATCGATATCAGCGGGCCAGAGTTCAATTTCGTGCGGTCCATCCGCGTCTTCGATGTACGGTATGCACGACAGCACGAGTCCGGGCGCGATGGGGATTGTAACCGAAGCGCGACCGTGGTCCTCGGCACCTACGGGACCCAAGGCGATTTCTCATGGCAGCGATCTTCGATAACTGCCCTGCCCGAGGCCCATGTGGGACTTGAAGGTTGGGGCGAGCATTGCCCTGGCATTTATCACCGATCCGTCTTCGTCGATTGGCGTGATTATGAGGGCAACTACGGGTTCGAGCAGGTGAACTACTGACCTGCCGCCACGTAGATTTGTCTCGGAAGACGGATTCTTTGGCGTGTACGACCGCACCGCATACGCGTCGCGGTCCACATGCTGTTTGGCGTTTCGGCAAACACCGCGGGTTCGCTCTGTTCACTCGTCGTCGCTTCTTGCGATCCTCGTCAGCGCATCGAAGTCGATTTCTTGCTTCTGTTCGTCACTTATATCCGGCCGGGTTTCTGATACCGGCTGGGGCCCGTGGACGTGAGATATAGCTGAAAGTTGGTGATGGCCCCTGAGGGGCGGCATATCATGGCGTTGTTCACGCGCCGCAATTCTCTGCAGAGAAAAGGATATGCCACATGACGAAGACTATCATCACGACCTTGCCCGATCCACATGGATTTTCAGCTGACCCGTTGACTGACCTTCTGCGTTCAGGTGCGCGCAGCCTGATCCAGCAAGCAGTTGAAGCAGAGCTTTCGGTGTTGTTGGAGGCCTATTCCGGCGACCGGATCGAGGATGGTCGCGCTCGGCTTGTCCGCCACGGGCATTTGCCGGAACGCCAGGTGATGACTGGGATCGGTACTGTGCCGGTCAAGGTGCCGCGCGTGCGAGACCGGGGCGACACCGCTGAGAAAGTCCGGTTCACCTCGACAATCCTGCCGCCCTATTTGCGCAAAGCCAAATCCATCGAAGAACTGCTGCCCTGGCTTTATCTCAAAGGCATTTCCACTGGCGACTTTCACGAAGCACTTGCCGCACTTTTGGGCCCCAATGCAGCGGGGCTGTCATCAACGACAATTTCTCGGCTTAAAGCTGACTGGTGGGACGACTACGACCGCTGGCAACGCCGCGATCTCAGCACGCGCCGGTTCGTCTACATC
>NZ_SMZO01000051.1 GCF_004358675.1 Meridianimarinicoccus aquatilis | reverse complement strand
GCCACGTGTCCGCCTCCGCCGCCGTGGAACCGGGCCAACGCGCCATTGCTATGGCGTAGCGCCCGCACAACCGGTGCAGTGCGGATGAGCGCGCGTGCATGTTCGGGGTGAGGGCCAAGCCCGGCATCGTTCAGCGCCTGCGCCGCCTCGGCCATAAAGCACATGGCATCTGCCAAGGTTTTCGGGGCCCGGCCCGCGATAGTACCATTCGGCCCGATCAGCGTTTTGCAGGCCCGATCAAGCGCGTCCTGTGCGCGGGCAAGCAGTATGTCTGTCCCCTCCAGTCGTGCTGAAGCAGCCACCAACCGCGCCGCCACTGCCAACCCTTCTGGCCCGTTTGGCAGCGTCGCGAAGCGCGCGGCGGCAAAACGGCAATGGCGGGACAGGGACCGTTCAAACCGGGGCGCAGACACCCCTTCGCGGCCGGACAAAAGCCATTCTGCATGGGCCACAAGCCGCTCAAGCCGCGCCGCCACCACTGGCAAGGTCCAACCCGGTCCTTTGCCATGCCCTTGTGCCGTGAACCATTGCGCAACCCACGCGCGCGCCAGTTTGCGCGCTGGACCCGTGCCCAGCGCAGCCAGATCATCAAGCCAGAAAAAACACTGACGATCCGCCTCGAACGCGCGGGTAGGTGCGGTTTGGGACCAAAACGTGCCTTCAGCGACTGGAACCAATCGTGAATGGCCCAACGAAATCTGGCCATTGACGATGCCGAGGCCGCGTTTTGCATCACCGGTCACAGGTGGCGGCGGGACACTGCCAAGGCGGGCGCGCCGCGCAGATGTCCCCGCAATCCGCGCAACCCAGCGGTCGCGCCACGTTCCTGAAGGAAGCCCGCCCCCAAAACTACCTGTCACGCGCCACCCCTTTGCCTACTAGAACGCAACTTAAGCACCAACTGGGAAGCTGTCACCGGGTCACGGGGCATCAGGTGCTATCTGCCGGAACGCAGCGATGAAAAAGCCATCCATCCCGCCCCGGTCTGCCCAATGATCAGGGCGCACGCGCAGGCCGTTTTGGCCAAGCCAATCAGGGTCGATCCCCGGCACATCCAACGCAGTACGGTCAACAACCAGCGACGAGTGCCGTGCCAGTGCTGCTTCTGCCTGTGCTTCGCCTTCGTCGGGTAGAAGCGAGCACGTGCAAAACACCAGCCGCCCACCGGGTTTCAGCAGCGTCAAAGCATGATCCAGCATCGCAGCCTGCAACTGCACAAGCGGCTTGATGTCGGCAGAGGTTTTGACAAAGGGCAGATCCGGATGCCGCCGAATGGTTCCGGTCGCGCTGCAAGGGGCGTCCAGCAAAATCGCATCAAATCCGCCGTCTATACCGGCATAGTGCAACGCATCTGCCGTAACGACAGTTGCTTCCAGTTCAGCGCGGGCCAGATTCTCGTGCAAGCGGGCAAGGCGCGGCGCCGAAATATCCAAAGCGGTCACGTGCGCCCCAGCCGCCGCCAACTGCATGGTTTTCCCGCCCGGTGCGGCGCACATGTCCAGAACACGTTCGCCCGGACGTGCAGACAGCACCTTGGCAGGCAGGGCTGCGGCGGCGTCCTGCACCCAAAAAGCCCCATCTTCGTAGCCGGGCAACGCAGAGACCTGCGCAGACGCGGACAGGCGCACGCTGCCGGTCGGCAAAACTTCACCGCCAGCAGCATCTGCGAGGCCTGCTGCGTCTGCGGCCTGCTGGCCGCGCGGGGTCAGATCCAGCGGCGGCACGGCGGCCTGCACAGCCTCGATCGCGACGGTTGTCTTGCTGCCCCATGCCGACTGCAACCGACCGCGCAGCCATCCGGGCAATCGTTGCGCTGGCATATCGGGCCAACGGTCCACCGCTGTTTCCGCAACCTTTCTCAGCACAGCATTGACCAGTCCGGACAAATGCGATGACTTCCGATCTTGGCGCGCAAGCGACACAGCGCCATCCACAACACCGTGCGCGGCGCCGCCCTGTGCCAGCTCGACCGTGGCCAAACGCAGGATCGCCTGAATGCGGGGTGGTGGGGCTTTGCGAAGAAAGGGTTTCAGCAAAGCATCTGCCGCATCAGCACCGCGCAGCGTGGCCAGAGCCAACCGTTGTGCGCGGGCGCGCTCTGACGGCTCAAGCCGTTCCAGCGGGCCATCCGGCGCATCAACCGCCGCAGAGAGCATCTCGCCCTCCTCCCAGGCCGTGAGCAACAGCCGCAGCGCCGCCGCGCGTGCGCCCAGACCTTCGCGCGGGCCACTTGTGCCCTCTGCACCTTTGGTTGCGGCTGATCCGTCTTTGTTTGACTGTGGCACCTGTCACCCCCAATGGCCCTGACGCGCTTGCAGCGCGACCTCAGCGGGGTATATCACACCTGAGCGCGCCACAAGTCAGGAGGCTTCGACGATGACCGACACCGACCGATCCGACCTTCCCCCCGAAGCGCAACGCGCCCTTCAGGAAGCCGAAGAGCGGCGTAAAAAGGCCAAAGCGCAAGAGTTGCCAACCGAATTGGGCGGCCGCGACGGGCCAGAGCCTGTGCGCTATGGCGACTGGGAAAAGAAGGGGATCGCGATCGATTTCTGATCGCAGGCCGTTGTGTCAGTCAAGTTTCAGGCTGGCAGAGCGGCCAGAGCCCTTGTCCGACGTAAACCGGATCGATCCGCCATCGCGGGCCACTTCTTGACAGTTGTAACCAAGGTCATCACCGCCCCAAGCCAAATCCCGGCAGAAATACCCGCTGTCCCAAGACCAGGTTCCCGTTACAGGCGACCCAAACGCGCTGCCCCGAATGCCGCCATCTGGCGTCACTTGAACTTTTATTCCAAGCCGCGTGAGTGTCGTGTTGCTGACGACATCTAAGAATTCTGATCGGTCAGTAATCTTTTCATAATCCGCAAGCGCGGGCGCAGCGACGAGGGTCGCCGCAACAGCAAGCGCAGCGATGATGTGGAGTTTTGGCATCTGAACCTCCAGAGGTTTGATACCATATCTACGCAGTGCGCCCCAAATCGGATCACCTTTTGGGTCTACACGGTCCTAAGACAGTCCTAGGACATCCAACATGGAATAGTGACCTGGCGACTGGCTTTGCCCCCAAAGCGCGGCCTTGATGGCGCCACGCGCGAAAACGGACCGGTCCGATGCGGCGTGCCGTAAAACGATACGCTCGCCATCCGCAGCAAACATGACGTCATGCTCGCCGATGATGTCGCCGCCCCGAATCGCGGTGAAACCGATATCGCCCCGTGCCCGCGCACCGGTGATGCCGTCGCGCCCCCGGTCCGCCACATCCGCAAGCGTGACACCCCGGCCTGCCGCCGCCGCCTCACCCAGCATGAGCGCAGTACCGGACGGCGCATCGACTTTGTGACGATGGTGCGCTTCGATCACTTCGATGTCGTAATCTTCATCCAGTGCGGCGGCGACTTGCCGGGTCAGTTGAACCAACAAATTGACCCCAAGGCTCATGTTGCCCGCACGAACAATGACGGACTTGTCGGCACCGGCGTCAATCGCAGCGATGTCTTCATCCGTCATTCCCGTTGTGCCGATCACATGCACCACTCCGCAGGCAGTAGCCACCTGTGCAAAGGCAACAGTGGCCGCCGGAGCCGTGAAATCGATCACGGCATCAGCACGCTCAAACGCCTGCACCGCATCCGCCGTCACAATGACGCCAAGCGCGGCGCCGCCCATGGCCGTGCCGATGTCCTGCCCGATCCATGCATGACCGGCCCTCTCCAGGGCACCGCATAGCTGCGTGCGCGGATTGTCCTGAACGAGGCGCACAAGCGTTTGGCCCATCCGACCAGAGACACCAGTCACCACAATTCCGGTCTGATCCGTGTTTCTAACCATGCTGTGCGCTCCCCGTGCTGCTTGTCTTGCGATCCGCCTTGCTCCTAAGCCAGCGGGGCGCGGATGGCAAAGCCTGTTGCGACGCGCGTCATGATCCCCTAGATGCCCCATATGGCGAAACATCATCATGAGGGCGCTGGCCCGTCGCAACGACAACTGCGTGTGGGGGAACTAATCCGCCGCACACTTTCAGATGTTCTGATGCGCGGCGACATCCACGACCCTGACCTGAACCGCATGTCGATCACTGTTGGCGAGGTGCGCACATCTTCCGACCTGAAAGTTGCCACCGCGTATATCTTGCCGCTTGGCGGGCATGGCGCGGATGACGCACTGGCGGCCCTGCGCCGCAACAGGGGCGAGTTGCGCCGTGCAGTGACCAAGGACATGACCCTGAAATTCGCACCGGAACTGCGGTTCGCGATCGACGACACGTTCGACCGGATGGACGACACGCGTCGGCTGTTTGACCGGCCCGATGTGAAGCGCGATCTCGACCCTGCCGAAGACGACGAGGACTGATCACATGGGACGCGGGCGCAAGGGGCGCGATGTGTCCGGTTGGCTGGTCATCGACAAGCCGGCCGGGATCACGTCGAACGCGGTTGTTAACAAGGTCCGCTGGGCCTTTGGTGCGAAAAAAGCCGGCCACGCCGGAACGCTGGACCCGGAAGCGACGGGTGTGCTTGCCGTTGCACTGGGCGAGGCAACAAAGACTGTGCCTTATGTGACCGACGCCCTGAAGGCGTATCGCTTCACGGTGCGGCTTGGGGTGGCAACGAACACGGACGACGCCGAAGGCGAGGTCATCTCCCAAAGTGACGCGCGCCCGGATGATGGCTTAATTGCTGCCGCTCTGGGGCAATTTACTGGCGACATCCAACAGGTCCCACCACAGTTTTCAGCCGTGAAAATTGATGGGCAGCGGGCCTATAAGCTGGCCCGCGATGGCGAAGAACTGGAGCTGGCGGCCCGCGATCTGTACGTCGAAAGCCTTGAAATGGTGGATCGACCCGATGCAGACCACGTGACGCTGGAAATGGTCTGCGGCAAGGGCGGATATGTTCGGTCCATCGCCCGCGATCTGGGCGTTGCACTTGGGTGCTTTGGCCATGTGCGAGACCTGCGTCGCGTCTGGTCCGGCCCGTTCGACGCCGAGGACGGCGTGACCATGGCCCACATCGAAGAAAACGCAGGCGACGCAGCAACACTCGATGCGCTCCTGGCCCCGTTGCAGATCGGCTTGGCAGATTTGCCGGAACTCCCTTGCAGCGCTGATGGAGCTGCCAAGCTGCGCAACGGCAATCCCGGCCTCGTTCTGTCATCGGACGCCGAGTATGGCGATGAAGCTTGGGCGTCTTATTTGGGACAACCCATCGCTGTCGGCATCTACAAAGCCGGGACGTTGCACCCAAATCGCGTGTTCAATCTGCCGCAATGACCCCTGCAACCGCAGATACGGGCAACGCACCACTGATCACGCGCGAGCATTTGAAGGGCGATGCGGCGTCTGTCGCCGTCTACTCGGCCTGCGAAAACTATCGCTACAGCCTGACCCGTGTCTGGGACACTGACCAATCCAGTGTGCTGTTTGTGATGCTGAACCCATCCACGGCCACTGAAGTGCAAAACGATCCGACCGTGGAACGGTGCGAACGCCGCGCCCGCGCGCTGGGTTTCGGGGCATTTCGGGTTTGCAACATATTTGCTTGGCGTGCGACCGATCCAAAGAACATGCGCGCCCAAGGCGACCCCGTTGGCCAGCACAATGACCAGGCGATCCTGGACGGGTGCGCGTGGGCCGACACCGTGATCTGCGCTTGGGGTACCCATGGCGCCCATCTGGCCCGCGGACCCGCAGTTGAGGCCCTGATCAGGGGCACGGGCGCCGCGCCAAAGCACCTTGGGCTCAGCAAAGAGGGGCATCCCAAGCACCCGCTATACATCGCCTATGCGCAGCAGCCCGAAGATTGGCCAGCCACTTGAAACGCTTTGGAAAGACGGCTGCACGCGGCCCCTTTTCAAAATAGCAAAATTCCACTATACGCCCCCATCCGGTCTTTGCCGGATTCTCTCCAAGGGCCCTGCTGGACGACATCCCGGCTTGCGCCATCACCCTTACTCTACAAGGAGACCCCGATGTCGATTACAGTTGAAGACAAGCAGCGCCTTTTGAAGGAATACGCGACCAAGGAGGGCGACACAGGGTCCCCCGAGGTTCAGGTGGCCATTCTCACCTCGCGCATCACGACGCTCACCGAGCACTTCAAGACGCACAAGAAAGACAACCACTCCCGCCGCGGCCTTCTGATGATGGTTGCTCAGCGGCGTAAGCTTCTGGACTATCTGAACGCCAAGGATTCGGCCCGTTATCAGGACCTTATCAAGCGTCTCGGCATCCGTCGCTGACACTGGCAGACGCGCCCTAGTGGCGCGTTTTCCTTTTGTGGGCCACGTTTCGCACTGTAACGGTTGCGCGGCGTGGCATCACCAGACGATACGGCACCCGCCGGGCCTCACGGGGATGCCTAGAAGACGATGGGGCCACGGGCCAGACGCCCGTACGCAACCAGACCGAGGGAGGGTCCCTTGGTCAGTATAGGAACGCACATGTTCGACGTTAAAACGAAATCGATGCAATGGGGGGAGGAAACCCTCACCCTCGAAACTGGCAAAGTAGCCCGTCAAGCAGACGGCTCCGTGATCGCAACGCTTGGGGAAACCAGCGTTATGGCGAACGTGACCTTTGCCAAAAAGGCCAAGCCGGGGCAGGACTTCTTCCCGCTGACCGTCCACTACCAAGAAAAATACTACGCGGCCGGCAAAGTGCCCGGCGGCTTTTTCAAGCGTGAAGCGCGCCCATCCGAAAAAGAAACGCTGACCGCGCGCCTGATCGACCGTCCGATTCGCCCGCTGTTCGTCTCTGGCTTCAAGCATGAAGTTCTGGTGATGTGCACCGTGCTGAGCCATGATCTGGTCAATGATCCCGACATCGTGGCGATGATTGCCGCGTCGGCCGCGCTGACCATTTCCGGCGTGCCGTTCATGGGCCCGATCGCCGGGTGCCGCGTGGGGTATGAAGGTGGCGAGTACATCCTGAACCCCGAACTCGACGACATGCAGGATCTGCGCACCAAGCCTGATCAGCGGCTCGACCTTGTTGTGGCAGGCACAAAAGACGCCGTCATGATGGTGGAATCGGAAGCCTACGAGCTGACCGAAGAAGAGATGCTGGGCGCCGTGACTTTCGCCCATGAGCAACTCAAGCCCGTTGTTGATCTGATCGTATCGCTCGCCGAAGAAGCCGCGAAAGATCCGTTCGATTTCCAGGCCCCCGACTACAGCGAACTGTACGCGACCGTGAAATCGCTGGGCGAAGAGCAGATGCGCGCCGCTTTCGCGATCTCTGACAAGCAGGCACGCACAACAGCCGTTTCTGATGCGCGCGCCGCGATCCTTGCGGGTCTGACCGAAGAGCAAAGCGAAGATGCCAACCTTGGCTCCGCGCTGAAAAAGCTCGAAGCATCGATCCTGCGCGGCGACGTTGTTCGCACGGGCAAGCGGATCGACGGTCGGAACTTGGATCAGGTTCGTCAGATCGTGTCCGAAGTTGGCATCCTGCCCCGCACACACGGCTCTGCCCTGTTCACGCGCGGCGAGACGCAAGGCCTTGTGATCACAACACTGGGCACCGGCGATGATGAGCAGTTCATCGACGCCCTGCACGGCACCTCCAAGTCGAACTTCCTGCTGCACTACAACTTCCCGCCGTATTCGGTTGGCGAAGCTGGCCGCGTTGGTCCTCCGGGTCGCCGCGAGATCGGCCACGGTAAACTGGCATGGCGTGCGCTTCAGGCGGTTCTGCCCGCGGCAACCGACTTCCCCTACACTATCCGCATCGTTTCCGAGATCACGGAATCGAACGGCTCTTCGTCCATGGCGTCCGTTTGTGGCGGTTCGCTGTCGATGATGGATGCAGGCGTTCCGCTCAAGGCGGCGGTTGCCGGTGTGGCCATGGGCCTGATCCTCGAAGATGACGGACAGTATGCGGTTCTGACCGACATTCTGGGCGACGAGGATCACCTTGGTGATATGGACTTCAAGGTCGCAGGGACCGAGAAGGGCATCACGTCGCTTCAGATGGACATCAAGGTTGCGGGCATCACGCCGCAGATCATGGAAAAGGCACTCGAGCAGGCGAAAGCCGGTCGGTTGCACATCCTTGGTGAGATGAACAAAGCCCTGACTGCACCGTCTGGCTTCAGCGAGTATGCGCCGAAGATCGAAACGATGCAGATCCCAACCGACAAGATCCGTGAAGTGATCGGGTCAGGCGGTAAGGTCATTCGCGAAATCGTGGAAACCTCGGGTGCCAAAGTCGACATCAACGATGACGGCGTTATCAAGATCGCGTCCAGCGATGCAGATGCGATCAAGCGCGCCTATGACATGATCTATTCCATTGTGGCCGAGCCAGAAGAAGGCAAGATCTACAAAGGTAAGGTTGTGAAGCTCGTTGATTTCGGCGCGTTCGTGAACTTCTTCGGCAAGCGTGACGGGCTGGTGCATGTCAGCCAGATCGAAAACCGTCGCTTGAACCATCCTTCGGACGTTCTGAAAGAAGGCCAAGAAGTCTGGGTCAAGCTGCTTGGCTTCGACGATCGCGGCAAGGTGCGTCTGTCCATGCGCGTTGTGGATCAGGCAACCGGTGAGCCAGCGAAAGAAGACGAACAGACCGACTAATCGGCTCGTCTTTTTCGAAAAAGCAAAAGCCCCGGCCATTGTGCCGGGGCTTTTCGTTTCTTTCGGCATCGCCAACATAAAAAGTGGTCAGTTCACCGGCCAGCCGCTGATTGCTTTGATCTCCAGAAACTCGTCCAGACCAAACGCTCCGCCTTCGCGCCCGTGACCCGATTGCTTCATTCCGCCAAACGGAAAACCCGCGCCGAAGCCCTTTGCGTTCATCTCGACCATCCCAGACCGCAAACTGCGGCCCATGCGGCGCAAGCGGTCAGGGTCCTGAGTTTGAACATAATTTGTCAGACCGTATTCCGTGTCATTGGCGATCCGCACGGCGTCCTCTTCGTCGTCATAGGCAATGATCGACAGCACAGGGCCAAAAATCTCTTCGCGTGCAATTGTCATGTCATTCGTGACATCGGCAAAGACAGTTGGTCGGGCGAACCAGCCGCGGTTCAACCCCTCGGGCCGACCGGGACCACCGGCGACCAGACGCGCGCCTTCGGCCATTCCTGTCTCGATCAAGCGCTGCACCTTGTCCCACTGCGCCCCGCTGACCAATGGACCGATATGCTTGCCCTGCTCAGATGCCGGGCCAACGTTCGTTTCCGCCGCAGCAGCGGCTGCAATTTCTACCGCACTATCATAGCGTGCGCGGCTGACCAGCATCCGCGTCGGCGCGTTGCACGATTGGCCCGTGTTGTTGAAACACCGGCGCGCGCCCATTTGGATAGCCCGATCAGGTGCGTCGTCGAAGATGATATTGGCCCCTTTACCGCCCAGTTCCAGAGCCACCCGTTTCAGCGTGTCTGCGGCGGCAATGCTGATCGCCCGCCCCGCGCGGGACGATCCGGTGAAAGACACCATGTCAATTCCGGGATGCGCTGACAGTTGGCTCCCAACGCCTGCGCCATCCCCGTTGACCATGTTGAAAACACCGGGCGGAACCCCTGCGGCATGCATGATTTCGGCAAAGACAAACGCAGACAAGGGCGCAACTTCAGATGGCTTGAGCACCATTGTGCATCCGGCGGCCAATGCAGGCAGCACCTTGAGGGTGATCTGGTTCATGGGCCAGTTCCACGGCGTAATCAGCGCACAGACGCCCACGGCCTCGCGTCGGATCAGCGTCCCCGGTGTGCCCGGCAAAGGGGCTTCGAAGTCGCACGCCTCAAGAGCTGCCGCCGCATCGCGAATATGCGACGCCCCTGCCCCCACCTGCGGACCCCGCGCCCAATCAATTGGGGCGCCCATCTCACGGCTGATCGCCTGAGCCATATCTTCGGCACGCGCGTCGTATTGCGCGGCGATACGCCGAATCAGCGCAAGCCGGTCTGCGACCGAGCTTTGTGACCACGTTGGAAACGCAGCTTGCGCCGCAACGACTGCGGCATCCGTATCGGCCTGCCCGCCAAGGCTGATGGTGGCGACCACCTCTTCTGTGGATGGGTCATGGACCGGGCAATCGTGCCCGCCCTGTGGAGCAACCCAAGCGCCCCCGATATAAAACTTCCGGTACTGCGTCATGCAAGATCCTCTCGTTCCGGGATATCGTTTCACCGCCAGCAGTCATGTGCAAGACGCCGTTTTTTTCCGCACTTCAAGGGGCTGACATTTGCGTGTCAAAGGTCCAGATAACACTTGCAACTATTTGAATGGAGGCTTTCATGGCCCTGCGCATCAACGAAACCGTCCCGGACTTTACCGCCCAGACCAGCCAAGGCGAGATTAGCTTTCATGACTGGATTGGCGACAGTTGGGCGATCCTCTTTAGCCACCCAAAAGACTTTACACCCGTCTGCACGACAGAATTTGGCGCCGTGGCGCAGTTGTCTGAAGAATGGAAGAAACGCGGCACGAAGGTGATCGGCGTGTCCGTCGATGGCGTCGACGAGCATATGAAATGGATCGGCGACATTGAAACCTATGCCGGCACCGGTGTGGATTTCCCGATCATTGCTGATGACGAGCTAAAGATTTCCAAGGCATTCGACATGCTGCCCGCAGAGGCATACCTGCCCGATGGCCGCACCCCAGCCGACAGCGCGACCGTCCGGGCCGTGTTCATCATCGGTCCAGACAAGCAATTGAAGCTGTCCATGACTTATCCAATGACAGTCGGCCGCAACTTTGCCGAGGTTCTTCGCGCCCTTGATGCCTTGCAGGCATCTGCGAAGCTGGGTGTGGCGATGCCCGCGAACTGGGAATTGGGTCAAGACGTGATCGTTCCGACCAGCGTATCGACCGAAGACGCCAAGGCCAAATACGGTGAGGTCGATGAGATCTTCCCCTATTTGCGCAAAACCAAGTTCCCAGCCTAAGGGCGGGAACCGTTGGGCCCTTGCCGCACTCTGCAGCCGGGGCCTTTGCCACTGAAAACGAAAAAGGCGCAGGCAATCTTGCCCGCGCCATTTTTTGTTCGTGTCATCCGGGTTTAAACGAAGTGTGTGCCCAGAACTTTTTGAACGATGTCTTCGCGACGAATACCGCGTGCGGCCAACTGCTCATCGCTCATGCGCGACAGATGTTCCATTTCGCGGTACTTCGGGCTTGCTTCAGCCAACGCGACAAACCAGTTGAAAACAGCGACGAACGGTGCTGCCACGACCTGGCCCAGGCTGCGATGATGACTATCGATATGGGCGATATGTGCCATGATTTCGATTCCTTCCAGTGTGTTCCTGTGATGCCCTCAAGATAGGTTCACATTGCTGACCCAACCACTGACAAAGATGAAACCCCGCCCTGCGCCTGCTGCAATGCAGCATCGGCTAATTTCGGACTTAGAATGGTGCGGGAGCGCGAAAAGCCATACCGCGGCCACCATCCGGATGACGCAACCGCAGTTCTTCGGCATGAAGCATAAGTCGCGGAAAATCACGCGCCGGCCCCGTGGCATAGAACGGATCACCTAAAATTGGATGCCCCAGCGCCAGCATATGCACGCGCAACTGATGGCTGCGCCCTGTTTTTGGCATGAGGCGCACCCGCGTTGTTCCCTGATCATACCGCTGCACCTTCCAATCGGTCAGCGCCGCGCGCCCGTTTTCATGGTCCACCATCTGGCGTGGCCGATTTGGCCAATCGACGCAAAGCGGAAGATCAACAGTACCCCGCCGTTCCGCCATTTCACCCCAGACGCGCGCGACATAGGTCTTTTTGGTCTGCCGTTTCTCAAATTGTAGTCCAAGGTGCCTTTGCGCCGCCGGGGTCAGTGCAAAAATCATTACGCCAGACGTGTCCCGATCAAGCCGATGAACCAACAGCGCCGTGGGAAACGCCGCTTGAATGCGCGCAATCAGACAATCGGCCAGGTGCGGGCCCTTGCCGGGCACTGACAGCAAACCGGGTGGCTTGTTGACGGCCAGCAATTCATGGTCCGAATGAACGATGTCCAGCGGAGTATCTGGCGGGGCGTAATCGTTGCTCATGGAGCAAAGCTCGCTTGCAGAATCGCGGCCAACGCCGCTGCGTCGGTTTCGTCAAAGGCGGCCGGTTGGTTGCTATCGATATCCAGTACCCCCAAAAGAGCATCCCCCTGCCAGACCGGAAGAACAATTTCAGATCGGGTCGAAGACGCACAAGCGATGTGACCCGGAAACGCATCCACATCCGCAACGAGTTGGACCTGCCCCGTACGAGCCGCCGCGCCGCAAACCCCCCGCGAGAATGGAATCACAAGGCACCCATGACCGCCTTGGTACGGTCCGATCTTGAGCAAATCCCCCCCGACATTGCGGTAAAATCCGGTCCAGTCGAACCGCGCATCGCTATGGTGAATTTCGCAGGCCAGTGTCGCCATCAATGCAATGATATCTTGCTCGCCCTCGGTCAACGCAGCGCAGCGGGCCGCGAGCGCAGGATAATCCACCCGGCTCATGGCCGTTCAATGGCGATGGCCGTTGCCTCGCCCCCTCCGATACAAATCGCCGCCACACCGCGTTTCATATCATAGCGTTCCAGCGCATTCAGGAGCGTCACGATGATCCGTGCGCCCGACGCGCCGATGGGATGACCCAGTGCGCAGGCCCCGCCATGCACATTGACGACGTCTCGCGGCAGGGACAGTTCTTTCATGAATGCCATGGGTACAACGGCAAAGGCTTCGTTCACCTCCCACAGATCAACATCCGAAATCTGCCAACCTATTTGATCCAGCAGCGCCCGCGCCGCGGGGACCGGGGCGGTGGTGAACCACCCCGGCGCTTGCGCGTGACCCGCGCTGCCAACGATCCGCGCGCGAACAGGAAGGTTTTGCATCATAGCCGCGCCTTCGCTTGCCAAGACAAGCGCCGCAGCCCCGTCAGAAATTGACGATGCGTTCGCTGCCGTCACGGTCCCGCCTTCTCTGAAGGCCGGTTTCAATGTCGGGATCTTGTCGGGTCGAGCCTGCTCTGGCTGCTGGTCTATACCGGCACTCACCTGCCCCTTCCGGCCCGGCACGGTCACTGGCGTGATCTCGCGGTCGGTATGGCCCGCTTTTGCGGCAGCCAACGCCCGATTTAGAGATTCAAGGGCATAGGCATCTTGGTCCTCACGAGAAAAGCCGAAATGCGCCGCGCAATCTTCGGCGAATGTGCCCATCAAGCGGCCTGTGTCATAGGCATCTTCAAGTCCATCAAGGAACATGCTGTCCATCGCGGCACTGTGACCAAGGCGCCCGCCCGAGCGCATCTTTGGCAACAAATATGGGGCGTTGGTCATGCTTTCCATGCCGCCCGCAACAGCAATTACGATGCGGCCAAGCCGAACTGCATCATCCACTTGCATTACGGCTGCCATTCCTGATCCGCACATCTTGTTCACAGTCAGCGCGGGAACACCGTCACCAAGCCCCCCGGCATAACCCGCTTGTCGCGCCGGGGCTTGTCCTTGCCCGGCAGGCAGAACGCAGCCCATCACGCAAGATTGGACCAACGCCGGGCTCGCCCCCGCATCGGCCAGTGCCGCCGCAATCGCTGCGCCGCCAAGCTTGGGCGCGGATAATGGAGCAAACATGCCCATCAATCCGCCCATCGCGGTGCGTTTCGCCCCGCAAATCACTGTGCCCATGATGGTCTCCGATCTTTTGCTGTGGCGCTGTGTTGGAAACCACTTCGTAAGACCTGGGTCGTAGCCTGTCAAAACGGCAAAGCAACGGAGCATCAACATGGAACTTGACCATGAACTTAAAGGGGACGTGCTGGTGATTACACCAGCCGACACACGGATCGACGCAGCGGTCGCGATCCAGTTCAAAGACAGGATGCGCGAGTTGTGCAGCGCCGCAGGCAGTCGGATCGTGCTTGACCTTGGGCAAGTCGATTTTGTCGATAGCAGCGGCTTGGGTGCCATTGTGGCGGCCATGAAGCAGATTGGCGCCAGCGCACGCCTGGAACTGGCAAGCTTGACCCCGAATGTTGCGAAAGTGTTTCGCCTGACGCGGATGGACACCGTCTTTTCCATCCATGACGATCTGGACTCTGCCCTGCAGCCGAAAGCGGCGCATGGATGATTTGGCCGTGGGGAGCGTAGCGCAGAAGATGACACGATTGCCAGAGGCCCGTCTTCAGCTCGATGTCGTTGCAACGCCCCTTGGCGTACGCCGTGGTCTAAACGAGATTCGCCAGACGCTGCACCTTTGGGGCATGGGGCATGACGACATTGGAACAGCGGAAATGGTCCTTGCCGAGGTGATGAATAACATTGTCGAGCATGCCTATGCCGACTGCGCCGGCGCATCGATGCTTCTAAGCGCTTGGCAATGGCACGGCGGTTTGGCAGTCCATGTCGTCGACAGTGGCTTGCCTATGCCCGACGGCAAACTGCCCGAAGGACAAGCGAAACCCCTCAATGTTGACTTGACCGAACTACCAGAGGGCGGCTTTGGCTGGTCTCTTATTCGAGAGCTTACAATTGACTTGAACTACTGTCGCAGCGATGGCGAGAACCACCTTCGGTTTCGCGTGCCGCCAAGTGGTTTAAACTGACCAATTGATCGACGACCCCGCGATCGGCCAGTGCGCAAGTCATAACCCGGCTTGAACATGCCAGCCCATCGCATATCGTGCGACCTCGACTAGTCAAGGGGTTGGCAGATGCGCGATTTTCATTCTCCAGGGCGCTCGCCCGTCTTTTCAGCAAATGGCATGTGCGCGACGTCGCATCCTCTCGCGGCAAAAACCGCTGTTTCATTGCTTGAGCAAGGCGGGAACGCAGTAGATGCCGCCATCGGTGCGGCCATCCTGCTGGGCATTGCAGAACCGCAGATGACGGGCATTGGCGGCGATTGCTTTGCACTTATCAAACCTGCGGGGAGCGAAGATGTCATCACGCTGAACGGATCGGGGCGCGCGCCATCAGCGCTTGCCGCCGCTGATCTTCGCGCTCAGGGTCACGAAACAATGCCGGCACACAGCGCAGCTTCCGTGACGCTGCCCGGTGCCGTCGATGCCTTTTGCAGGTTGTCTGAGCGGATGGGCGCACTCGATCTGGAACAGACGCTTGCACCCGCTATTCGATACGCTGAAGAGGGGATTCCCGTTGCACCGCGGGTTGCTTTTGATTGGGCGCGGGACGCCGAACATCTGCAAGGTGATGCGCGCGCGCACTATCTGATATCGGGTGCGCCCCCAAGCGCCGGGCAAATGTTCAGCGCACCGGGGCAAGCCGCCGTTCTGCGCCGGATCGCGGCCCAAGGCCGGGCAGCTTTCTATGAAGGCGAAATCGCTGCGGAAATGGTCAGCGCTTTGCGCGCTGCGGGCGGCGTTCATACCGAAGACGACTTCGCTCAGGTCGAAGCAACTTGGGGCGATCCGGTCAGCGGAATGTACAAAGGCACCGAACTCGTCGAGCATCCCCCAAACGGTCAGGGCCTTGCAGCAATCTTGCAGGCAAACATCCTGTCACATTTTGACTTGCCCGGTCTTGACCCCTTTGGTGCAGAGCGCGCGCACATTGAAGCAGAGGCCGCCAAGCTGGCCTATGATGCGCGAAACAGGTTCATTGCCGATCCCGAATTCATGGCGCGTGCCGATCACCTGCTTGCGCCGCAAACGGCTGCACAATTGGCCGACCTGATAGATCCAAAGCGCGCCATGGAAAACCCATTCATCGTGTCAGAGAACGTGCACAAAGAGACGATCTATATCACTGTCGTTGATCGTGACCGAATGGCCGTGTCGCTCATCTATTCAATTTTTCATGGCTTCGGAAGCGGGATTGCCACCCCCACACATGGCATCCTACTTCACAATCGCGGCGCGGGCTTTACCCTGACAGAAGGGCACCCCAACGAAGCGTTGGGCGGCAAACGTCCGATGCACACAATTATTCCTGCAATGCTACGCCAGAACGGGCGGGTCGCGATGCCATTCGGTGTCATGGGCGGCGCATATCAAGCGAATGGGCACGCCCGTTTCCTGACGAATATTGTGGATTACGGCCTGTCACCCCAATCTGCGATTGATGCCCCGCGCAGCTTTTGGGACTCGGGCGTTTTGAAAGTGGAGCGAGGATACTCAGATCAGGTAAGAGCGCGATTGGCGGATATGGGGCATGCGATACAAGTCCCAGACACGCCCATCGGCGGCGCCCAAGCGATATTGATAAATCCGGAAACGGGGGTTTTGGAAGGCGGATCTGATCCACGCAAGGACGGATGCGCACTTGGATATTAAAGAAGTCTGGCGCGCCAATTCGGCGCGCCGAGCCTCAATTCAATTGAGCCTGAAGCGGATAGACACCATTTTCCAACTCGCCGAACATATCATCGAGATCAGGATGTTCGATCGGCTCGCCGCTCATATCGGGCAGCAGGTTCTGCTCTGATACATAGGCGACATAGTAACTTTGATCATTCTCTGCCAACAGATGATAGAATGGTTGATCCTTCGACGGACGGCTTTCTTCGGGAATGGCGTCGTACCATTCCTCGGTATTGGAAAACACTGCATCCACGTCGAAAACCACCCCCCGGAAGGGATGTTTCTTATGGCGGACAACTTGCCCGAGGCGGTATTTAGCACGTGTCTTTAACATTAAAACGTAACCTTTCGTCGGCCCCAATATGCCATAAACAGGGTGTGTGTCCATGCGCAGCCCTGACTGAGTTTAGGAATTCGCTAACATGAACCTGTTGCTCACCGTTCTGGAAATCGTCGCTCCTGTTTTTATTCTTGGCGCGGTCGGGTTCACGTGGATTAAACTCGGGCTGGAGTACCGGCTGCAGTTCGTCACGCAGCTTGCGATGACGCTTTCGGTGCCTTGTCTGATCTTCACGGCGCTGATGCAGACCGAAATTGACCCCAAGGCACTAGCCGATTTGTCGATTGCCGCTGTCCTCGCCTATGGCGCGATCACCCTTGTCACTGCGGTCGTGGTCCGGGTGTTCCGCATTGATATGCGGACGTTCCTTCCCCCCCTCATCTTCGGCAACACAGGAAATCTCGGGCTGCCACTTGCCCTGTTTGCGTTCGGCGAGACCGGGCTTGGCTATGCGGTGGTTGTTTTTGCCGTCATGGCAATCTGGTCTTTTACATTTGGGGTTTGGGTTGTGTCGGGGGGCGGATCGCTGGTGAAGGTGCTGCGTGAACCTATGGTTGCCGCGACTCTTTTGGGGGCCTTGTTTCTTTGGCAGGGCTGGCAAACGCCGCAGTTTTTAACCAATGCGATGGAACTCATTGGTCAAATCGCGATTCCGATCATGCTGATCACGCTTGGCGTGGCCGTGGCGCGCTTGCATCCTGGTCGGATTGGCATGGCGGTTGTTCTGGCCTTCTTGAAACTTGTTATCTGTGTCGGGCTGGCCTGGGTTATCGGTATGCAGTTCGACCTTGATCCAGTGG
This sequence comes from Meridianimarinicoccus aquatilis, assembly GCF_004358675.1. GTDB lineage: Bacteria > Pseudomonadota > Alphaproteobacteria > Rhodobacterales > Rhodobacteraceae > Meridianimarinicoccus > Meridianimarinicoccus aquatilis. Next base: position 6,900 of record NZ_SMZO01000051.1, on the reverse strand, counting down.
CTTTTGGCGTGCTCGTTCTTCAGGTCGGCACACCCGTTGCCGTCACATCCTACATGCTTGCTGAAAAGTATGGTGCAGACGCCGATGCTGTTGCCGGACTTGTCGTCGCCTCAACACTCATGGCTGTTTTCGCGCTTCCTGCGCTGCTGGCGGCCGTTCTCTAGCCAAGTCATCGCATCGTTCCTTGTTTTTAGCGTTTCCGTTTTTGCGGGCTTTTGGATACAGTTCAAAAAAACAAAATGCGTGAGGCAAAAATGAGCAGTCGTCTTGCCGCGCTAGCCCTTGTGGCGCTGTTAAGTGCGTGCGGTGCAAAGTCCCCGCCAAAAAACCTGAACGATGCGTGTAGCATTGTCAGTCAGCGTCCAAGTTATCTGCGCGCGTTCAAACGCACGGAGTCGAAATGGGGCGTTCCCGTTCCTGTTCAGATGGCCGTGATCTATCAAGAAAGCAAATTCGATGGGAATGCGAGAACACCCCATCGCTATGCACTTGGCGTAATCCCCATGGGTCGACAATCCAGCGCGTTTGGCTACGCGCAGGCGCTGGACGGGACGTGGGATGATTACCGCAAGGCCGAAGGACGTTGGCGCGCCAGCCGCTCGAATATCGGGGACGCGACTGACTTCATGGGCTGGTATATGAACCAGACCGAGCGTCGCAATGGCATCTCAAAATCGGACGCCCGCAACCAATACCTTGCCTATCACGAAGGTCACGGTGGCTATGCCCGTGGCAGTTATACCCGCAAGAGTTGGTTGGTTCGTGTCGCCGGAACGGTTCAGGATCGTGCGTACAGGTATGACCGGCAACTCAAGGGCTGCGGCAAAATCTGACGCGGGCTATTGGCGATCTTCCGTTTCAAACTGGATGCTGAACAAGAACTCGGACAGGTCATTGCGGGGCTGAAGCGGCTCCAGAAGGGTACGGGTCTTTTCACCCGTATCCGCAACGATCATCCATTCCGCCAATCGGATCGGGTTATTGTCGAAATAAAGATAGATACGGCCATATTCGGGATGGTCCGGGTCCTGGGCCTGCACGATTGTCCGACCGTTCTGCTCGCCATGGCCTGTGACCATACGCTCGCGCGTCAGATCAATATCGCGGTCCAGAATGATTCCCAAAGGCGTACGACGCAGCGGGAATTGTTCTGGCGCACCGCTACCGCGCCCATCAAACACTGCGATCTGACCACCGCCCGCTATCACCAAGGTATCTTCTTGGGGCGGATCATATTCGAACCTGATGCGCCCCGGTCGCTTGATATATAGCGTCCCGGTCAGGCGTGATCCGTTCGCGTTTATCTGCGTGAACTTGGCTTCCGCTTCGCCGATCTCTTCCATGTATTCTGACAATACGGGAAGTGACAGACGCTCTGCGGTGGCGGGAAGAGCGGGCGCGATAAGAAGTGCAAGGGCGAGGATAGTTTTCATGACTGGCATATGGGAAGTCTACACCCAAAAAACAGCGCTGTGCGCCTGATATCTTCGCGATCAACCGGCGAGCCAACAAGCAGATCGACAACGACGCGCGGCGCGTGGAGGCGGAGCAACCATGTACCGCGAGCAGTTGAGCTGGCAAAGCGCCGCTCAACTGGTCATCCAATGGGTGTCCGGCTCAGGCAGGGTAATCATGGTCAAAGGGGTCAGTCCCGCTCCCGCTCGGGCACAAGAACCTCGCGTTTGCCGACATGGTTGGCCGGTGTGACCAGCCCTTGATCTTCCATTTGCTCAACGAGCCGGGCAGCCTTGTTATACCCGATGGCCAGCTTGCGCTGGATGTAGCTGGTCGAACATTTACGGTCATTGATCACAACCTGAACCGCCTGATCGTACAGCGCATCTTCCCCTCCGGTGTTCCCGCCGAGACCCAGAACCTGATCAATCTGATCCGCCCGGTCGTCTTCGGGCCCTTCTGCCACGCCACCAACATAGGTCGGCGGGCCAAAGGATTTCAAATGATTGACAACCTCTTCCACCTCTTCGTCGCTGACAAACGGGGCGTGAATACGGGTGATGCGGCCGCCGCCTGCCATGTAAAGCATGTCGCCCATTCCCAGAAGCTGCTCGGCACCCTGTTCGCCCAAGATGGTGCGGCTGTCGATTTTCGACGTGACCTGAAAACTGATCCGGGTCGGGAAGTTCGCTTTGATCGTCCCGGTGATAACGTCCACCGATGGCCGCTGCGTTGCCATGATCAAGTGGATGCCCGACGCCCGCGCCATTTGTGCAAGGCGCTGGATGCAGGCTTCGATCTCTTTGCCAGCAACCATCATCAGGTCGGCCATCTCGTCGACGATCACAACGATATACGGCAAGGTTTCGGGCGCAAACTCTTCGGTCTCGAACACGGGATCGCCGGTTTCGTCATCAAAGCCCGTCTGCACGGTACGCGAGAACATCTCACCCTTTTCCAGCGTCGCCCGGACCTTGCCATTGTACCCTTCGATGTTCCGCACGCCCATCTTGGACATCTTGCGATAGCGGTCTTCCATCTCGGCCACGACCCATTTCAGGGCAACAACGGCTTTCTTAGGGTCGGTCACAACCGGGCTCAGTAGATGCGGAATGTCGTCATAAACGCTGAGTTCCAGCATCTTCGGGTCAATCATGATCAGGCGACACTCATCAGGTGTCAGCTTGTACAGCAGCGACAGGATCATCGTGTTGATCGCCACAGACTTACCCGACCCGGTGGTCCCCGCGATCAGCAGGTGGGGCATCTTGGCCAAGTTGGCCACGATGCTTTCGCCGCCGATATCCTTTCCCAATGCCAGCGGCAGGCGAAGCTTGCTGTCGCCAAAGTCCCGCGCACTGAGGATTTCGCGGAGCAAAACCATCTCGCGGTTGTCGTTGGGCAGTTCGATCCCGATCACAGACCGGCCCGGAACTGTCGACACCCGTGCAGACAGGGCTGACATGGACCGCGCGATGTCATCCGCAAGCCCGATTACCCGGCTTGCCTTCAGACCGGGGGCGGGTTCCAGTTCGTACATCGTGACCACGGGGCCGGGGCGCACCGATACGATATCGCCTTTCACCCCGTAATCTTCCAGCACGTTTTCCAGCATGCGGGCGTTTTCTTCCAGCGCCTCGTCCGACAGATAAAGGCGTTCGACCGTTCCCGGATCACGCAGCAGCGATAGGGGAGGGCAGTCGTAGGCCTCTTCCACCTCAGGTGTGAACTGAAGCGGTGGCTGGCTTTCAGCCTGCGCGCGCGCAGACGGCGCGGGGCGGCGTACTGCGGCATGCTGCACAACGGGGGCTTTGGGTACTGCGCGAGGGATGGCCGCTTGGGGTACAGGCGCAACCGGGGCTTCAGGAGCGGCATATGCTGCCGGGGTGTTATCCTCAAAGTCGTCGAGATCGATTTCGGCGGCGCCATCCGGCGCATCCCAAGTCTGCGCAGCAGGCGCGGCATCGGGAATAGAGGCTTCGACTTGTGGTTCAACAAAGGCGTCTTTGCGGGTCAGCACAGGTTCCTGCCGGGCGCGGGTTTCTGCAACGCGGGCGCGATCAGTACGCAGGCGCATCCGGATCGCATCGGTAATCTTTGCCCGAACACGGTCTTCGCCCTCTTCAGCGTCAACGGGAAGATCATCGCCGTCTTCAAACACGTCCAACTCTTGGATGTCTGGTTCCTGCTGTGCGTCCAGCCGTGGCTGAGGACGGCCCAGAGTTCGCGCAATCAAACCCAGCTTCGGTTCTGGGGGCAGGTTTATTTCAGGTGCCTCAAAATCGTCATCATCGTCAAATACCGTATCTTCTGCGGGCTCTCCAAAGAGATCATGATCACTTGCGCGCGCAACTCGGGCGCGCGGGGTGTCTTGAATTACAGCGTCAGTCGTTTCAGCGCGGGCCGCCAAACGGGCTTCGCGCCGCGCGGCAATGCCGTCTTTCGCGCGACTTGCACGTGCACCAGCACCACGAACCAGTTGGTCAAATGCGAATAGGACGCCGAGACCCAAAAACCTGACGGTGCCACGACATTCGTCGCGCGTGGCGCCCAGAACGAATAGACCAACAGCAAACAGGACAAGCGCCAGAAAGATGGACGCAGCGATCAACCCATAGGCCGGTGCAAGCGGAATTAGCCCCAAAAGCACACCAAGCGCCGTATCCCCGAAAAGACCACCAAGGCCAAAACTGTGCGTCCACTCTGGGCCGGGCGGCACAGTCGCGGCATAAAGCGATGCAATCGCAACCCAGACCGGCGCAAAGACCAGCCGCCCAAACGCGCGGTCTTCCCCCCTGTGCAGCACAAACCGCAGCCCCCAAGCCCCGGATGCCACCACCAGCCCCCAGGACCCGGCGCCAAGGATCACGTAAAGTGGCGCCGCAATGTACGCCCCGAACACCCCAAGCCAGTTTTGCGTTGCGCTAGAAGATGTCCCAAGGAAACTGGGGTCCGTCGGCGCATAGGATCCAAGCGCAAGGCCAAGAACAACCGCGACAGCCAAAAGGCCCAGCCCCGCCAACTCGCGGGCGCGGCGTTCCAGAATGGCCTGGGTCGCTTCGTCGAACAGCGGGTCACGGGAACGGGTCTGAAACGCCATCGGTCAATTTCCTATCAATAAAGACAATCGCGCAGGGCCGTCAGCCCGGCTTCGGTCTCGGTCTCGGGGGCAACAAGAGCTACGCGGATGTATCCGGCACCGGGGTTTTCGCCGCCCGCATCACGGCCAAGATACGCACCGGGCAGAACCCGAACGCCGGTTTCTTGCCACAGTTTCAACGTCGCAGCCTCGCCATCGGGCACAGGCAGCCACAAGAAAAAACCCGCCTGCGGCGAAGCGTAGCCGGGCACACCCGACAGCACCCTGTCGGCAAGATCAAACTTTGCGGCGTACAGGCGACGGTTCTCGATCACATGGTTCTCGTCCGCCCAAACCTGCGCGGCAGCGGCCTGTAACGGCATGGGAAGCGGCGCGCCTGCGTAGTTGCGCAGTTGGCGAATGCGGGCGATGGCTTGCGGACCCCCCGCCACGAACCCCGATCGTAGACCGGGCAAGTTTGACCGTTTCGACAAGGAGTGAAACGCCAAAACACGTTCCGGGTCTGCGCCAAGCTCGGCCGCGACCTGAAGCGCGCCTAGCGGGGGCTCATGGCGGTAAATCTCGCAATAGCATTCGTCAGCGATGATGCGGAAATCATGTTTTTCAGCCAGCGCCAGAAGGTCCGTCCAATAAGCCCGATCCGCCACCACCCCCTGCGGGTTGGACGGCGAGCAAATATAGGCCATGGCGGTTCGGTCCAGCACCTCGGCAGGCACTGACGCGAAATCAGGCAAGAACCCGGTTTCCAACGTCGCAGGTACGAAAACGGGCTCTGCCCCGACCGACAGTGCAGCAACGGCGTAGACCTGATAAAACGGATTCGGGACCAGAACGGCGGTCTTCTTGCCGTTCTTGCTTTCGGGGCACAGGGCATGCGCGACACTGTACAGCCCTTCGCGCGTCCCGTTCAGGGCCATCACTCGGTCGGTTCCCAGCGGCACGCCATAGCGGCGCTGTACCCAGTCGCACACTGCGGAAAGCAGCTCGGGCGCGCCCTCGTTCACCGGATAGCGATTGAAGCCTTGGGCGTTGGCTGCGATCACGTCCGTCACCCAAGGGGGAAACGCGTGTTTCGGCTCGCCAATGGACATGGCTAAAGGGTCGCCCCCCGGTTCATGGGAGTCGAGAAGTGCGCGCAAACGCGGAAACGCGTATGGCGGCAGATCGGAAAACCGCTCTGGATACTGCATGTTGCCTCAAGTCGTCGGAGTCATTGCGCCCCGTTGCGACCAACGTAGCCTGAAACAGGCCGTCCGGTCCAGCGAAAGGGCGCGTCAGGCCAAGGCTGATTCGGCAGCGGCACCAAGACACAACAGTCTTGCCTCTTGCATAGGCGGCGTCATCATCATCAGACCGCAAGAGGGCACACCGGTTGGAATCGTCAAACTGCATCCCCCCATCAGGTTACCGATCCGGGTATTTCGCAAGGCCAGCAAGTTTTGCGCGACATAAAAATCGGGGTCGGCTGCGATCCGGGCAACGGGCGGGGGCACGTTTGCTGTTGTGGGCAAAATCACAGCATCAAAGGCTGCAACGCATTCCGTCCAATCCGCCCTGAGCCCATCAAGCCGCTGCCAAGCTGCGACAAAATCCGGACCAGAGATGCCCTTGCCGCCCTCGAACCGTTCGCGCACCCGATCATACATTCGATCTGGGTTGGCGGAAATCACTTCGCCCCACGTGCCCCACGCCTCAGCCGGATAAAGGGTTGGCGCCAACCCCATAGCATCTGGCAATTCTGGCACCGTGAGACGGGTCAGGTGCGCACCGCCCGCTTCCAACCTGGCCAAAGCCCCCTCGAAAGCCTGCGCTTGTTTCGGGTCCAGATCGTCCAGCGCCACGGTTTCAAGCACCGCAAGCCGCTTCCCAGACAGGCGCGCACCGCGAAGGTCGGGGACTGTGCTGCCCTCAAGTGCGGCCAGCATCAGCGCCGCATCCTCAACCGTTCGAGCAAGCGGCCCAATGGTGTCAAACCGCGCACAAAGCGGCACAACGCCCTTCAGCGAGACCCGGCCACTGGTGGTTTTCAGACCGACCAGATCATTCCACCCCGCAGGAAGGCGCACAGACCCCCCCGTGTCGGAACCAACAGCCAGCCCAGCCAACCCAAAGGCCAGCGACGCAGCAGCGCCCGACGATGACCCACCGGGAACTGCATCCGGGTCCGTGGCATGTGGCGGCGTCGCGGTCATGGGATTGTAGCCAAGACCCGAAAAGGCCAGTTCGGACAGATGCGTTTTACCAAGGCTGACCACGCCGGCGGCTTCGGCCAGTTGCACCACATAGGCATCGCGCGTCGGCACACGGCCGGCCAAAAGCTGCGATCCGGACTCGCAACCAGTTCC
>NZ_SMZO01000050.1 GCF_004358675.1 Meridianimarinicoccus aquatilis | reverse complement strand
GTCAGCACCATACCATCTTCCAGCGTCCGGTCAGGGCCAAGCGCCTTGAGAAACCCGTCCATCGCGGGTTGCGACAACTCGACGAAACTTTCCTTTTCCTGGACCCGGATCGCGCCGATTGCATTCTTGTCGATATTGCCGGCACGGCACAAAAGCGGCAACAACCAGCGCGGCTCTGCCCGCTCGGACCGACCAACCGGAATGGACACCCAAACGCTTGGGCCAAATTCGCGCGGCGGGCGCGGCGCACCGGCCGCATCAGGTGCACCCAGATCTTCAGGCGCAGATACGCCCTTGCGATAGAGCCGCAAATACGCCCCCGCAATCTGTTCAGCAGTGAATTTCTCCATCAACCGTCCGGCGAATTCCGCCTCGGTTTCGTTCAAAGGGTCGGACCAGGACGCATCTGTCAAAAGCCGCTCTTCGTCCCGCTTCAGGATATCATCCGCCGATGGCGCAGTTGTCCATTCTGCGGTGAGTTTGGCAAATTTCAGAATTCGCTCTGCCTTTTTGCGCGACTTTGGCGGGACAATTAGCGCGCTGATGCCCTTGCGCCCGGCCCGGCCGGTGCGGCCAGAGCGGTGCAACAGGGTTTCCGGGTTCGACGGCAATTCGGCATGCACCACCAGATCCAAACCCGGCAGGTCGATCCCGCGGGCCGCAACATCCGTCGCCACGCAAACACGCGCCCGACCGTCGCGCATCGCCTGAAGCGCATGGGTCCGTTCCGTCTGGCTCAACTCGCCGGACAGGGCGACCGTGGCAAACCCGCGATTGGCAAAGCGTGCTGCCAGCCGGGCCACCATGGCGCGCGTGTTACCAAAGACGATGGCGTTTTCCGCATCGTGAAACCGCAAAACGTTGATAATCGCGTTTTCGGCGTCGGCCTGTGCAACCGACAACGCCTGATAGGCGATATCAGCATGCTGGCCTTTGCCCCCGGTGACCTGAACCCGTTCCGCATTGCGCTGGTACTTCTTCGCCAGCGACGCAATTGCGGGCGGCACAGTGGCCGAGAACATCAAGGTACGACGATCATCCGGCGCGGCGGCGAGGATAAACTCCAGATCTTCGGAAAAGCCGAGATCAAGCATTTCGTCGGCTTCGTCCAGGACCACGGCGCGCAGGCCGGACAAATCAACCGATCCGCGTTGGATGTGGTCGCGCAAACGTCCGGGCGTTGCCACGACGATATGTGCGCCGCGGTCCAAGGCCCGGCGTTCATCGCGCATGTCCATGCCGCCCACGCAAGTGGTAACGACCGCGCCAGCTTTGCCATAGAGCCAAGACAGTTCGCGCATGACCTGAAACGCCAGTTCTCGCGTGGGCGCGATCACCAACGCCAAAGGGGCCTCGGCCCGGTCAAACCGTCCTGTGTCCGGCAAAATGGTTGGCGCTATGGCGAGGCCAAAACCCACCGTCTTGCCGGACCCGGTTTGGGCCGACACCAAAAGGTCCGACTCGCTAAGCGAAGGGTCGTTGACGGCGTTTTGAACGTCAGTCAGGGTTTCATAGCCGCGTTCGGCAAGCGCCTGCTGCAAGGTCTCGATCATATTTTGATGTCTTTCGCATTTGAGCGGGTCGCGCCCGGCGCGCTTGACCCTGAAAGGTCCCACCCGCTCCCATGCTGGACAGACCCGAAAAGCTGCGTGTACGCCTCTGCATCGGTTCTGTCGAGAGGGCAGCACAGATTTCCCTTCGCTTTAGCTGCGCTGCGGCATTGAAGGCACAGGCTTTGCCAGTCAGATCAGAGCGGGGACCCGGCATCTGGCCCGGCGAGATCAGCCAGGATCGGACAGTCTGCGCGTTCATCCCCGGCGCATGAGCGCACGAGATGTGCAAGCGTATCCCGCATTGCGCCCAGTTCCGTCAGTTTACGGTCAATGCGGTGCAGATGATCCTCAGCGATGCGTTTTACATCGGCGCTTGCCCGTGCTCGGTCTTCGTACAGGGCCATCAGGCCTCGACAGTCTTCGATGCTGAAGCCGAGCGATCTGGCGCGCCCCAGAAAAACCAGTTTGTGAAGATCAGCCTCGCGAAAGTGGCGATACCCGTTCGCGCCGCGCGGTGGCCGTACAAGGCCGATGTCTTCGTAATAGCGGATCGTTTTGGCTGGCAAGCCCGCGCGGGAAGAGACCTCACCAATATTCATGCCGGGTATCCTTGCGGCGACGATCCAGGGCGCGACGCGAGACCGCCAGAGGGCGGAGCCGGTGGCTTGCCGCGCGCCCGAACACGGCGCAGCCGGAGCGCATTTGTAATCACGAAAACGCTCGACAGAGCCATTGCCCCAGCCGCGAGCATGGGTGAAAGCATCAACCCGAAGGCAGGATAAAGAACCCCTGCAGCCACAGGAACCAACGCCACGTTATACCCAAACGCCCAGAACAAATTCTGTCGGATATTGCGCAACGTGCGACCTGATATATCAAAAGCAGACACCACAGTGCCAAGGTCGCCAGACATCAACACGACGTCGGCGGCCTCTACCGCGACATCCGTGCCGGTTCCAATGGCGATGCCGACATCAGCTACCGCCAAAGCGGGGGCATCGTTTATGCCGTCCCCAACAAACGCGACACGTTCTGTGCCCTTTTGCAGCGCCTCAAGCGCGGCAACCTTTCCGGCGGGCAGCACCTCGGCCACCACATCATCGATGCCGACCTGCGCCGCAATGGCCCGCGCCGTCGCCGTATTGTCCCCCGTGATCATCGCAACTCGCAAGCCGAGGCTTTGCAGCGCCGCAACGGCCGGCGCCGCAGACAGCTTTACAGGGTCCGCCACTGCCAGAACCGCTGCCATGTGCCCACCAATCGCTGCATAGATTGGGGTGCGCCCTTGCTGTGCCAACGCCGCGCCATGTGAGCCAAAATCCCCAATGGCAATGCCCTCACGGTTCAAAAACCGATCTGCGCCAACCAAGACTTGCTTGCCGGAAACCCAGCCCGACACACCAAAACCGGGATGCGCCGTAAACTCTGTTACGTCAGCCGGCGCGATACCATCGGACTGTGCAGCCGACACGACCGCTTGGGCAATGGGATGCTCTGAAAGCGATTCAAGTCCGGCAACGGCGCTAAGAACGGCCTCTCGGGCGACACCGCCCGCCAGATGCACATCGGTCAGCGCCGGGCGGCCTTCGGTCAATGTGCCGGTTTTGTCGAATGCGACCACATCCACTCCATGCAACGCTTGCAGGGCGTCGCCCTTGCGGAACAAAACCCCAAGCTCGGCGGCGCGCCCGGTCCCCACCATAATCGATGTCGGCGTCGCAAGACCCATCGCGCAAGGGCAGGCAATGATCAACACCGACACACCGGCAACCAAAGCCTGGCTCAGCGCCGGATCAGGCCCAAAAATCAGCCACACCGCAACGGTCAAGGTTGCGACGGCAAGAATGGCCGGGACGAACCAAAGGGTGATGCGATCCACAAGCGTTTGGATCGGCAGGCGCGCGCCTTGCGCCTCTTGCACCATGCGGATGATCTGGGACAATGCCGTATCGCCCCCGACCCGCGTGGCCTGAAATGTCAGACTGCCGGTGCTTCCGTTGACGGTTCCACCAGTGACGATATCGCCCGGCGCCTTGAGGACTGGAAGCGGCTCACCCGTCATCATGCTTTCATCGACCTGCGAGCGGCCCTCAGTGACCTCACCATCAACCGCAATCCGCTCGCCGGGTCGAACCAACAGCAAATCGCCCACCAAAATCTGATCCAGCGGCACATCCTGCGCCGCTGCGCCGCGCAGCACGCGAGCCGTCTGGGGCCGCAGCCCCATCAGCCTTTGTATAGCCGCCCCGGTTTGGCCTTTTGCCCGCGCTTCAAGCCAGCGCCCTGCAAGGATCAGGACGACGATCACAACGGCGGCTTCAAAGTACACCGCGCGCGCGGAGACGGGCAGCAGTGTCGGCGCAAAGGTGGCCACCACAGAAAAGAGATAGGCCGCCGAAGTCCCGACCGACACAAGGCTGTTCATATCCGGGGCACCGCGAAGGAGGGCCGGAAACCCTTTGACGTAAAACGCACGGCCCGGCCCAACAAGAACCACAGTCGCCAAAACCCATTGAATAAACCAGCTTGCCTGATGCCCTATGGTGGTGCCAATCCACGCATGAAAACCGGGCAACAGATGCCCACCCATTTCCAGAACGACAACGGGAGCCGCGATCAAGGCCGCCACAATCGTCTTGCGCCGCTGTTCTTCGGCATCAGCCAATTTGCGCGCGCCCGGCATTTCGTTCTGCTCGGACCTGTTTAGCGTGGCGGGATAGCCTGCCTGCGTGGCCGCCTGCGCGATCAGCTTGGCGTCCGATGCGCCGGACAAGACCGTCACCTGCGCCTCGTCCGTCGCCAGATTGACCTGAGCTTCAAGAACACTTGGCAATTCAAGCAATGCGCGCTCTACCCTGCCCGCGCAGGACGCGCACGACAGGTTATCGAGCTTTAGAGTGATCCGTTCGCGGCGCGCGGGATACCCCGCTTCGGTCAGCGCGGCCGCTGCTGCGCGCACAGCTTCAGGATCACAGACGGTCAGGCGCGCACTCTCGGTGGCAAGATTGACCTCTGCCGCAACGACGCCCGGTGTAGCCGCAAGCGCGCGCTGCGCCCTGCCCGCGCACCCGGCACAGGACAGTCCGTCAATAGTCACCGAAATCACGTGGTTTGCATCACTTCCAGACGCTTGCGCACTCGTGGCTGTTTGCCCTGACATGTCTGATCCTTTCGAGCCCGCCCACTAGATAGGGGTTCCCACTACTGGAAGGTCAAGGCATGCTTAAAGATAAAACTCCACGGCGACGAATGCCCCAACGCAAAGGGCCAGAATGAACACCACCAGACCCCAACGCGGGGGTGGGCGATTCGCCACTTCTCCCGGCGCTTCTGTTTTCAACCGGGCCATCTGCGCGGATGCCGCATCGTGTATTTCGGCAACGGCTGTCTCGGCTGGCTCAGCCACAGTCGACTCAGCTACAATGGGCGCTGCCTCTGGATCCGGTTCTGCGACGTGCTGTTCGGCGGTTTGCGCACGCGCGGCCAGAACTTCGGCACGGCGGGCGCGGGCATCCGCAAGACGCGCTTCCCAATCGCTGCCCTTGAGAAGAGCATCGATTGTCGGCGGCTCGGGCTCAGAGGTGCCATAGGGTTCGGATTGGGACGATGGCCCCGGCTGTGGGGGCGGCATCGCTGCGGCAGTATCGTCTGGTAAGCTATGGCCCTCGCCACTTCGGGTCTGGTGCAACCGCGTATCGAGACGCGCTAGGTGGTTGAGCGGTTTATCGGACATCTATCGCCTCGTTCAGTTGTGCTGATCTGCGGTGCAGAGCTGTGCCATTTCGGTGTACACTTGGATTATCCTACCCGCCATCCGACCAGCGTGTGCGATACAAGTCAAACCGTCGATCGCGCAAATTGCGAACCGACCCCTGTGCGCGTGCCCATTGCACAGTCGCGAGGTTAAGATCCGCAACAATGATCATTTCGACATTTTCACTGGCTTCGGCCGCAATGCCGTCGCGGGCAAACGGAAAATCACACGGCGTCAGGATCGCCGACTGGGCATATTGAATGTCGATATTCGACACATTGTCGAGGTTTCCAACCATGCCGGCGGTGACCACATAGCACTGATTTTCAACAGCCCTTGCCTGACAGCAATAGCGCACCCTCAAATGCCCATGCCGGGTGTCGGTGTTGTACGGAACAAACACCACACGCGCGCCTTGATCGGCGAGTCGACGTGCGGCTTCGGGAAATTCGCTATCATAACAGATCAGTACACCCACCGGGCCACAATCGGTGTCAATCACATCAACACTGTCACCGCCCTTAATGTGCCAGCTTGATTTCTCGTCCGGGGTTGGATGCAGCTTTTCCTGTGTATGCACCGTACCATCCCGCAAAAACACGTAGGACACGTTATGTATGTCGCCATCTTCTGTCACCGTTGCGTGGCTGCCACCGACGATGTTGATCGCACGGCCAATTGCCATGGCGCGGAGTTTCTCGACGAAATCCGCAGTATGCTCAGATGTGCGTTGGATTGCCTCTTCCGGGGGCAGTTCACGGTCCTCGCAAGACAGCAATTGCAAAGTGAAGTGTTCTGGAAAGACTACGAAATCTGCACCGTATTCCGACGCAATATTCACGAAGTAGTCCACGTTGGCGTAAAACTCTTCAATCGTGCTGAGCGTGCGCGCCTGAAGCTGCACGGCTGCAACCCGCATCATGTCTGGGTCGGTGCGGGTGACCGGTTGCACCGCGTCATCCTCGGCAAAATAGGGATTGCGCCACAACATTAGCACCGCGTGACCGCCAGATGCGACATCCTCGGGCGCGTATCCAGGTAACGCCCGGTCCGCCATGAACCCGGATTTCATCTGAAAGCTCATTACCGGGTCGCGCAAAGCCCCGTTGCGCACCGCATCAATATAGGCTTGGGGATCGGCATAGGTTTTGCGATGGCGCTTGAACCCCGGTAGCCGGCCGCCAAACGCAATACCCCGCAACCCAAGGTCGCTGCACAGCCGTTCGCGCGCCTGATAAAGCCGTTTGCCCAAACGCAGACGGCGAAACGCCGGATCGACCATGACTTCGATCCCATAAAGCCAGTCGCCCCGCGCATTGAATTGACTCGCATACCCTGCGCCGGTGATTTCCGCCCATGTATGCGGGGCCATCACGCGTGCCTCTCTCACACGCAGGGTTGCCGCGTAACCAGCTACTTGACCGTCATAAAGTGCAACAAACGTGCCTTGCGCAAACGCATTGATCTGGCCCATGATCTGACCATGAGTGTAGGGGCCTTGATCCGCATAAACCTGACGCGACAGATCCACGATCCCCGGAACATCGGCGGCGGTCGCGGTTCTGATTTCGAGTTTCGCGCCTGCAGCAGGCGATCCTGCGCGGTCAGACGGTCTTTTGGGCGTGTCTGTCATATTGGATCCTCAACAAGATGCCGCCGCAGTGTGCGACAGGTCGCGCAGTACAGCCTTGCACACAACATGCCAACAAGGGGAATAAAGCAAATATCTTCAACTCTGGCGTGCCGCATGGGCCGACCTTTTAAAGCGCGCGGTACAGTTTGATAATGGCAGATGGATCGAGCGAAGAAACACAGCGCGCCACGGAAAACCTGGCAGCATTCGAAGCGCGCCATACGCCGCGGGGCCTGCTGATCCGGTATGCTCGCGGGCGGATATCCAATTTTGGAACACGGCAGATCCTGACGGCAGCAGGAGCCATTTCGCTGGGCATTCTGAATGCACCTTGGGTCGGGGCCTTGAGCGTTGTATTCGCGCTGATCGGCGAAGCTGTTGACTGCCTTTATTTGCGGCACCTTCTACAAAAACTGCAAAAGGGTGCAGCGGATGCACCGCTGCGCCGAAACAGCTCTATTACCGCCGCCTTGCAGGCCCTGAGCATTTCTTGCTGCGTTATTTTGGCTTGGGTGACAGACGACGATGGGTCAACAACGTTTTTTGCACTGGCGTATCTGACTGCGGCGGCCATGAACGCCGGGCTGGTGATCGCCTTCCACCGGCAGGCAACCGTGGCACGCCTTGCGGTTTATGGCCTTACGCCATTCGTCTTGTTTGGCTATGATTTGGTTGTCGAACAAACCTATTATTTCGGGCACGACCTTTTTGGCGTCGGCATTATGGGGTATGTTACCTATGTCCTCATAAAGTTCTTTTCGGACGTGCACAAAAAGCAAAAGGACACGACACGCGCCCTTCTTGAACGGCAAACCGCCCTTGCAAAGAATGCGACTGAGTTGCGGGCACAGCAGTTGGAAACCCGTAAACTTGCCCTTGTGGCGCAGCATGCAAATGACAGCATTCTGATAACTTCGCCTGACTGGCGGGTCGTGTGGGTCAACAAGGCCTTTTCTCAGCAAACAGGGTATTCTTTGTCAACGATCAGCGGCCGCAAACCAAGTGAATTCCTGCACGGGCCGCGCACTAATCCAGATGCTGTCGCGCGAATTGACCTGGCCACCCGTGAAGGGCGCGCGCACCGGGACGAAATCATAAACTATACCGCGACAGGCCGGGAAATGTGGGTTGAGGTCAACCTGGTTCCCATCGTCAATGCTGACAACAAAGTCGAAATGATCATCTCGATCGAACGCGAGATTACCGCCGCAAAAACCTATGCCCGCGAATTAGCAAAGGCCAAACAAGCCGCGGAACTCGCCGCGCAAGCCAAGTCTGATTTCCTTGCCACGATGAGTCATGAAATCCGAACGCCGATGAACGGCGTGATCGGCATGGCAGAACTTCTGTGCGAAGCTGAACTGGACTCGCAGTCACAGCTTTACGCCGAAACGATCCGAAGCTCAGCCGAGGCCCTGTTGAGCATTCTCAACGACATTCTCGATCTTTCAAAACTGGAGGCCGGCAAGCTCGACATCGTACCAATTCGCTTTGATCCGGCGACCGCGATAGCCGATGTGGTTCGCCTGTTTCAAACCGAAGCGATGTCAAAGGGTCTCGAACTGAGATTCGAAAAGGGCAACGATCTTCCAAAGATGGTCATGGGCGATGCGGGGCGGTTACGGCAAATCCTGCTCAACTTGATTGGAAACGCCGTCAAATTTACGTCCAAGGGCGACATTCGGGTGCAGGCTGAATGCGAAGAAACCGATCGCGGATATGTGCTGACCATTGCTGTTGCCGATAGCGGCATCGGAATTGACGCCAAAATGCTTGAGCACGTTTTTGACCGTTTCACACAAGCCGAAACGACAACTACGCGCCGGTTCGGTGGATCTGGGTTGGGATTGACCATTTCCAAGAAACTCGCGAAATTAATGGGGGGCGATATCTTTGCCACGTCTATCCCGGAAGAGGGATCGATTTTCACTGTTTCTGTTCATTTGGGCTATGCAGCTGACGCGGACCCCGAAACCCCGACGACATCACGAGAGAGCGCCCCAGACGTGACCACCATCAACGAGGACATCGCCCCGCCAAGAGAATTGCGCGTCCTCGTCGCAGACGACAACGCCATCAACCGGATGCTGCTTGAAAAGGTTCTTGGTTCTGTGCACCTGACAACGCTGTTCGCAGAAGACGGACAGGAAGCGTTGGATATGACACTGGCACATACGCCCGACGTCGTGTTCATGGACATGTCTATGCCACGGATGGACGGCCTTGAGGCGACACGCGCAATCCGTCTTCAACACATCGAACAACCGGTGATCATCGCCCTGACAGCGAATGCCTTTGATACTGATCGGGAAAAATGCAGTGAGGCGGGCATGGATGGATTTCTTTCCAAACCCGTGCGCCGCCCACAACTTCTTGAGCAGTTGTCAGCTGTGGCCCGCGCGCGCAATCTAGCAGAGCCAACCCTGTTGGCTGGTGCGGTTACGGAAGACGGTACCTAGCGATCGTCGCCAGACACATCTTTGACGCTGACCCAATGTGCTGATCGAAAACACGTCTGGGAAGCAGCCCTCTGCCCACATTCTGGATAAATCACAGGATCAATTCTTTCACAGCCGTGCCAGACCCTCTGCAATATCGGCGGCGATGGACTTTGCGTCTACCCCGTCTCGTTCTGCTGACACTCTGAGGCCCAACAGGTCGGACTGGTACTTTCTAGCCAGCGATTTCGGGTCACGATCTTGCGCGACGTCCCCTATCTCCTGAGCCCGCATAAACAGCTGCGCAAACTGCGCTTCCATGAGCTGAAGTTTTTCGTCAGCCTTTTTGGCAAGGGGATGGGCATGTGACTGTAACTCAAGCAGTGTCTTGGATAACATGCACGCCCTCGCCGGGGCCTGATCATTGTCGATGACCATTTCCGGCAGTCGTTGAAGCGCGCTCAGCGGCCCGAATTCTTCCGCCAACGCATTCAGCCGCGCAGCACCATCAGACGCATATTTCTGCAAAGCCAGTTCGAACAGCGCATCCTTAGACCCGAAGGCTGCGTAGAAACTCCCCGGCTTCATTTTCAGTTCCGACTCGAGATCCTTCAAGGACGTTCCCGCCCAGCCGCGCCGCCAAAACAGGTCACGCGCGCGGGCGATCAGGTCATCACGATCATAGTTCGGCTTGCGCGGCATGAGATCACCAATATTTGAGCACTCACTCAATTATATACTTGAGTGATCACTCAATAAAGCCTAGATGACAGAAACACGCAAAATTCTTAAGGACACCTGACATGGCATTCCCCTCACACGACCTGACCACTGCCCCAGAAGCCTCCAAGCCGTTGCTGGAAAACTCGCAAAGAGCATTCGGTCGCCTGCCCGGCTTGCACAAGGTTCTGGCCGAAAGCCCTCAGGCTTATGAAGCCTATCAACTGCTGCACAAACTGTTCACAGAGACGGACTTTGACGCCGATGAATTGACCGTTGTCTGGCAGTCGATCAACGTTGAAAACGAATGCCACTACTGCGTGCCTGCCCACACAGGCATAGCGAAAATGATGAAAGTTTCGGACGAAATCACCGAAGCGCTCAGAAATGAAACACCGCTGCCCAATGCAAAACTGGAGGCTCTGCGCACCTTTACCGTGCAAATGGTCCGCACACGCGGCAACGTATCAGACGAGCAAATGAACGCTTTCTTCGAAGCGGGCTACGGTCATCGGGCAGTGTTGGATGTGATCCTTGGATTGGCCCAAAAAACGATGTCAAATTACATTAACCACGTCGCGCAAACTCCTGTAGATGAAGTTTTTCATTCACTTTTATGGGAACGCGGCGACTCACCTTTGGAAGTCTGATCGAAGATTAAGACAAACCTTGGCGATTGGGCGACCCTCTATTGGTGTCGCCCAATAAGATCAGCAATTTACTGACGTCTCTTAAACTCCGCGACGATCCTTTCAGCTTCGCGATGTTGGGTTTGCCCACAGCCCTGCGCGCGCACCTTCCGTCAGCGCCAAGACCAAGTGATAGTGCAACCGGCTCAACCCATCCGCCCAAATGACTTGGCCATCCGCATCGAGCTGATTCACAAACGCAGGGCGTCCAGCGAAATAGCGCTGGAATATCAGCCGAGTAAGCGCCTCTGCCTTCACGCCATTATCTTCCTCATTGCTCCTGATCGCATAGGTTTTGATTGCTTCCGTCTGTGGCCATAGCAAGAACGTAGTCTCGATGCGTTTCAGGTCCGTGGAAACTGCGTCAAACGCTGCGCCTTGCATAGCACCGTCAGCGGCAAAGCCATGGCGGTCGGCAAAATCCAGAAGCCGCGCGGCAACATTCTGCATCTCAGGATCGCCGCCCAAGTCCACCTCTCGCGTCAATAGCCAAGCCCACTCGCACTGGTGACCAATTTCGCGCCGACTTCCCTCGTAATCCCGCAACTCAGACAAGTCGGGCGCAATGAACTCAGCGACAGTGCCGGTTTTCACATCAAAAAAATATTCCAAGCCCTTGGCGCGAATAGACTTAGCCCGCTCCATCCAGCGTCCATCACCCGTCACTTCGAACGCCTGGAGCGCAGCTTCGTAAAGGTGCATGTGCGGATTTTGCGCGCGGCGTGGCGCAGATGCCGCAGCGGGCTCATCGAGACCATCATGCTCCAGCAAGAGCCCCGTAACCGGGTCCACCAGAAGGTTCATGATCGCCTTCCAGCAGTCCTCCAATTCGGCTGCTGTCTCGACTGATGGGCTGAGTTTGCCCCAAGTCGACAGACCGAGGATCACGAAACACTGGTCGTAGCTAGTTGCAAGTTGAGCGTCTTTTTCCTCAAGCAGGGCGCCATCGCGGGCCAGCGCACGACAATACAGCCCAGATGGCTTTCGAAAAGCAGACAACGCAGTTCGGGCGACTTCGGCGGCAGCCTTGTGGGCTGGATCCCCCGACAAAAGCGCCAAATGCGAAAACGTGAAGAGCAAACGCGCCTGCGCCAAGGCTGTTTTCCGCTCGGCTTGCGGCACCCCATTCCCGTCCATAAGGTCAAAATACCCCAGCCCGGCCGGGTCAGTAGCGCGTGTCGTCCATGCTGGAAAAAAATCAGCCCAAAACCAGTTCACACAGTCCTGCGCGGAGGCCTCATCAGTTGGGTACGTTTTCGAAATAGGGCCTGTAGCGCCCGTTTGTGTCGTCTTCATAAGAGCGCTTCGATACCTTCAAAATAGTGTGGACTGGCCTCGACGATCCGAGGCAGATCATTGTTGATTTCACGCAAGTGCAGCCGCATGGCCTGCTCCGCAGCCGCAACATCCCCGGCCCTGATTGCATCGACGATTGCCCTATGCTGGACCAAGAGCTTTTCCAGCGAAAAGGTCCGGGCGCCTATATTCCGTACCCGGTCTATGTGAATGCTTTGAGCTTGCAGGTGCGCAGAAACCTCAGGCTGACCGGCAAATTCCGCAAGCAGACGGTGAAATGCCTTGTCGAGGATCGTAAACTCTGTCGCGGTATCCGCCTTTGTTGCCTCGCGCTGAAGCTCAAGCTGATCGTCAAGTTTGGCGACGATTGCCGGATTGGCGTGGTGGGCCACGCGGCGCACAAGGTCTGCCTCCACCGCTTCGCGAACGAACCGAGCTGTTAGAACTGCTTGAACAGAAATGGCGCGTACGAAAGTCCCCCGCTGCGGCCGCACATCCACCAACTCCTCTTCAGCCAGCTTGATGAACGCCTCTCGGACGGGTTGACGCGACACGTTATAGGCCTTTGCCAACTCTGTCTCTGATACGCGCTGTCCGGGACTCAATTCACCAGAAACGATGCGATCCCGGAGCAGTCCATGCAATTGCGGTGCGACGGCCCCGTCTAGGGCAAGCCTGTCCAGCCGTTTGGGCACGTTCATTTGGGCAACTCCTCCAATCACTTAGCGTCTGGCATACTTCCATACTTGTCAACATGTATGGAAGTATGCCAGTTTGCGCTGAGAGATTTGGAGTTGGGAGGCTTCATGCGACAGACGTGGCGATGGTTCGGACCCAATGATGCGGTTTCGATTGATGACATGCGCCAAGCTGGCGTCGAAGGTGTCGTCTCTGCGTTGCATCACCTGTTGCCCGGCGTTGTCTGGTCGCCGGAAGAAATCTCGCGTCGCCAAAATGATATTTCCCGGATGAAAGACGGCGCGGCTTCTCATCTGGAATGGGAAGTCGTCGAAAGCCTTCCCGTTTCCGAAGACATCAAACGCCAGACCGGCGATTGGAAAACTCATATCGCAGCATATAAGGAAAGCCTGACGAACCTTGCTGCGGCTGGGATAAAGATCGTTTGCTACAATTTCATGCCAGTGCTGGACTGGACGCGGACAGACCTGAACCATCGGCTACCCAATGGCGCAACCTGCATGCGGTTCGATCTCATTGATTTCGCAGCCTTTGATATTCACATCCTGCAACGCGCGGGCGCTGCTGATAGCTTCCCCGACCATGTGAATGAGGAAGCTAGCCGTCGGTTCGCCGACATGCCCGAAAGTCGCCGCGCCGAACTCGCCAAGAATGCCGTTTGCGGATTGCCTGGCGCGGCAGAGCATTTGACGCTTGATGATGTGCGCGCGCATCTGGCGGCTTATGACAGCATTTCAGCAGACACGCTGCGCACACATTTGATCGACTTCCTGTCCGAGGTTGCGCCGCACGCTCAAAAACTTGGGCTGCGCCTTTGCTGTCACCCCGATGACCCGCCCTTTCCGCTGCTTGGGCTTGCGCGGATTATGTCCACCGAAGCGGACTATCAACATGTACTGGATGCAGTTGATTTGCCGTCCAACGGGGTGACGTTGTGTTCCGGATCGTTAGGCGCGCGGCGGGACAATGACTTACCCGCAATGATGGACCGCCTTGGCGACCGGGTCCATTTCATACACCTGCGCAACGTTCAACGCGAAGGTGATGCAATTGTCAGCAGCTTTCACGAAGCCGAGCACCTTGGCGGGGTGACGGATATGGTTGCTCTTGTTGCCGCGATCCTTCGCCAAGAAAGTAGACGCCGGGCTGCGGGGCGGGAAGATGCCTCCATTCCGTTTCGACCGGACCATGGCCAGAGTATTCTGGATGATCTGGGTCGCACCTCTCAGCCCGGCTACCCCGCGATTGGCCGCCTGAAAGGGTTGGCCGAGTTGCGCGGGATCATGACAGCACTTGAACATGCAGAGGTGAGACGCAGCGCATGAGACCGACAGCAAAACGCTCCAACAAACTCAGCAAGGCTAACATGGGGGCACTCGACCACTACAGCTAACACGCACCAATCTAACCTATGAGTTGGGACGAAAGATGCGAAACGGTCGCGCCTGGCGTGACTCTGGCTTGCATTATTTTTGTTTATTTTCAGTATCTTAGTGCTCTTTTTACCTTGACGAAGATCGGGTCGACCTGCCAAGGTTCGGCATCGAAACACGGATCATAATATGCCGCCAAGCCCGTTACATCGGTTTATCGGCGCAGATGCGGATTTTCCGCAGAACCAAAGTCTGGGAGGACGATATGAGCTATTTGACGTCAACATTCGCCGGGGTGAAGTACACGGCGATGGCAGCAGCGCTGACAGCGATCACGGCCACTGCCGGTTCAGCAGAGATCACTCTGCGTGCCGCAAGCCTGTTCGACGAAAACCACGCGTATACCAAGACATTGCGTGAATTTGAACGTCTGGTCGGCGAAGCGTATGGCGACGAGATTTCCTTCGAGATGCACCTGAACGGTGAACTTGGCGATGAGAGCGATTTCGTCACGTTCCTGCAACAAGGTGTTGCCATTGATTATGCCGTGATGGCGCCATCGAACATGGCCGTGTTCGCCCCGTCCATCCCGCTCATGGATATGCCGTTCCTGTTCCGCGATCTGGATCACTGGAACGCGGTCCTGTCGTCGGACGTGCTGAAACCGCTTGAAGACAAGTTGTACGAAGCCGCAGACATCAAGGTCATTGGGTACGCCGGCGGCGGCACGCGCAATCTGGCCTCCGCTGAGCCGATCACCAACATGGATGAACTGGGTGGTCACAAGATGCGTGTGATGGGTGCGCCGATCCAAGCCAAGATTTTCTCGGCAATCACCGCAGCACCTTCTGCCATTGCCTATAACGAAGTTTACAACGCCATTCAGACCGGTGTCATCGCGGGCTTTGAAAACGAAGCGGCTTCAATCCAGAACCTCAAGTTTTACGAAGTTGCGCCAAACATCACCTTGACCAAGCACGCCATCACAGTGCGCCCCCTGGTGATGAGCGGCAAAACCTTCCGCAAGCTTCCCGAGGACCTTCAGGCAATTGTCCTTGAAGCGGGTCTTGCTGCCGGAGCCGCCGGCCGCGAAATCGAAAGCTCGGAAGACGCGCTGAAATTGCAGCAAATGGCAGATGCGGGTCAAATCACCGTTTCTGAATTTGCTCAGCGCGATAAGCTTCTTGAGCTCTCGATCCCAGTTCAAGACGCCTACGCGGCGGAACTTGGTGCAACTGATCTGCTGACTGCGATCCGCGCCAAGTAAGACAGAACAACGACCACGCCGGGCAATCCTGGCGTGGTCGACACCTGCGCATGGGTAAACCAGAGACAGAGGGAACCGACATGATCGGCACAATACTCGAACGTGTGTGTCTTGGGCTTCGTGTGCTGATCGGGGTCTTGACTTTCGCCTTGGCCATCCCCGTCGCCGCGCAGGTCCTGGCGCGCTACACCGGCATCATACCCGTCTATCTGTGGACCGAAGAACTCGCGACGTTCATCTTTGTCTGGGTCGTCATGATCGGATCAATGATCGCTGTTTGGGACAACACGCATTTCAATGTCGAAGTTATTCCTGAGGCCAAATCCGCCTTGGGCGCCCTGATTCAACAGGGCCTTGTTCTCGTTCTGATCATTATTTTCGGCGTATTTTTCGCCTGGTACGGGGTCGAATACACAAAATTTGGCGCTATCCAAAACTCCGTGATGCTTCGGGCCAACATGGCATGGACGCACATCTCGGTTCCTATCGCCGGCGCAGGCTGGGCGGTATTCGCCGCCTATCGACTGTCAGAACTCTTCAAGACGTACCGCCTTCAAAGGAGCGCAGCACAATGATCGTTTCAACCGGGTTGGCCTGCGCCATATTGGTGGGCGGCTTCCTGATGCTGGTCATCTTGCGTGTTCCCGTCGCGTTTGCACTCGGCTTGGCAACGATGCCGCTGGTGGTTCTCGACCTGCGCCTGACCCCCTTCATTTTGCTGGACCGGATGTTCCAGTCGTACAATTCCTTCATCCTTCTTGCAGTGCCATTCTTCTTGCTGGCCGCCAACTTGATGAATTCTGGCAAGATAACAGATCGACTGATCACTCTTGCAAGAGAGATGACTGGGTGGATGCCGGGTGGCTTGGGCCACGTGAATGTCATGGTTTCCATGATGTTCGCAGGTATTTCCGGGTCATCGACTGCGGATGCGGCCGGCTGCGGAAAAATTCTGATCCCCGCTATGCAACGCGAAGGGTTCGACACACGGTTTTCCGTCGCCATCACTGCGTGTTCATCGGTGATGGGCGTCATCATCCCTCCCAGCATCTTGATGGTCGTGTGGGGCGGTGTGATGCAAATCTCGGTTGGGGCGTTGTTTCTGGCCGGGGCCATCCCCGGAATGCTGATTGGTTTTGCGCTGCTGAGCACGGTATTCGTCTATGCGAAAGTGTACAATTATCCGGTCGCCGGACGCCCGACTCTTTCCAGTTTCTGGACCGCATTTCGCGGGTCCATTCTTGCGCTTCTGACCCCGGTATTCGTTGTTGGCGGAATCATTGGCGGGGTTGTAACCCCAACTGAAAGTGCCATAATTGCCGCTGGTTACGCGATGATCCTCGGGCTGTTCGTCTATCGCACAGTAAGCTTTCGTGACCTCGGTCATATCTTTTACGACACGGGTCGCTTCGCTTCCATCTCACTGTTCGCGATCGGAACCGCAACCGCATTCGGCTGGTTGCTGGCCTTCTATAAAGTGCCGCGACTGATCGTGGAAATGCTTACGCAACTCAATGCCGGCCCCTTCGAGACGATGTTGATCATCGCCCTGTTGTTCCTTCTCTTCGGACTGTTCATCGATGCCATCCCAACGATTATCATTCTCGGAACCGTCTTGATGCCAGTGGCCGCAGCCGCAGACATTCATCCAGTTGTCTTCGCGATGATCGGGATCATTTCGCTGGCGTTTGGGCTTGTTACTCCGCCCTACGGATTGTGTTTGCTCATATCCGCATCGATCGGCGGACTGAATGTGATACAAGTCATTCGCGATGTCGTGATCATTTTGATCCCGATGCTGATAATCTTGATCTTGGTCATGCTGTTTCCTGAAATCGCTCTGTGGTTGCCGCGGATGCTGTTGCCGTCTTCGCTTTGATCCTGAGGTAGCCACCCAAGTTGGACATCACTGAAAATGGATTTTACATGCCCACTGTGGATGCCATCTTAATGGCTGAAGAAATTACAATATCCTCAACAAACAGGGAGTTTTCATGAGTGACTCTAAACCTCGTGTCGGTGAACGCGTCGACGAAATGAACCTGGCGGTTGCCGGGGCGGACACGTCCATATCAATAGGTGCCCCAAAAGACCGTTGGACAATGCTGTTCGTGTATCGGGGCAAGCACTGCCCGCGATGCAAACGCTTTTTGAACAAGCTCAACGCCGTTTTGCCCGCCTGGACCGAAACCCTAGACGTCGTGGTCGTCTCGGGCGACACCGAATAAAAGGCGCTCGCAAACAAGGCGGAATTCGGTTGGAATTTCGATCTTTGCTATGGCTTGACGGTTCCGCAGATGCGCGCGCTGGGACTCTATGTGTCAGAGCCCTTGTCAGAAGCTGAGACAACAGATCTATTCGCAGAGCCAGGCGCGTTTGCACTTCGCCCCGACGGCACGTTGATGCTGGTTGATATCTCGAACGGGCCGGCCGCGCGACCTGATCTGGAAGAATTGTTGGATGGGATGAAGTTCAACATCGACAAAGACCGCCCCGTGCGAGGCACCGCTTAAGCCGCATATCGGTTGGGCGGGCGAAGGGAAACCTATGGCCTGCCCTTCGCGGCTCACCTGATTTATATACACGCCTTTCGCAAGCCCTGTACCCCTTCCAACGCCGTCTCGATAAACCCAAAGGTTTCGCCTTTTCACTTGGCCCCATCAAAGGGTTTCGCCGCTGAAAGCGGGTGACCACCGATCTGCATGCAACGAACCTGCATTGACGCAATGCCATTGCTTCGGCAGAACATGGGAATGAAACATGAGCATACCGGAAATTTCTACGTGCGATCAGTGCCTTTGAGGGGAACTGCCCTGCATATTGCAGCAGGGGTCATTGCCTTTGGGGCGGCGTTCACGGGCGGCACACACGCGGTACATGCACAGCCTGCTGAAGCCTGTGTCGTTCACAGGGTTGACGGCGATGCCACGATTTCCGCCCGCGGTGCCGGAAGCCACGTGGCAACACCCGGCCTTGGCATAGGCCGCAATGCAACACTAAGCACCGGCGCCGACACGCGCGTGACCCTGACCTGCCCCGACGGGCTGGAAGTGGTTCTGGGCCCGGACAGCACCCTGACCGTATCGGGTTTGCTGGACGGTGCAGAACGCCCATTCGGCCTGCGCCTGATGGATGGGATCGCGGGATTTCTTTTCGGAAAGACCGGCGGCGACGGCGTACAGGTACGCACACCGTCAGCCGTGGCGGCCGTGCGATCAACCGAGTGGGCCATGCGCGTTCAAGACCGCGCCACCGCTGTTTTTGCCCGTGATGGCTTTGTGTTTGTCGGTGCGTCAGATCAAACTGTCATGCTCAAACCTGGCGACGGCATCGACGTCACGAACACGGGCGAACCCGGTTCGATAAAACAGTGGGGGCAAGGACGGATCGATATGTTCGCCACTCTTCTTGGCCCGGACTGGTGACACCAAACCGGCGGCTAGCTCGGGAACGTCTGGGGGGACTGCTTGCAACGCTCATAGGCGCGCTCGTGATTGCCATGTGGCATCCCGGTGAGCGGGGCGGGTTCTGGCAGGGGATCGAAGGGCAGCTTTTGGATGCGCGGTTCGCATTGCGCGGCCCACTTCCTCCTCCGGCCTCTGTGGCAATCGTTACATTTGACGATACGGCAATGGCCCAGCTCAACACGTTTCCGCCACCGCGTTCCGCTATCGCTGACGCTGTTTCGGCCATCTGGGACGCAGGCGCGCGCTCCATCGCGTTGGACTTCTTGTTGGTCGAACCCAAGGCCGGGGACATCGCTCTCGCCGCCGCGTTGAAACGCGGTGCTTCTGTTCTTGGTGTTGCCGAAGCCGATGTCGCGGCGGTTCCGCCCCAACTTTTCGCACCTGGCGGCTTTGCAATGGTGGCGGGACCTCCACCCCTTGATCCTCTACCGGCACTACTGCCCGCTGCTGTTTTGCAAGAAACGGCAAACCTCGGTCACGTTACTGTAAAGCATGGCGGCGATGGGGCTTTGCGGCGCATGTCACCAGCTCTTGCATTGAAGACCGCGGATGGAATGACGGTTCTGCCGGGCTTATCAATTGCAGCCCTTATCGCGCGCCAAGACGCCACTCAGGCGCGTCTTCTGGTGCCTGCAAGTGGCGTTGGCGGTGAACTGGGCCTTGGCAGCATCGCTGTTCCGCTTGATTTCAAAGGCACCATCCCTCTGAATTTCTACGGCCCACGCGGTACTATTCCCACGCACTCCGCAGCCTCTATCGAACAGGCCGATCTGCAAGGGAAGACAGTGTTCATTGGGGCGACTGCCGTCGGATTTGGCGACCGGCAAACCACCCCATTTGATCCAGCACTGCCAGGGGTCGAGGCGCACGCAACCCTTGCCGCTAACCTGCTGAACGGCCCCCTCTTGCGCCGGGATACGCCCGTGTGGATGGGCAGCGCGCTGGTCGCGGGCCTCGCCGCAATCGCTGGGTTTGGCGCTGCCGGGATAGCCAGACCGCTTGTTGCAGCCGCTGCTACACTCGCAATTGCAATCTGTGTTGCAGCGATCTTGCAGGCCGGCTTCCTGGCGGGATGGTGGCTGGACGCAACCACGGTGTTTGCGGCTCTCGCCCTTGGCGCCAGCATTGGCGCGGGACTGCGCCGACTGGATCAGCGGCGCAGAACGGTGAACCTTGCTCGATATCAGCCTGCCAATCTGGTCGAGGCGCTTGCAACCGATGCCAACCCTCTGGTGAACCAAGCCCCGCAGCATGCCGTTGCCATGTTCGTCGATGTTGCCCGTTTCACGACCTTCGCCGAACATCTCGGCCCTCGGCGCACCGAAGCGTTCCTGTCCATGTTCCATCAGTTGGTCGAAGACGCGGCGCACCCGTGTGGCGGAATGATTGCGCATTTCGCTGGCGACGGAGCTTTGGTTATTTTTGGGCTCCCTCGTTCTGGCCCGGACGACGCGGAGCATGCCCTTGCCTTTATCGAAAGGCTCTACACCGCTGTGGACAACAATCCTAATTGGCCAGGCCTTGGCATTCGGGTTGGAGGGCACACTGGTCTGGTGCAACTTGGTGTTTTGGGCGGCGCGGCGCATCGCCAACTGTCCGTCAGCGGCGATGTCGTGAACACGGCCAGTCGCCTGCAAGAAGTCGCGCGTGCGCACAAGGCGTCACTGGCCTTGTCCGGCCTTTTGATCGACAGCAGTGCCGCCACTCTGAATTGGGCGAAAGATGCCGGTCTCTCGCAGCACACTGCCCAAGCCTTACGCGGCCGTGATGGCACCGAAACCATATGGATCGGCGAGCCGCCCGGCGGCACCCGGCTTCACGCCAACTCATAAGAACCGGGATTTTTCATCGACCCTAAGTAGCGCTGGTGCAACCGCGTAATTTTGCAATGAAGTCCGCCGCTAACATCGGTATACCAGTTCCAATCGCATGTGATTTCAAGGACAAGAAACATGGCCAAACCCGTTAAAGTCGATGAGTTGACGACCTTCTGCCAATTGGTACTTCGCGGTTTTGGCGCCGATGCCGAAACGGCCCGCGATTGCACGGACTCGATGATGCATGGCTCTATTCATGGGGTTGATAGCCACGGGGTGCGCCTGCTTGGTCACTATGCGCGCGGCCTGAAAGGCGGACGGCTTAACAAAACGCCTCAAATTCAATTCAAACGCACCCGCGCCGGAACTGGGCTGTTGGACGGCGACAATGCACAGGGCGCGCGGGCCACATATGCCGCAATCGATCATGCCTGCACTTTGGCAGGCGAGGCGGGAATTGGCGCTGTCGGCATCACACGTTCATCGCATTTCGGACCTGCCGGCGCCTATGCGTTGCGCGCCGCGCAGCGGGGCATGCTCGCGCTGGTCACCTGCAACAGTGACAGTTTTGTGCGCCTGCACGACGGGGCAGAACGGTTTCACGGCACAAACCCGATCAGCGTCGCATGCCCTGCCCCCGGCAACCCATGGCTGCTGGATATGGCCACAAGTGCGGTACCGTTCAACCGAGTAGAATTGTACCGATCAACCGGGACACCCTTGCCCGACGGCGTTGCATCCGACGAAAACGGCACCGATGTCACCGACCCCAACCTGTCTGCAATGCTGGCGCCATTGGGCGGCATGTTCGGGTTCAAGGGCGCGGCACTTGGCGGCGTCGCAGAACTGTTCTCGGCGGTTTTGACGGGGATGAAACTTTCGCCGGACATCGACCCTATGGGAGGCCCAGATTTCAGCACGCCACGCGGAATGGGCGCGTTCGTTGCCGTTCTGGACCCAGCAGCCTTCGCAGGCGCCGAGTTGGTCCAGGCCGGGATCACCCGCTACCTTGAATTGCTCCGCACATCGCCCGCGCAGCAGGGCCGCACCGTCATGGCACCGGGGGATCGCGAGTGGGCTGTCGCGCTAGAGCGGCGCAAGAACGGCATATCTTTAGACCCGGTGACAGCTGATAGTTTTTCTGAACTGGCCCGCGCGCTGAACCTGAAGCCAGTAGTCTGAAGAGCGTTCAGTAGCAGGCACATGGCGGGACACCTTTCTTGAAAACAAGTCTTGGGTTTGTGTGCTAACGATAAGCCATTGGTCCAATTCAACGAAGTCTGGGGGCCGTTATGCAAAACTGGGAGGCTTGCTATGAAAGGCGCCAATGTACGTCACAAGGGGTACTATGACCCTTCAGAATGCCAGATATCAGACTTTACAGCCTTAATTGACCAGTCCCCGGACCCTGCGCAGGTTCAGCACGCCGCCGCGGTCGAAAAGAACATCCCGATCTACGATATGCACGCGCTTCGTCCTGCATTGGACGACCCAGAACCGCGACGACGACTTATGGCCGAATGGGCCGCAGTCCTGAACACCGGCCCCGGCGTCCTTGTTCTGAAATCCGCGTATTCGGACACCAACATACTGGATGAAGCCACGTCGATTTATCAGGCAATCATTGCGCGAGAAAAGCGTGAGGCAGGCGGCGGCGGGGATCACTTTGCAGCATCAGGGGCAAATGACCGAATATGGAATTCCCTGCAAAAGCTGTGCGAAGCATCGCCCGAGGTCTTCCTGACCTACTTTGCAAACACTGCAATCGCTGCCGTGTGCGAGGCTTGGCTTGGGCC
This sequence comes from Meridianimarinicoccus aquatilis, assembly GCF_004358675.1. Taxonomy (GTDB): domain Bacteria; phylum Pseudomonadota; class Alphaproteobacteria; order Rhodobacterales; family Rhodobacteraceae; genus Meridianimarinicoccus; species Meridianimarinicoccus aquatilis. The sequence continues at coordinate 3,260 of NZ_SMZO01000050.1, read as the reverse complement.
GAACTATCAGATGACTGCACAGATCAATCTTGTGCACCCTGGCGGGGCGGCACAACAAGTGCACAGGGATTACCATCTGGGTTTTCAGTCTGCACAGGTCAGCGCGGCTTACCCTGCGCATGTACATGACATCTCGCCGATTTTAACGTTGCAGGGCGGCATCGCGCACTGCGATATGCCGTTGGACAGCGGCCCGACAAAGTTGCTCCCCTTCTCACAAGCCTACCGCCCGGGCTATGCCGCATGGCGCCGCGATGACTTTCGGGCGGTGTTTGACGACCGCCATGTGCAACTGACGTTGGCCAAGGGCGACGCCCTTTTCTTTAGCCCGGCACTGTTCCATGCAGCCGGCGCAAACAGCAGCACGAATATACATCGGATGGTGAATTTGCTGCAGGTCTCATCCGCATTTGGCCGCGCGATGGAAACGATTGATCGACATAAGATCTGCAAGCTGCTGTTTCCCCACGCCCTGCGCGTAAAGCGGGAAGGTCGGCACACTGACGCGGAACTATCCGCCGCAATTGCCGCCGCAGCCGAGGGGTATTCCTTTCCGACCAACCTTGATCGTGACCCACCAAAAGGCGGCCTCGCCCCGGAAACACAAGCCGCGTTCTTCATGCGCGCCTTGGCAGAAAACCTGACCCCTGAGAGTTTCTCCGCCCATCTTGATCACATGAAAGCAAAGCGCTTGGCCTGACGCGCAAGCCGTCGAGCAGAGCGCGCCCCGCAAAAGGCACGCGCTCAACCAGAGGCTCAGGCGTCACCATCCGCCTTGCGGCGCGTGAACAATCTGACGAAGGGAATGACGACCTTGGTCACAATCGGGATCAGCACCACGCCAATGACAAAGCCAATCACCATCGTCAAAGCCGCATTCACTATCCATTCAAGTGCGACTCCAACGGACGGGATACCGGCAACCAAATGCGCAATGTTGTGCACCAAGTGCTGCGGCAACGGCACGCCGAGAACCTCCAGACCGTGCAGCAGGATGCCGCCACCGACCATCAACATCGCGACCATTCCAATGGCGGTCAGCGCCTTGAGCAGACCGGGCATCGCCCGGACGATCCCGCGCCCCAATGCAGGGATCAGTGTGCCGTCACGGTCAGCCATCGCCACGCCAACATCGTCGGCTTTCACAATCACTGCGACGGCACCGTAAACAAGCGCGGTGATGCCAACGGCAACAATTGCAAGTACTGCCGCTTGCTGCAAAAACCCGGCTTCTGGCACGGAAGAAAGGGTAAGGGCCATAATCTCTGCAGAGAGAATGAAGTCTGTCTTGATCGCCGACGCGACTCGGGCTTTTTCCAAATCTGCCGGCGTACCGGGCGGGTTGGTCGCCGTCGTTCCACCATGCGCCCCGTCGTGATGGCCTTTGTGCCACACTGTTTCAACGACCTTCTCGGCCCCCTCGAAACACAAGAACAGCCCTCCAAACATCAGCAATGGCGTGATTGCCCAAGGCGCGAAAAACCCAAGCAACAAGGCCCCCGGCAACAACACCAACAGCTTGTTGCGCAATGATCCCTTGGTGATGGCCCAAATGATAGGCAGCTCGCGTTTGGCGCTGAAGCCAACCACATAGCGCGGTGTCACGGCCGCATCGTCGATCACAACGCCGGCGGATTTGGCGCCCGCTTTAATTGCCATTGATCCGACATCATCAATCGACGCAGCTGCCACCTTGGCAATCGCGGCAACATCATCGAGCAGCGCCAGCAATCCAGAAGCCATATCTTACACCCTCACACAAGTCCTATAGCACTATAAACGCGCACGGCGCCGGATGGGTCCAGCGCCGTGCGTCTTTGAGTCAGTATTTTTTCCGGCAGTGGAAACGTACGGCCCCCAAAACCTTCGGTCTACTATGCCTCAGTGCTTCTTTTTCTTCGGCGGCATCAGGTCCGTGATCGTACCTTCAAACATTTCGGCCGCGAAGTTCACGGTTTCTGACAGGGTTGGGTGCGGGTGAATCGTGTGCCCAAGATCAACCGCATCTGCCCCCATCTCAATCGCCAAGGCAGCTTCGGCAATCAGATCGCCTGCATTGGTCCCAACGATGGCGCAGCCGATGACACGGTCGTCTTCCGGATCAAACAGCAACTTCGTCAGCCCTTCACTGCGCGCATTGGATAGCGCGCGGCCCGATGCCGCCCACGGGAAGACACCCTTTTCATACTTGATGCCCTTGGCCTTCGCCTCGGTTTCGGTCACGCCGGCCCAAGCCACTTCGGGATCGGTATAGGCCACCGACGGGATGACACGCGCATCAAACGCCCGTTTGTGACCCGCGCAAACCTCTGCGGCCACCTTGCCCTCGTGCACGGCCTTGTGTGCCAACATCGGCTGCCCAACCAGATCGCCGATCGCAAAGATATGCGGAACATTTGTACGCTGCTGGTTGTCCACGGCAATGAAACCGCGCTCGTCGACGGCGACACCTGCTGCGCCTGCCTCGATCTTTCCGCCATTCGGGCGACGACCGACGGCAACCAGAACCTTGTCAAAGATCTGCGACGACGTTTCACCCTTATCGTCTTCAAATGTCACCTTCAGACCGTTCTTCTGGGCCTTCACATCCGTGACTTTGGTCTTGAGCAGAATGTTGTCGTACCGCCCCTTGATCCGGGTCATAAGCGGCTTGACGATATCCTTGTCGGCGCCGGGAATGATCTGATCCATCAGCTCGACCACAGTGACCTTGGTTCCAAGCGCATCGTACACACAGGCCATTTCTAGGCCAATGATGCCGCCCCCCAACACAAGCAGCTTGCCGGGAATATCCGCAAGCTCAAGCGCGCCCGTGCTGTCAATTACGCGCGGATCGTCATGGGGCACGAATGGCAGCTTCACCGGCTCAGACCCGGCCGCGATGATGCACTGATCAAAGCTAACAGTTGTAGTCGTGCCATCGGCACCCGCAACTTCGATCATGTTGGGACCCGTGAAGGTGCCAACGCCTTGAACGGTCGTGACCTTACGTGCCTTGGCCAAACCGCCAAGACCGCCGGTCAATTGACCGATTACGCTGTTCTTGAACTTGCGCAATTCGTCCAGATCGATCTTTGGCTTGGCAAAGGTCACGCCGTGGCTGCCCATGTCCTCGGCTTCGGTAATCACCTTGGCCACGTGCAACAACGCTTTCGACGGGATACAGCCCACGTTCAAACACACGCCGCCCAAAGACGGATAGCGTTCGATCAAGATCACCGACTTGCCCAGGTCCGCGGCGCGGAACGCAGCCGTGTAGC